>CAYXMK010000067.1:0-10944 GCA_964465905.1 uncultured Ignavibacteriaceae bacterium | reverse complement strand
AGACAGGTAAATCGCCTCATCTCTTCTTTTCGCGCCGCCGTCCTGCTGTGCTCGGTGATCGTAGCTCTTTCTTCCTGCGTCAAGGAGCGCGAGCCGGTTGCGCCGACAGAGGAACCCGAAGTCGCAATTTCTTCCTGCGCCGGGTGTCACACGAACTACGCGACCCTCAAAGCGGTTCATTCGCCTGACACAGCGGCTATTGGAGGGGGTTGCGGCGGGGACGCGCCGGTCATTGAGCCGTACGACCGAGTGTACCTGAAACCCGACGGCTACGCCAAGTTCTCCAGATCAACTCACGGCAAGCTCGCCTGCACGGTCTGCCACGGCGGCGTCGGGACGACGTCCGACAAGAACGTCGCTCACTCCGGCGACTTCATCAAACATCCTTCTTCACAGGCCGCGACCAAGTGTGCTCCCTGCCACGCGACGATCACGTCCCTCTTCGCGAACAGTCTGCACTTGAACGGGTGGGGACAGAAAAGCATGGTGGTGCAGCGGTATCGCGGTGAGACTCCAGTTTCCGAGCTTGCCCGGGCCTACGACCAGCTGCCGTCGCAGCTGAAGGAAGGATACAAGGTCAACTGTGCAAAGTGCCACGGGGGCTGCGGCGAGTGCCACGTCAATCGTCCGCTGGCGGGGGGCGGGGGATTGCTCAACGGCCATGAGTTCTCGCGCAAGCCCAGCATGGTAGACAACTGCATTGCGTGCCACACCAGTCGCGGCGGTCACGCGTATCTCGGCGTCGGCACTGGTACCGTCCCCGACGTGCACCTGACGGCGCTCGGCGACGGCCACTGCATCACCTGCCACAAGAAGACGGAACTGCACGGGAACGGCGTGATGTACGATCAGCGCTACCAGATGGCACTCCTGCCGAAGTGCACCGACTGTCACACCAATCTGGCCTCTTCAAATTCCTATCATGCGGCGCACATCAATACGTTCAGCTGCTCTACCTGCCATTCACAGGACTACAACAACTGCGGCAGCTGTCACATCCATGGTGAAGGAGCGCGCATTGCTGCGTACACGGGCTTTAAGATCGGGCGGAATCCCCTGCCGGGCGTGAAGAAATCGCCTTTCACCAATGCCGCATATCCCTATGCCCTCCTGAGGCAGTCGCTGATGGCCCCCGACAGTTGGAAGGAATACGGCGTGGCCAATCTGGCCAATTTCGACGTACGGCCGACCTACAAGTATACGACTCCCCACAACATCAAGAAGTGGACGAAGCGCACCCAGGTTGATGCAGGGAAATCCTGCTACGACAACTGCCACATCATCAAAGAGGGGGATGTCTATCGGAACAAGCAACTCTATCTCTTCAACGCGGACCTCAGGAGCTGGGAAGTTGCCGCCGACACCGGCATCGTCGTTGACGGCAGACTGCCGGCAAGTTGGGGAATCCAGTAATGCACTGCAACGCGGCACTCACCGGAAGGTGATCATCACATCATCACAAGGAGGAACTTCATGAAATCCCTTCGTCTCATCTCTCTGCTCTTGATCGTGCCGGTGCTGTTCGGCCTGACGGGCTGCAAGAAGAGCACCGAACCCGAGGAGCAGGTCAACGAAGCCGAAGTCCTGCTCAGCTATCTCGAGGGAACAGGCGGAGACTACCTGAACTCCACGTCGTGCCCATCGATCGTCTCAGCAGCCGATGTCTACACGACGCTCCAGGCGGCGCCATCGACGCAGTACCTGATTGACATCCGAGCGGCGTCCGACTTCACCGCTGGAAGGATCCAAGGTGCGGTCAACGTGACGCTCGCGAACCTTCTGTCCCACGTCAAGGGCCTGAGTAATGCAAGTAGTTACGCCCGAATCGTGGTCATCTGCTACACGGGGCAAACGTCGGCGTTCGGCACCATGGCGTTGCGTCTGATGGGATACAACAACGCCTACTCCCTGAAGTTCGGCATGTGCTCGTGGGACAGCTCTTTTGCCCAGAACCGCTGGCTCGCGAACATGAAGAACGACCGGGCCGCGCAGTTCACAACAACGGCTACAGCAAAGAACACTGTCGGCAGCCTTCCCACGTTTTCCACCGGCAAGACGACGGGAGCGGAGATTCTGGAAGCGCGCGTGAACGCGGTCCTGACGGAAGGTTACACGGCCGCTTCTATTTCCAACAGCACGCTCTTCACAAATCTTTCGGGCTACTACATCGTGAATTACTGGCCGGCGGATCAGTACAGCACGAACGGTCATATTCCGGGAGCGGCTCAGTACACGCCCAGGACGGACCTGAAGTCGACCACGTACCTCAAGACACTCCCGACGGACAAGCCGGTCGTGGTGTACTGTTACACGGGGCAGACCAGTTCCTTCGTCGCTGCGTACCTTCGGATCCTCGGCTACGACGCGAAGTCGTTGCTCTACGGCGCCAATGCCATGATCTACGACACGATGCCGGCGTCCGGAAAGTTCGTCCCTACAACGGAGATCAAGAAGTATCCCTTTGTCTCGGGGTGAGTCTGGCTCATCCCGATGCGCGTTCAGGGAGGCCGTGGGAGATCACTCACGGCCTCTTCTGTTTTTCTTGGTTTGCGAGCCGCATCCGGATGTTGACAGGGCCTGGACCATTTTCCGCACAGAAATTCGGAATTCCGTTTGCATTCGTGCGAACTGTGCCAAATATGACAACATCCCTCCCCAAAAAGCCCCGCTTTTGAGTCGGGCATATGGCATAGCAGTTGACGTGCAGGCAGTGACCCACTCCGCCTCCGGAGTGTCAACGCCACCCAAAACTTCCTCTCGTTGGCGACATGAAGCGCATTGATCGAGCCGGCCTGGACGCCCTGCTGTCCCTCCTCCAGCACAAGGGCTATGTCACTGTCGGTCCCACCGTCCGCAGCAACGCCATCGTGCTCGAGCGGATCACGTCCACGGCGGATCTCCCGTGTGGATGGACAGACCGTCAGACCGGCGGCACCTATCGTCTTGAGCGCCGTGACGACGACGCCCTTTTCAGCTACGTGGTCGGCCCCCAGTCGTGGAAGAAGTATCTCTTCCCCCCCCATCTCAGGCTCTGGACAGCCGAGAGAGGAAAGAAGGGACTGCAGGTCCGGGAAGCCGAGAGCCCCGCAGCTTCGGGTCATCCTTCCAGGCTTGCGCTCATCGGGATGCGGGCCTGCGACCTTGCAGCGATGGAGATTCAGGACAAGGTCTTTCTGCAGGGTGCCTATCTGGATCCCCACTACCGCGAGCAGCGGGAACATCTTTTCCTCGTTGCGGTCAACTGCACACAACCCGGGGGCACCTGCTTCTGCGCGTCGATGCACACGGGTCCGCGCGCGACGCACGGCTTCGATCTCGTCCTCACGGAGATCCTCTCCGTCGACAATCACGTTTTTCTGATCGAGGCCGGCTCGGAACGCGGCGCAAAGATTCTGGACCAACTCAAAACGGATGAAGCAACGAAGCGGGATATCAGCGTCGCCGACGAAGCCCTCCGGATGGCAGAGACATCCATGGGGCGCACGCTGGAGACAGCCGGATTGAAGGAGCTTCTGGCGGCAAACGTCGACCATCCCCGGTGGGACGCCACGGGGCAGCGTTGTCTCACCTGCGGCAACTGCACGCAGGTATGTCCGACCTGCTTCTGCAGCACGGTCGAAGACACGACGAGCCTCGACGGTGCGTCAGCCGAGCGCTGGCGCCGCTGGGATTCATGCTTCACCGTTGATTTCTCCTACATCCATGGTGGGAGCATCCGGACATCGGCCAAGGCCCGGTACCGGCAATGGATGACGCACAAGCTGAGCAACTGGATCGACCAGTTCGGCATGTCCGGCTGCGTCGGTTGCGGCCGGTGCATCACGTGGTGCCCCGTCGGCATCGACATCACGGAAGAAGCGCAAGCCATTCGGGATCAGCAACCCAAGTCCACTGCCATCGTCGAACCCTCATAGCGAAGGAGAGCAAGCATGGAGACCCTGGAACCGATCATCAGCCAGCATCCATTTTTTGCGGGACTAGACAAGGCTCACCTGGAGCTCGTGGTCGGATGCGCATCGAATGTCCGATTTGATCCCGGCACGGTGATCTTCCGGGAAGGAGAAGAAGCCGACCGATTCTTCATACTACGCTCGGGTCTGGTGGCGGTCGAGGTCAATGTCCCGGGGAGGGGGCCGGTGAGAATCCAAACGCTCGGCGACGGAGATGTGTTGGGCTGGTCATGGCTTTTCCCTCCCTTCAAGTGGCACTTTGGCGCACAGGCGGTCGAATTGACTCGTGCCATTGCGCTGGACGGACAGTGTCTCCGTACGAAGTGCGAGAACGATCACAGCCTCGGCTATCGGCTCTTGCTGAAGTTCGCCGGAGTCATGGAGGACCGCCTTGCCGCAATGCGGATGCAGTTGCTTGACCTCTATCGAGAATCGTAACCGAGAAGACCCATGATGCCGCAGAGTGCCAAGAACCCGATGCTGCCGGTGCCGTTCAAGATCCAGGCGTTCCGCCAGGAAACCGCGGATACGTTCACGCTCGAACTCTCCTCCGCCGGCGGTTTTTCCCACTTCCCCTTTGCGCCGGGGCAGTTCAACATGCTCTACGTGTACGGGACGGGTGAGATTCCCATTTCCATCAGCGGGAATCCGACACGCCCCGAGACCCTCGTGCACACGACCCGGTCCGTCGGTACGGTGACGAAAGCCATGCGCAGGATGAAGCCCGGAGCTGTCATCGGGGTTCGAGGCCCCTACGGTACTCCCTGGCCGGTCGAGCACGCGGAGGGGAGCGACGTCGTCATCGTGGCCGGCGGCATCGGACTGGCGCCTCTGCGCCCCGCACTCTACCACATCCTCGCGCGCCGCGAGAAGTACGGAAAGGTAGTACTTCTCTACGGCACACGCAGTCCGGAAGACATCCTCTACCGGCGCGAGCTGGAGAACTGGCGGGCACGGTTCGACCTGGACGTCTATGTCACGGTGGATCGGGCACTTCGCCCCTGGAAAGGGAACGTAGGAGTGGTAACGTCGCTGATTTCGAAAGCCCCCTTCGATCCGCTGAGCGCCGTCGCGCTCGTGTGCGGCCCGGAAGTGATGATTCGTTACACAGTCCTTGAGCTCCAGAAGCGCGGCATCCGCAATGACGAAATCTTCCTCTCCATGGAACGGAACATGAAGTGTGCGATCGGGCTGTGCGGGCACTGCCAGTTCGGTTCCATGTTCGTGTGCCGGGACGGACCCGTCTTCAGTTACGGACGCATCAAGGATCTTCTTACCAAGTGGGAAATCTGACATGGCCAAGACGCGAAAACCGAAGCTCGCCGTCTGGAAGTTTGCATCGTGTGACGGGTGCCAGCTGAGTCTGCTGGACTGCGAGGAGGAGCTGCTCGCCGTTGCCGGCGCCGTGGAGATTGCGAACTTCCCTGAAGCCACGAGGGCGTTCTTGAAGGGCCCGTACGACCTCTCGCTCGTGGAAGGATCCATCACGACGCCCCACGATGCGGAGCGGATCCACAAGGTCCGGCGGCTTTCCAAAGTGCTCGTGACCATCGGGGCATGCGCCACCGCGGGAGGCATCCAGGCGCTCCGGAACTTCAAGGATGTCGCTGCGTTCACATCGATCGTCTATGCCCAGCCCTCCTACATCAACACGCTTGCCAAGTCGACGCCGATTGCGGATCATGTGTTCGTCGATTTCCAGCTGCGCGGATGCCCGATCAACAAGTACCAGCTCCTGGAGGTCGTGAACGCTCTCCTGAACAACCGTCGCCCGAACATTCCGCCGCACAGCGTGTGCATGGAATGCAAGCGTCGCGGCATCGTCTGCGTCGCCGTGGCGCACGGCACACCGTGTATGGGACCCGTGACCCAGGCCGGCTGCGGAGCGCTGTGCCCCTCGTACCACCGGGGCTGCTACGGCTGCTTCGGTCCGAAAGAGACTCCCAATGCCCCCGCCCTCAGCTCCTGGTGGCTGCGGCAGGGAATGAGCAAAGACGACGTCGTCCGCGCGTACCGGGGATTCAACGCCTACGCGGACGCCTTCCGGAAAGAAAGTGAGGCCCATGAAGAATAAGACGATCAAGGTGGACTACCTCGCCCGCGCGGAAGGAGAGGGGTCGCTCTATGTCAAAGTGCAGCGGGGCCAGGTCCGCGAAGTCCGCTTCGGCATCTTCGAGCCCCCCCGTTTCTACGAAGCATTCCTGCGAGGCCGGCGGTACGACGAGGCACCCGACATCACCGCCCGAATCTGCGGCATCTGCCCTATCGCCTACATCATGAGCTCCATCGGTGCGATGGAAGACGCCTTCGGCGTCACGGTGGAAGGACAGCTGCGCAATCTCCGGCGCCTGATCTACTGCGGCGAATGGATCGAAAGCCATTCCCTCCATGTCTTCATGCTGCACGCCCCCGACTTCCTCGGCTATGAGGATGCCATACGGATGTCGAAAGATCATCCCAAGGAAGTGGAACTTGCACTGAAGCTGAAGAAGATTGGAAACGATCTGGTCACCCTCGTGGGGGGGCGCGAGATTCACCCCGTCAACGTTCGCGTCGGAGGTTTCTACCGCCTCCCATCCAGGAGCGAACTGAAGAGCATGGTGGAACCGTTGCGGTGGGCTCTTGAGGCCTCCGTGAAGGCCACGGAATGGGTCGCCAAGCTCAAGTACCCTGAGTTCGAGCGCGAGTATGAGTACGTGTCGCTCCGTCATCCCGACGAATACCCCCTGACCGAGGGACGGGTGGTCTCCAGCAAGGGCCTCGACATCCCGCTGAGGGACTATGAGAAGCACTTCACGGAAGAGCACATGCCCCATTCGAACGCTCTGCATTCGTACCTGAACGAACGGGGAGCGTACCACGTCGGACCGATGGCCCGGTTTAATCTGAATTTCGACAAGCTGACGCCGAAGGCCCAGAAAGCTGCAAAGAACGCCGGCATCGGCAAGGGGTGCCACAACCCATTCAAGAGCATCATTGTCCGTAGCGTCGAAACAGTCTTTGCCTGCGAAGAGGCGCTCCGGATCATCGATCAGTACGAAGAACCCGCGGAGGCGGCAGTACCGATCCAGACTCGCGCCGCCGTCGGCTGCGGAGCATCGGAAGCACCGCGCGGACTGCTCTACCACCGCTACCGGCTGGACGAGCGCGGCATCATTCTGGACGCCAAGATCACCCCTCCCACGGCCCAGAACCAGAAGGTCATCGAGCAAGATCTCGCCGAACTCGTGCCGAAGATTGTGCATCGGCCCGAGGCGGAAATCACGTGGCAGTGCGAGCAGGCCATCAGGAACTACGATCCCTGTATCTCCTGCGCAACACACTTCCTGAGACTGCACCTGGAGCGAGAGTAGCCGTCGTGCAGGACCCCCGCTGTTTCCGTGGCCCGTCGCTCCACCGCCTGCGTCGGGCCACTGCTGTCTTCGTATCCATCTCCTCGGAGGAGCACAGCCATGGCCAGGCTTAGCGACCTGATCAAGTACCTGAATGAGAACAACGTCCCGCATCTGGTGCTGCGCCACTCGCCGGCATTCTCTGCCCATGAGGTCGCCGCTGCGACGCATGTGCCGGATAGTGTCCTGGCGAAAACCGTCGTTCTCCACATCGACGGCAAGTACTGGCTCGCCGTGCTCAGGGCGGATCACCGGATCGACGAAAAGCGTGTCAAGCGATCCTTCGGAGCGGAGCACGTGCATCTGGCGCGGGAAGAGGAACTCGCCTCGCTCTTTCCCGACTGTGAAGTGGGAGCGATGCCCCCGTTCGGCAACCTTTACGCCCTCCCCACCGTTGTGGACCGCTCCCTCGCGGAGGACGAGGAGATCGTGTTCAACGCCTGCACCCACACCGAATCCGTGCGCCTGAAGTTCAAGGACTACATCAGACTCGCCCATCCCCTCATCGGCGACCTTGCATCAGTCCCGCACACCCTCTAACTTGTACGGGTGAGGCCGACCGCAGGCGCTCTCAAACCACGACGGCAGTGACTCCGGACTGCGGAGCGGCCCGGAAGGGAGGTAAGGGAACATGAGAGTCTTCTGCACCCTCCTCGCACTCGCAACGGCAGTGGCGGTGTCGTCGGCCCACAGTCAGTCTCCCCAAGCCAGGCTCGCCGCCGAGCACTCGGAACTCACCAGCGCCTGCAAGCGCGTTCGAGGCCACGCACAGCGCATCGCAGAGGAGGCAAGCCAAACCTCACTGAACCGCGACATCGCCCGCGCACACGCGGCAGAGGTTTCGGCAAGCCTCAGAACAATGGAGCAACTGCTCAGAAGTTCACGCAAGCTCCTCTCCCCTGAGCAGTCCAGACTGGTGGCCCGGGAATACGCCGGACTGGATTCCACCTGCGCCTCCCTGCAGACCCTCATTGGCGAGATCGAGAAGGAGCTGGACAAGGACGAGCCGAATGAGGCCAGAGTGAGGAAGTGGGCGAATGACCTGCGACGACAGATGACCGAGGGTTACCAGCTTCACACGCAGGTCAAGCAGAAGCTCAACATCCGATGATACGGTCACGGCGCAAGAGATCTGCGATCGTGAGGAAGCCCTATCGCAAACAGAATCCCATCGAACGGCATTCTGAAACGCCCGTGGATGGAGCTCGCAACGGGAAGGCGGGACCTGATCGGCGTGGCCTGCTGGTGATCGGGGTCGGACGACTCGACCGGGGAGACGACGCTGCGGGAATTCTAGCGGTGCGCGCGTGCTCCGGAGTACTTCCCCCCGGTATCCGTGTCGCCGAATCGGAGGGCGACCCGTCTCATCTCATGGATCTCTGGAAGGATGTGGAGACGGTGATCATTCTTGACGCCGCAGTCACGGGTTCGCCGCCGGGTACGGTCCACCGGTTCGACGCCTCCGTCGGTCCGCTTCCAAGCGCCGTCCGTCACCACTCAACCCACGGCTTCGGCGTTGCCGAAGCTATCGAACTCGGCCGATCGCTGAACGCTCTTCCTCCCCGCGTCCTCGTGTTCGGCGCAGAAGCGCGCACCTTCGATCCGGGATCTTCCCCCTCCCCCGAGATCGAGGATGCCGCGGGGAGAATCGCCGAAGAGGTCATGCGCGAGTGCCGTTCGCGATCCCATCGGCGCGTATGACTTCCCTTCCATCTCCCATCCAGCAGGCCCGCGAACTTGCCGGTCAGCTGCGGGCAGCGGCAGAGTCGGCATCGACCGCTCCGGCCGATGAAGTGTTGCTCTTCCTCTACCGCCTCCGGGACGGATACGAAATCGTCCGTTCCTCCAGCCGCTTCGTGTCGGGCAGGCGGTTCACCGTCCTCGGCGATCTGATCTACGCTCTCGAATCGAATCCGGACCATGCTCTCCGGAGTCCCGAGCGACTGTCCTTTGTTTTGGGTCTCCTGACGGACATCGCGGAACGCCGCATTCTCATCCGACCTCTCTCATAACCTTGCGTTGTCCAAGACTGTTCGCCTTCCCGCATACTGCCCGCCAACATGCGCCGACCGGCGATGGTCGCGCCCGAGCTTGGCATTCACATCAAGATTCCCTACCTTTGTCCGATCAACCGACGTATCAGCGTTCATCTCCGGAGCCGCAATGTCTGCTTCCACGCCTGAGCATCCGCCCGGACGGCCGTCCGCCATTCCGAACCTGACTATTCCCCTTCCGACGCTCCTGGCATCATCGGAATTCCCCTCATTCGTGAACGCTCTGGCGCACGAATTTCGCCGGGACCATCACCTTCCGCCTCTCCACCAGCTCGGACTGGTTGTGCCGGAGGTCAGCGCGGCTGCAACGGATCTCGAGGCATTAGGGGTGCAGAGTTTCTACCTTCTGGAAGGAAATGCCGCCGAATGGAGAGAAGGAGAAGACGCGCGCACCGTACGGGGAAGAATCGGGCTGAGCTACTATCGCGGCTACGAGCTGGAACTGATCGAGCCGGCGGTCGGCACCGACTTCTATCGGGCACCGCCGGGGCGGACGGCAGATCTGCATCACCTCGGATTTCGCGTGGAGGATGTGGATGAATCCAGCAGGAGACTGAGCGCGTCGGGATTCCCCCTCCTTGTCCGGGGCCGACTGGAGATCGGTCCGCTCACCGTCGACTTTGCGTACCTGGATGCTCTTCGGCAATCGGGTCTGCTCGTCGAGTTCATCACATGGACGATCTTCGGCCGGCAATTCACTCCTCATCCCGATCTCTGGAGACGAGAGACACTGGAGAAGCTGATCCGACGCCAGTTGTGATTGCACGTTCGCCGTTGGGGATGTACGGGTGTTGGTCAGGGCTCGATCCGGCGGCCGTTTCCCGTCTGGCATCGGAACGAAGGGGAACCCCGCCGGCGGCGGTTCGCCGCGCGGTTGGTCAGGAACTCCCCCGATGGGCCGTAGGGTTTCTCTTCTGTGCGACCGGATGAAGTTTCCGAAGGGAATCCTGCACAGGGCGCGCAAATCCCGAAAACGACGATGACGGCAACAACCATACCGAACCACGCCGCTCCATGACCATCGAGTACCTGCTTCTGACGGGATCTCTGCTCATCCTCCTGAGCATCGCCATCGCCAAGCTCTCCGACAATCTGGGTGTGCCGGCGCTTCTGATCTTTCTCGTTATCGGAATGCTGGCCGGCTCGGAGGGTCCCGGAGGTATCGAGTTCAGCGACGCCGGCCTCGCGCAGTCGATCGGCATCATTGCGCTCGTCTTCATCCTCTTCGCCGGCGGCCTCGATACGCAGTGGTCACAGGTGCGTCCCGTGCTCTGGCAGGCAGCGAGTCTCGCCACGCTCGGCGTGCTCCTGACCGCGCTGGCGGTGGGCGCCTTTGTGTCGTACGTGCTCGATCGTTCGCTTCTGACAGGTTTGCTCCTGGGGGCTGTCATTTCTTCCACCGACGCGGCGGCGGTCTTCTCGGTCCTTCGCTCGAAGAATGTGAGTCTCCGCGGCCGCCTCAAGCCGCTGCTGGAGATGGAATCCGGTAGCAACGATCCGATGGCCGTGTTCCTGACGATCGCCGCCCTCCAGCTGATCACCGCGCCC
>CAYXMK010000066.1:0-11051 GCA_964465905.1 uncultured Ignavibacteriaceae bacterium | reverse complement strand
GGTGCGCTACCGGTCCCGAAGGGATCCCGTCGGGAGCTGCGCCACGTTCCGAGTAGAACTTCTCCTTGATCTTCCTCAGCTCCAACCACCCCTGAGGGGACTTAAGAAATCGTTCTCGCCTTAGAGCCTCCCTTCTTGTCATGTACCCTTCTTTATGGATCACAACCCACGGCCGACCCGATCTGGTGTACTCACTTCGACCCGAATTATGCCTAATGATCCTCTCGTCTACGTCGTTGGTTTGTCCAACATAGAACTTGTCCAATTTCTCACTGTACAGAATGTACATCCAGTACATGCACCCCTCTTTGGTGCGCTACCGGTCCCGAAGGGATCCCGTCGGGAGCTGCGCCACGTTCCGAGTAAGCCGGCCTTGCAGGCCCACTGAAAAGGTAACGAGAATTAGGTGGTGACGCAACCAGATGGATTTGCCATTACTGGTCATTCATTCTCGCGGCGCTTTGGGCGCAGACAAGACCAAATACCTCCAGTAGAGCATGCCGAGAGCGAGGTCAACGAACATCCCGGGTCCGATCAGGTTGATCAACGCATCGGGCATCTTCAAGGCGAAATATGCCGCCCCAAAGATGGCGAACGTCAGGAGTTTTGAGTAGACCAGAATCTTGACCAGGCCGCGCGATGTCGCGAGATTCCGCGCGACATAGAACGCCACAAACCCGAACATTGCGACCGTCATGAGGTTGAAGTAGATGAAGATGGGATACCGCGGCTCTTCCAGCCCGAACATCGACGCCAGCCGGTGAACGAGGAAGAATGTGGGTACCGCAACCAGGAGGTTCCACGTTCCCCCCGCAATGAAGACACCCCGATAGAAACGCTCGCGTTCCATGCGAACCTCCGTTGATCGTGATCAGTCGTGAATTCCCACCAGATCGAGCAAAAATGCATACTGGAACGCCGTCTCCCGATACTGCTTGTACCGGCCGGACACGCCGCCGTGCCCCGCCTCCATCTTGGTACGGAGCATCAGCACATTGCTATCGGTCTTCAGCGCCCGGAGCTTCGCCACCCACTTCGCCGGTTCGAAGTACTGCACCTGCGAATCGTGCAGGCCCGTGGTCACGAGCATGTTCGGATAGGCCTTTGCCTCGACGTTGTCGTACGGGGAATACGAGAGCATGTATTCATAGTACTCTCTGACATTCGGGTTCCCCCATTCATCATACTCCGAGGTGGTCAGCGGAATGCTCTCGTCGAGCATTGTGGTCACAACATCGACCCATGGCACGGCGGCAATCACCCCTTTGAAGAGATCCGGACGCATATTGACAACCGCGCCGATGAGAAGTCCGCCAGCGCTTCCCCCCTGCGCAAAGAGCCGGTCGGGAGCCGTGTAGTTCTGGCTCACCAGATACTCCGCGCAGGCGATGAAGTCTGTGAACGTGTTCTTCTTCTTCAACAGCTTCCCGTCCTCATACCAGTCCCGCCCGAGTTCCTCTCCCCCCCGGATGTGAGCAATGGCAAAGGCAAATCCGCGATCCAGCAGACTCAAACGCGGAGAGCTGAAGGCCGCGTCCATGCTGGCCCCGTACGAACCATACCCGTACAGGAGCAGAGGATGCGATCCGTCCTTCCTCAGCCCTTTCCGGTAAACGATGGAGATCGGCACCAGTTTGCCATCCTTCGCCGGCGCAGAAAGCCGCTCCGTCACATAGTCCTCGGGATCGAAGCCTCCCAGCACCTCCTCCCTCTTCAGCAGCTTCTTCTCCCGTGTCACCATATCGTAGTCATAGATCGACGTGGGAGTCGTCATCGATGTATAGCCGTACCGCAGCAGGGGCGTATCAAACTCCAGATTCGTGCTGACGTAGGCGAGGTACGCCGGCTCACCGAAGTCGATGGAATGCTCTCCCTCGCCGTTCCATGGCCGGATGCGCATCTGGATCAGTCCCGCCTTCCGTTCCACCACGACGAGATGATTCCGGAAGATCTCGAATCCCTCGAGCAAGACATCCTCACGGTGCGGAATCACCTCCGTCCAGTACTTCTTCGCCGTCCCGGTCACCGGTGTCTTCATGAGCCGGAAGTTTTTCGCCCGGTCGTTCGTGCGGATGTAGAAGTGATCGGCGTAGTGATCGACTGAGTACTCATGACCGGATTCCCGGGGATGGAACACTGTGAAGGTGCCGGCCGGTGTATGGGCATCCAGGTACCGGTACTCGGTGCTGAGCGTCTGGGTCGAAGCGATCATCAGATACTTCTTGGACTTCGTCTTGACCACGTAGCAGCTGAAGGTGTTGTCCTTCTCTTCGTACACGATCGGGTCTGCGGCGGGATTTGTCCCCAGCACATGCCGGTAGATGCGATACGAGCGGAGCGTCACAGGATCCTGTTTGGCATAGAAGAGCGTCGTGTTGTCGTTCGCCCACGCGACGTTGCCGGTCACCGACGGTATGTCATCTGTCAGGAGTTCTCCCGTCGAGAGATTCTTCACGCGGATCGTGAAGAACCTGCGCCCGACCGTGTCTTCTGAGAAGGCAAGAAGATTGCCGTTGGAGCTCACCGCTCTCGATCCGGTGGAATAGAATCCGTGTCCCGCCGCCCGTTCATTGGCGTCAAGGATGATCTCTTCGGGTGCTTCCAGCGATCGCTTTTTCCTGCAGTAGATCGGGTACTCCTTCCCTTCCTCGAACCGTGTATAGTAGAAATACCCCTCCTGTTGGTACGGCACGGAGACGTCAGTCTGTTTGATGCGACCGACGATCTCTTCATAGAGTTCGTTCTGGAAGTTCTCCGTGTGGCGCATCATGGTATCCGTGTAGGCGTTTTCCGCCTTCAGATACGCGATGACCTCCGGATTCTCCCGCTCCCGCAGCCAGTAGTAATTGTCGATTCTGACGTGCCCGTGTTTCTCAAGTTTCGCCGGCTGAATCTTCGCTACCGGCGGCGTGGCGGTCTGTCGCTGAGGACGGCAGCCGGGGAGTAGAGCGAGAAGGACCGCTGTGATCAACAGTGGAAGGAGTCGTTTCTGCATGGAGCCCATGGTTGTTCCTCCTTGTCGAGATACTCGTGTCATGATTCTGCACAGTACGTCGGGCCGGAGACCCGACCAACAATCTATTGCCCAGCACCAACCCCCGGGTCAACCCGGGTGTCGGGTCAGCCCGTCCCGACTCCAGTCGGGACGGAGAGACCCGTCCAACAGCCCGGGGCTGAGCTTCACCCTCCCCCGAACTCCCGCACGGCGGCCAGCATGGCGAGGTAGTTCTCGTAGTTCACGTATTCCGGTATGCTATTGCCCGAGCCGACACAGTATCCCCCGTTGTATCCCACACGCTCAATGTTCTGCCGCACCTGTTCCCGGACATCTTCCGGCTTCCCCCGGGAGAGCAGATCCACGTCGAGATTTCCCAGGAGGCACAGACGGTTGCCGTAGCGTTGTTTGACTTCCACAATGTCCATCGACTTCGGCTCGATCGGATGCAAGGCATCCACGCCGCAATCGATGATCGTGTCCATGACCTTGTAGAGTATTCCATCACTGTGGTACATCAGCGGCTTGTCGTGCTTCCGGGCCAGCTCGCCGATCTTCCGCAGCCAGGGGAAGAAGTACCTATCCAGCGTCTTCGGTGAGACCAGAAGTCCTCCCGTGTACGCAATGTCGTCGCTGTACCACAGCACGTCCACGGCATCGCTCTGGGCAAAATATTCGAACATGCTGATCACGAGGTTTCCGAGCTTCTCATTCAGGGCATCCACGAGCTCGGGCTCCTCAAAGAGACAGCGACTGAAGGTCTCGAATCCCATCATCTCCCATGTCATCGTGAAGATATCGCCGTACTGCCCGATCACCCCCATCCCATCCGGCAGCAGATCTCTGATCTGTTCGAACTTGCTGTACTCAAAATCCTCTTTCTTCGGAAAGCGGTACCGCTCAAAGTCGGCCGCGGTGGTGATCACTCCAGACCCCTCGGAGGCCCAGGTTCGCTTGACAGTCCCGTCCTGGTAGAACTGGGTCTTCTGCTCGACACCCACCTGATCCGGATTGAAATCGGCCACCGGTTGAAGTTTCACATAGTCATAGCCAGCCCTGCGGGCAAACTCTACCTCGTCCCTGAGATCGGTCAATGGCCGTCCGAGGAAGCGTTCCTTGACAACAGGATGAACACCGAGTTCAACGTTGGGCACATAGGCCGCTTTGCCGCGCCGTAGAGTCGTCATGAATTGTCCGATGTCGGGCCGCATAGGTCTCGCCGATTCAGTCGCTCCAGAGGTAGGAAAGATTGACGAGTACTCCCGCCATGCCCGGGTTGTAGTCTGTTCCGGAAGAATTCAGGAACGGCCGCTCCTTCCACGACGAGGAGCCGAAGACGCCCAGCCCTTCGGCGGAGAGACGCACATGGGAGCCGATGTCGAAGCTGACACCGATGCCTTCCCCCGCGCCGAAGCCGAGCTGGTTCAATGTCCCGCTTTCCTTGCTCGAAACCGACCCGGTTACCAGCGAGATCATCCCGAACACATACGGTTTGATCCCACCCTCGGCAAACGTGTAACGTCCCACAGCAGCAAAATGCACAAGGGAGAGATCGAACTCCGGCCGCGCGGTGCTTCCATCGCTCAGGATCACCGTCACTTCAGTGATCGACTGAGAATAGCCGACGAGGGACATTCCGACGCCGAAGCTCGGCGATACGTGATACAGATACGCAAGGTCGAAGAAGAAATCCGGAGCTCCCTTGACATCCGGTGTTATGTTGAAGACGCTCCCCTCAGAAACACTCCCGGTGCCGGCACCGACAGTGACCTGGTGCAGAGGAAAGAATTCTGGTTCCTCCTGTGCCGCAGAGGGCAGAACCCACACGAAGAAGATGAGAACGGCAACGAGAATACGCATAGAGGCACCTTTCTTGACACGTGGTGAAGGTTTCCGCTCTGCAGACACTCTCTTGGCTTTAAGTCCTGCTTGTTGCGCCGAGTCGGCCAGCGAAGATGCTCTCCGACACGGTCCCCTGAGGCCAAAGGAACGCATAGACAGCGGAGAATGGCCGAGCGATGGCTTCTGATGGACACTCCCTGTAGGTCTGCTTTCTCATGGGCGGAACGTTCTGCGGTGGATGCTTGTTTATGAATATACTCCAAATCCGCACACATTTCCTGTCCCGAGCGCGTGGTTGTTTTGCTTTGGATTCCATTGTAGATTAGGCCATTCAAGGTTTCTGATGCCTCACCTGCGGAAGATCATAAGTGTTCTGACGGTTTTCGTGCACCTCGGCCTTCTTGGCTTCGAGACCCGAATCGCTCATACCCATTCCCTGCCGTACAGGTTTGAGGAGAGGGTCGAGCTGACCGCAGATCGCTCGGGCAATCCTGGACATAGCAGATCTTCGGACAATCCGCATCAATGTCCGGCTTGCATTCGCTCGTTCACCGTGTTTGTGCCCATCGAACCGGCCGTGCTTCTTCCCCTGGCGATCGCGGGTACTGTAGAACCGGAACTCCCCGTCCAAATCCCCCTCACCGAATCCCCCCCGCCCAGTCATCCCCGCGCTCCCCCTCAGGCTCTCTCCTAGACCACATCTCACATACCGCAGAAGCATCTTAGCGGCGCTTGCGGCCAACGGCGACCGACGACACTGACAACGTGTCGAGCCGGCCTTCATATCGTCTTCCATGTTTAGGAGAGGAGTCTTGTCATGAAGAAACCCATCGTTGCATCGCTGATCGTGATCACCGCTCTCCTCTTTGCCCTGGGTGGTTGCAAGGACAATCCCGTTGAACCGGACGAGACCCATGCGGAAGCAGAGGGACTGGTTCTTCGCATGAATGGTGTCGACATCGTGATCGTCCGGGAAGGTACCGTAACCGGACACATTTCCGTCCCCAACGGCACCGAAACCGATCACATCGACGTCTACTTCCTGGATCACGCCGATACCCGCTTTCGCCCGGAGGGTTCCGAGTATGATCTCGGCTGGTCGATTGCCGACACATCGGTCGCAGCAATCGAGCGCGATCCGGGAGAGAAGTGGGGTATCCATGTCATTGGTAAGGCCGTGCAGACGACCAGTGTGGAGATACGTTTGCTCCACCATGATCATGCCGACTTCAGAACACCGTCGATTCCAATCCACGTGACGACACCATGACCGGACATCTGGCAGACCGCATCGTGCTCTTGCTTGTCGTTGTTCTTCTCGCTCTCCACGGCACGGCCACCTCAGCTGAGGTGGCTGGTACCGGGGCAAATCGGCCCTCCTGTGTCCTGTCCGGCAGAGTCATCGATGCCGAAACGAAAGAACCGCTCGGATGGACGTCGGTTGTGCTTCTCGAGATCAACCGCTTCGTGACGGCGCACGAGGACGGGTATTTCATCTTTCCGAATCTTCCGCCGGGGACGCACACGCTCAAGACCTACCGTCTCGGGTACCACCATCTTGTTCGTACCGTCACGCTTGCCGATCGGGAAACACTCAACGTCGTTCTGGAACTCAAGGAGACCCTGCTGACGACGGAGACCGTCATGATCGTCGGTGATGCGCCGGGGGCCAATGGCTCCGCGCTGAAGCCGGCAGAGGTCCTGACGGGAAGGAAGCTGCAGCAACAGCTCGGGCGGACGCTGGCGGAGACGCTCGGCAAGGAACCGGGGATGGCGCAGCGAACCATGGGACCAGCCCCGGCGCGGCCGGTACTGCGCGGACTGGGCGGCGAACGGCTTCTGATTCTGGAGGACGGAGGGCGAACCGGCGACATCTCCGCCACGGCACCCGATCACGCCGTAGTGATCGATCCGCTCACCGCGGACCGGATCGAGATCATTCGAGGACCGGCGGCACTGCGTTATGGACCTAACACGATGGGCGGAACGATCAACGTCGTGCGCGGACAGATTCCTTCGAACAACGTCGGACACGTGCACGGGAGCGTGACTCTTCAGGGAGAATCGGTGAACCGCGGACTCTCGGGCGGCGGGGCGATGACGGGTCCGCTTGGACCCTTGGCCTTTCGCTTCGACGGAAGCGCCCGGACCGCCTCGGACATTGCAACACCCAAAGGAAGGCTTCTGAACACGCCCTATCGAAACTTCAACGCCTCTGCCGGACTGAGTCTGGTGGAGCAGTGGGGCTTTGCGGGCGTCGCTGCCGGCACGTATGTCTCCCGGTACGGGATTCCCGGGGGTTTCGTGGGCGCTCATCCGAAGGGGGTTCGCATCGAACTCCAACGCCAGCATCTGCAGGCCAAGGCGGAGTGGTTCGGACTGTTCCCCTGGGTGCAGAGATTGGAGGGGGAATTCGCGTTCACAGACTACTTTCATCAGGAATTCGAGTCAAACGGTGCCTTGGGCATCGAATTCGGGGTGCTCACCTACAGCGGAGAGATTGCCGCACACACCCCAGCGTGGGGGCCTTTTTCAGCCGGCTTCGTCGGCTTTTCGGGGGAGTATCGGGATTTTGCCGCCGGAGGCTTTTCATTCTCGCCTCCGACCAAGGAAACGAATCTCGCTCTGGTTGTCTTCGAAGAACTGCCGCTCGGCCCGCTCACGCTGCAGGGAGCAGTGCGGTATGATGAGCAGCGGGTACGCCCGCGCGAGAAGGATTCACCCCGCATCGGTCCGATCCGGGGACGCGCCTTTGGCGACGTTTCCGGATCGCTCGCAGCAGTGTACGAAGCGGGGAGCAACATCGTTGCCGGAGTGACGCTTCTTCGCTCATTCCGGGCTCCCTCGGTGGAAGAGCTATTCTCCGAGGGTCCGCATTTGGCGGCATACTCCTTCGATGTCGGAAATCCCGGCTTGAAATCGGAGGTTGGGTGGAGACTCGAGGCCTTCGTCCGCTACGAGGGCGGAAGTTCACGAGGACAACTCACGGTATTCCGTAATGACATTGCGCGCTACATCTTCCCCCGCAACACAGGACAGATCAACTACCGGACGCTCCTGCCGATCTACCAGTTCAGCGGATTGAGCGCCGTACTGCAGGGGGCCGAAGTGGCCGCGGAGACGGGCATTGCGGCTCCCTTCCTTCTTGGCATATCAGCAAGCGCCCTGCGCGGCACGCTTCGCTCGACCGGCTCTCCCCTGCCCATGATGCCTCCGTTGAGCGGCAAGATCGATGTCCGATACTCCACGAGTCAGTGGAATGCTGGTGTCGTCGCCCGGCTCGCGGCAGACCAGAAGCAGGTCGACCAATTCGAGCAACCGACCGCCGGGTATGCTGTCGTCGATCTCACCGCGCAGTACCAGATCAGTTCTCGCTCCATGTTCCACACGTTCATTGTGAGTGTGGAGAACGTCTTCAACCGGGAATATCGCATGCACCTCTCGCGGGTCAAATCCGTGATGCCCGAGCCGGGAAGGAATGTGAAACTGCTGTATAAGCTCCTGTTGTGACATTGCGCGCCCCTTGGTGCCTCACCTCGATGCGGGCCGACCAGAAGCAGGAGAGCTCTCGGCTGTGCAGAAGGTCAGGCACCTGCTTCCGACCTTCCCTGCACCGCAGGTCCTTCGCCCCTTGTCTTTGCCGGAAAACTCCCATAGCTTTGACTCCCAGAGTCGGCTGTCCTTCCCCTTCACATCCATGCTCAGACGTCCGTCCATGCACATCCTCTCCACGCACGGTTTTGATAACGAAACGTATTTGGCCCAGCAGAGTGCGGCAATTTTGGACCGTGTGAAACGGTCCGACAACAAGCTGTACCTGGAATTCGGCGGGAAGATTCTGTACGACATGCATGCCTCGCGCGTACTGCCGGGATTTGATCCGAACGTCAAGATGCGCCTCCTGCAGAAGCTCGCCGATAAGTCGGAGGTTGTGCTCTGCATCTATGCGGGAGATATTGAGAGGAAGAAGCTGCGGGCGGATTTCGGCATCACGTACGACGCCGACGCCCTGAAGCTCATCGACGATCTGAGGGAGTGGGGAATACAGGTAACCGGCGTCGTCATCACGCGGTTCGAACAGCAGCCTTCCGCGGTCATGTTCAGGAATAAGCTCCAACGGCGGGGCGTGCGGGTCTTCACCCATCAGTTCACCAAAGGATATCCGACCGACGTCGACATGATTGTCAGCGATCAGGGATACGGGGCCAACGAGTACATCGAGACCTCGAAGCCAATCGTGGTCGTCACCGGGCCCGGACCCAACAGCGGTAAGCTCGCCACCTGTTTGTCACAGCTGTATCATGAATACCACCGCGGAGTTCACGCCGGCTATGCAAAGTTCGAGACGTTTCCGATCTGGAATCTTCCCTTGAAGCATCCTGTGAACCTCGCGTACGAAGCGGCGACGGCGGACATACGCGATTTCAACGTCATCGATGCGTTCCATCTCGACGCCTACGGCGAAACGGCCGTGAACTACAACCGGGACGTGGATGCCTTTCCGCTTGTCCGGAGAATCATCGAAAAGATCACCGGCGCGCCGTCGTTCTACAAGTCCCCAACAGATATGGGGGTGAATCGAGCCGGTTTCGGGATCACGGATGATGCTGTGGTACGCGAGGCGGCAGTGCAGGAGGTCATCTGCCGCTACTTTCGATACGCTTGTGAGTATGTTATGGGATTTGCGGACAAGGAGACGGTTGAGCGGGTGAAGCTTCTCCTCGAGGAACTTGGGGCAAGGCCGGAGGATCGGAGGGTTGTTGTGCCCGCTCGTCGGGCAGCAGCAGAAGCGGAAGCACACGGAAAGGGAAATGAAGGAATCTACTGCGCAGCGGCGATGCAAATGCCGGACGGTTCCATCGTCACCGGCAGGAATTCTCCCCTGATGCACGCCGCGTCGGCGCTGATCCTGAACGCCACCAAACATCTCGCAGGGTTGCCGGATTCAGTGCACCTCCTTCCTCCGACGATTACGGAGTCTATCGGGAAGTTCAAAAAGGAAGTCCTGCACGGAAAGATGCTCAGCCTTGATCTCGACGAGACGCTCATCGCTCTCAGCATCAGTGCAACGGTCCATCCGGCCGCCCAGCTCGCCCTGGCGAAGCTCCCCGAGCTGCGGGGCTGCGACGTTCATCTCACCCACATACCCTCTCCCGGCGATGAGGCGGGATTGCGGAAGCTTGGGGTGAATCTGACCAGTGACCCCGATTTCGCGACCAAGCAGTTGTTTGTATCGTGATCTGAATGCACGAAGGCGCAGCCCGTTGCCGGACCGCCCCCCCGAGGTCAGACAAGAATGCCCGCCTGCCTTCTTTGCTTCATTTGGCGGGAAGGTCTGACCTACCCATGGTTCATTCCCACTTTCCCTTGCCGCTGGCTCTTGAAGCTTCAACCCTCTCTTACCGCGTAAGGACCATCTTTCTGGCAGTCACAAACGAGATGGACCCGTTGCGCACGTTGAGCAGTGCGAAACGAATCGTGATCTTCCTCATGTAGATGATATGACTGTCATGGGCGAGAAGAGAATCCTTGCAGACGGAAGCCCTCCGGGGCTGCCGGAGGGCTTCCATGCCGCTTCTCCAGATTGCGCTGACGGTTCTTACTTCATCAAAACCATTCTCTTGATATCCACGAACTTCTGGTCCGGATTGTTCACCGGTCTGGCTTCAAGCCGGTAGAAGTAGATACCGGTGGGCACCCGGGCGTCCCATCGCGCAGTGTGTGTTCCGGCTCCCATCACCTGGTCCGCCAGCACGGCAACGCTCTGGCCGAGGAGGTTGAAGACCTCGATCCGGACGTTGCTTGCCGTCGGCAGGGCGAAGCGAATGGTGGTGGACGGATTGAAGGGATTGGGATAGTTCTGCGACAGCGAGAACTCCGCCGGGAGCGAAGCAAGCTCCTGCACATTTGTCACAGCGGTGTCGAACTTCGCCCGCGCAGACGAGGCCGACAGTTTGAGATCCGAGAGACTGTCCCCCGCCAGGAAGGCGAAGGCCACGGTGACGCTGTCACCGGCATTCAGCGTGAACGGTCCACCCGCCAGCAGATTGACCGGATCGAACGGTGTCACCGGGATCGTCTCAAACACCCCCATCCGTGCCGCTGCCGCACTGTCCGATTCACCCGCTGCCACCGCCACCGCATGCGCCGAGGCCGGCATATTCAACAATGCCATCCCGTAGTACGCACTGTTCGTCGCTCCACCTGCCTCATA
>CAYXMK010000065.1:0-11081 GCA_964465905.1 uncultured Ignavibacteriaceae bacterium | reverse complement strand
CGCATAGACATTCGGAGGCAAAGGTCCCAACGAACGGAGAGTCTTCTTTCCCTCGCGGCTCGTAAACTGGGAAAGGACCCCGTAGGGTTTGCAGAGAAGGATATAGTGAGAGGGACGCTTCATCGCATCAAGATACCTCCCCCGGCTCGTAACCGCAAGTCTGCCCGATGCCGCAATCAGTTCTTCCTCTCCGACGACAAGAATCCCTCAGGAGTAGTGCCGCCTCCACAGTATCAACTTGTGTTGTGACCCGTGGCCGCTCTCAGTGGAAGCAGGCACGACCGTCTCTCTTGAGACGGCTGAAGATTGAGCACAAGCTCACTTCTGAGAAGCGGCACGTGCCTTGACAGCTGCGCGAGCCGACGGTCCTGGATCTCTTCACGGGGAGTGCGGCGGTGATCATGCCGTGGATGTCATCACCTCGGCGATGCCGTACGTTGCGCTGGATGTGGTGATGGCGAAGCAGCATCCGTCTGATGCCGGCATCGGGACGCTGATGGTGATCGTGCTTCCGTACACGATCGTCTTTGTGCTCGGCTGGTCGCTGTTCCTGCTGGGATGGATGGCCCTGGAGCTTCCGCTGGGGGCCGGGCGCAGGGATACAGCGAAGCGCTGAGCAGGCACGTCGCGCCTACAAAGGACAAGCCCCCGCTAACACGGGGGCTTGTTCGCTGTCGGGGAGCTGACGTTCGATGCGATCACATCGTTACTTCTTCGTCCTCTTCCTTGAGGGGATCCGTCTGTTTCATCTTCGAAGCGTCCACGAAGGTCAGTTCCTGCTTCTGACGGTCGAGCCGCACGAGGACGGTGCTGGAGGAGGCGAACGTTCCCCGCAGGATCTCCTCTGCGAGCGGATCCTCCACGTACTTCTGAACGGCCCGCCGCAGAGGCCGGGCGCCGAACGCAGGATCGAACCCCTTGTCGGCCAGAAACTCCCTTGCGTTCTTGGAGAGTGTGACCGTGATGCCCATCGACGACATCCGGGTGACGAGGTCCTGAGCGGCAATATCGATGATCTTGAGGATGTCCTCGCGCTCCAGACTGCGGAACACGATGATCTCGTCAACGCGGTTGAGGAACTCGGGGTTGAAGACGCGCTTGACGGCGGTTTCGATGCTCCCCTTCATGGCCTTGTACTTGTCGGTGGCGCTCTCGGTGCCGAATCCGAGTCCTCCGGTCGCCTTGATATCGCGCGATCCGACGTTGGACGTCATGATGAGGATCGTGTTCTTGAAATCCACTCTCCGGCCGAGACTGTCGGTGAGAATGCCGTCATCGAGCACCTGCAGGAGGATGTTGAAGACGTCCGGATGGGCCTTCTCGATCTCGTCGAGCAGGACGACCGAGTACGGTTTGCGCCGGACCTTCTCTGTGAGCTGTCCCCCCTCTTCGTACCCGACATAGCCCGGCGGCGCTCCAACAAGTCGCGAGACAGAGAACTTCTCCATGTACTCGCTCATGTCGATCCGGATCAGTGATTCTTCAGAGTCGAACAGATAGCGCGCGAGCGCCTTGGCCATCTCGGTCTTGCCGACGCCCGTCGGACCCAGGAAGATGAAGGAGCCGATAGGCCGCTTGGGATCCTTCAGCCCCGCCCGTGTGCGCCGGATGGCTCTCGTGAGTTTCTCGATGGGCTCATCCTGCCCGATGATCACGCGCTTCAGGGCATCTCCCATGTTGAGCAGTTTTTCCGATTCGCTCTGGGCCACCTTCTGCACCGGAATGCTCGTCATCATGGAAACGACGGCCGCGCAGTCGTCCTCCGTCACGTCGAAGACCATATCCTGCGCCTTGAGCTCCCATTCCCGTTTGGCGATTTCGAGGTCGTTCAGCAGCTTCTTCTCGAGATCGCGCAGACGCGCCGCTTCCTCGAAATTCTGGCTCTTGACCACTTGATTCTTGGCGAGCTTGATCTTTTCAATCTCTTCTTCGAGATGGAGGATCTCCTTCGGAACGACGATGTTCGCCAGATGGACCCTCGCTCCCGCCTCGTCCATGACGTCGATCGCCTTGTCGGGAAGATACCGGTCGGTGATGTACCGGTCGCTCAGACGGACCGCGGCTTCGATTGCCTCGTTGGAATAGCGGACGCCGTGATGCTGTTCATACCGCTCTTTGATGTTCTGGAGAATCTTGATCGTCTCGTCCACGGTGGTGGGGTCGATCATGATTTTCTGGAAGCGGCGGTCGAGGGCCCCGTCCTTCTCGATGTACTGCCGGTACTCGTCGAGCGTCGTTGCGCCGATGCACTGCAGGTCGCCCCGTGCGAGGGCGGGCTTGAACATGTTGGAGGCATCCAGAGAGCCGCTCGCCCCCCCGGCGCCGACGATGGTATGCAGCTCGTCGATGAAGAGGATCACGTCCTTGGCCTTCTCCAGCTCGTTCATCACGGCCTTCATCCGCTCTTCGAACTGCCCCCGGTACTTCGTTCCGGCGACCAGCGCAGCCAGGTCGAGCGTCACGACGCGCTTGTCATGGAGAACGCGGGAAACCTTCTTCTGAACGATCCGCAGTGCGAGTCCCTCGGCGATGGCTGATTTTCCCACGCCGGGCTCGCCGATGAGGACGGGGTTGTTCTTTTTCCGGCGGCTGAGCACCTGGGCGACACGCTCGATTTCCTTCTCCCGGCCGACAATCGGATCGAGCTTATCTTCCATGGCCAGCTTTGTCAGATCCCGACCGAAGTTGTCCAGCACCGGGGTCTTCGACTTCTCCGTCTTCTTCTCCTGTGCCTGGGCCTGGGGCGGAGATGAGGGCTTCCCGGAGATGATGTTATCCAGTTCGTTCCGGACCACATCGTAGTGAATATTGAACTGGTGGAGAATCTGTGCAGCGATATTATCGTCGTCTCTCAGAAGCGACAGGAGGAGATGCTCCGTCCCGATGACGTCGGACTTGTAGAGTTTGGCCTCGAGATACGTGATTTTCAGGACTTTTTCGGCCTGTTTCGTGAGGGGGATGTTGCCGATGGTCAGGGTCCCGCCGGAGGTCCGGACCGTGTCCTCAATCCCCTTCTTGAGCTTGTAGAGGTCGACGCCCAGATTCCTGAGGATCTTGACAGCGATTCCCTCCCCTTCGCGGATGATCCCCAGGAGCAGATGCTCCGTGCCGATGTAGTCATGTCCCAGCCGCAGGGCCTCTTCCCGGCTGAGGCGAATGACATCCTGAACACGGTTGGAGAAGTTACCTTCCATGGGTTGATCCAATCCTGGTGATGATGCGTCTAAGTGGAGGAATTGCCTTCGATCGGTACAACCACCAAGATGCATCAGGAGTTTCCGAAGCAATATAGCCAATTTCGCAGGGGTAGTCAAGGCAGAGGAATCGACGGGATCGGAGGGGGCAGGAGAAGGCCGGAAGTGTTCGGTTTTTGACTTTCCTGGCAAAAAAAGTTACATTCTAGCTTACGTTTCACAGAATTTGGGGAATCAAGGTGCCACTGGAGAAATCGACGGGTCACGACCGGAAACTGCAGGAGCGATTGCTCGAAATGGGGGAGATCCCGCGTCACATTGCCATCATCATGGATGGCAACGGGCGCTGGGCCAAGCGGCGGGGGCTGCCGCGGATCGCCGGACACCGCGAAGGGGTCAATTCGGTCCGGGACGTCGTCGAGGCGTGCGGCCAGCTGGGCGTGGAGTTCTTGACCCTGTACGCCTTCTCCACCGAAAACTGGAAGCGTCCGAAGGACGAGGTGTCGATGCTCATGCGGCTTCTGCTGAAGGCACTGCGGGATGAGCGGGACCGTCTGCATCAGAACGAGGTGCGGCTCCGGGCCATCGGAGATATTGCCGCGCTTCCGCAGGACGTTCAGGACGAACTGCTGGATGCGATCGAAATGATGCGCCACAACACCGGGCTGACGCTGATCCTTGCCCTCAGCTACAGCGGGCGCTGGGATGTCACGCAGGCGGCCCGGCGTATGGTTGAGGATGCTGCCGAGGGGCGTCTGGCGCCCCATCAGGTGACGGAGCAAACGTTCTCGTCGTACCTCTCCACGAGGGAGTATCCAGAACCGGATCTCCTCATTCGAACCAGCGGCGAATTGAGAATCAGCAATTTCCTCCTCTGGCAGCTGGCCTACAGCGAGTTCTACGTTACGGAAGAATTCTGGCCATCGTTCCGCCGCAAGAACCTCTACGCCGCCGTGGCGGAGTTTCAGCGGAGAGAGCGCCGGTTCGGCCTGGTCAGTGAACAGGTTCAGAAGCCGCCGGTCGAGCGGCCGGATGTTCGCGAAAGGGTGTTGCGCAGTGTTGCGAAATTCTAGGGCCTTCTGCGTCCTCCTCTGCGCGACCTTCCCGCTCGTCATCGCCCTCGCGCAGCAGCCCCGGGTAGAAGTCTATAAGATCCTCGGCATTTCCGTCGAAGGTCAGACCTCCGCCGATCCCCAGGCCATTATCGCCAACAGCGGTCTCAACGTGGGGGATGAGATCACGCTGCCGGGCGAGGCCACGCGCACGGCCATTCAGCGACTCTACCGCCTCCGCCTGTTCGACGACGTCCAGATCCTCGTGGAAAACAGGATTCAGGATGGGGTCTATCTCCTCATTCGTGTCAGAGAGAACAAGCGGCTTTCCTCCATCATCATCGAGGGAAATGACGAGCTGAGTGAGGATGATATCCTGAAGAAGATCAATCTTGTGAAGGGCCAGCTCATCACGAGCCAGGACCTGGCGGCCGTGAAGCGGGTCTTGCGGCAGGAGTACGAGAAGGAAGGGTACCTGAACGCGGACATTCGGCCCGTGCTGGCGGCTTCGGCGGATACCATTCCAAACCGTGTCGATCTGCGTATCGAGATCGACGAGGGGCCCGAGGTGCGGATCGAATCCATCCGCTTCCACGGCAATCAGCGATTCGATGACGGCGACCTGAAGGGAGAGCTGGAGGACACCAAGGAGCATCGCTGGTGGAAGTTCTGGTCGAGCAGCAAGTTCGACCGCAAGAAGTACGAGGAAGACAAGAACCGGATTGTCAAGTTCTACCGGACGCAGGGGTACCGCGACGCGGAAATCCTTGCAGATTCGGTCCGGTACGACGATACGAAGGAAAAGCTCTTTATCGACATCTACCTCCGCGAGGGAGAACAGTACAAGATCCGCACTATCACGTGGGAGGGGAACACCAAGTATCCCACGCACGTCCTCGATCAGCGATTGGGATTTCAGCGGGGAGACGTGTTCGATTCGCAGAAGTTCGAACGAAATCTCTACCGGAACGAGGAAGAGACCGACGTTGCCTCTCTCTACTATGACAACGGCTATCTGATGTTCCAGGTCGAGCCCGAGGAGACGCGCGTGGCGCCGGACAGTATTGATCTGGTGCTGCGCGTGCGTGAAGGGAATCAGTTCCGTCTGGGAAGGGTTTTGGTGTCGGGTAACACCAAGACCTACGAGAAGGTGATCCGGCGGGAGCTGTACACGCGTCCCGGCGACTACTTCAGTCGTCAGGCGATCATTCGCAGTGTGCGCCAGCTGTCGCAGTTGAACTACTTCAATCCGGAAAAAATTCTCCCCGACTACCGCCTCGTGGACAACGAAACGGTCGACCTGGAGTATTCGGTGGAGGAGAAATCCAGCGACACCTTCAACATGTCGGTGGGGTACAGCGGCGCGTTCGGCTTCAACGGGGGGCTGGGCCTGACGTTTACGAACTTCTCGCTGCGGGAACCGCTCCGCGGCGGTGCCGGCCAGGTGCTGAATTTCGACTGGCAGTTCGGGGAGGCCAACCGGTACCGGACGTTTTCGATCGGGTTTCAGGAGCCGTGGATGTTCGACACGCCGACGCTCTTCGGCGTGAACCTCTTCGACACCCGGGTCATCTACTTCGACTTCGACTATCGGCTGACGGGCGCGTCGATCAGGGTGGGCCGGAGATTCAAGTGGCCGGATTACCTCTTCCGCGGCGACTGGACGCTCCGGTACCAGCGGAACGAAGTGAACCAGGGGGGAGATTTCTACAACACCGGCATCACGACGCAGGTGAGTCTGGCGCAAATCATCTCGCGCAACAGTACCGACAATCCCATCTTTCCGTCGCAGGGTTCCATAGTCTCGTTGCTGACGGAAATCTCGGGCGGCCCGCTGCCGGGGAATGCCGACTATCACAAGCACATCCTGAGTCTCGACTGGTTCATTCCAATCATGGGGAGCAACAGGGTGGCGTTGTCGCTTTCCGCTCTCCACGGCTTCATCTTCGGCTTCACGAAGGACGCCCTCATTCCTCTGCAGGAGTACTTCTTCATGGGCGGTACGGGACTGGGCCAGTTCTCCACGACTCCTCTCCGCGGGTATGATGATCGGAGCGTCGGTCCGCGTTCCGGTCGTGCCGGCGGCCGAGCCCAGATGAAGTACACGGCGGAACTCCGGTTTGCCCTTGCCCTCAATCCGGTGCCGATCTATACGCTCCTGTTCGCGGAAGGGGGGAATACGTGGGAATCCTACAAGCTGATGGACCCCCTCGACCTGAAGCGCTCGGCGGGCATCGGCGTACGGCTCCTCATCAATCCCATCGGGCTCATTGGCTTCGACTATGGGTACGGTTTCGATCCCCTGAGCCTTCCCGGAAGTCCGTCCGGATGGAAGTTCCACTTCCAGTTCGGCAAGTCGTTCTGAGCGTTGTTCACGCTGTTCACGATCATCCATCAATCGAAAGAGAGGTTACCGTGCGAACGAACATGATGATCCCGGTCGCCGTCGCGGCGCTGCTGATGTCATTGGCTGTTCCAGCGGCCGCGCAGGCACCCCGGATTGGCTACGTCAATTCGGATATCATCCTCCGCGATCTTCCGGAGGCCAAGAAAGCGCAGGAAGAGCTGGAGCAGGTTGTGAAGGGGTGGCAGGATGAACTGCAGCGCATGTCGCAGGAGCTCCAGAAGGGCCTCGAGGAGTATCAGCAGAAGCAGGCGCTCTACAATCCGGAAAAGAAACAGCAGGAGGAGGCGCGCCTGACGGGGCTGCAGCAGCGCGTGCGGGACTACCAGCTGCAGAAGTTCGACAGCCGGCAGGGAGAGATTGTCGAACTGCAGGAAAAGAAGCTCGGGCCCGTGAAGAAGACTATTCTGGAGGCGATTGAAGCCGTGGCGAAGGAAGACGGCTTCTCGTTCGTGTTCGACAAGGCGAACGACGTCCTGTTGCTGTTTGCCGACTCGAAGTTCGATCTCACCTACCGTGTCATGGACCGGCTGAAGAGAGGTCCGACGCCCGGCAAGACGAAGTAGGAAACCGCACGCCGGTTCGGAACCGGCAAGGAGTGTCAATGATGAAGTGGACTACCCTCCTCGTCCTCGTGGCGGCGGCGTGGCCGGCCGCGGCGCAGGTGAAGATCGGACACGTCAGCTCCGACGCGATCATGAAACAGCTGCCGGACGCTCAGGATGCTCAGAAGCAGCTCGACGCCCTCGTGGCGGAATGGCAGAGCGAGCTGAACCGCCTTCAGCAGGAATGGAAACGCAGGTTCGATGAGTACGACAAGAAGAAGCTCATCATGACCGAGCAGCGGCGATCCGCCGAGGAGCGCGAGCTGCGCGAGCTGGATCAGAAGATCGCCGACTACCGCAACCAGAAGTTCGGCCAGAACGGCGAGCTGTTCACGAAGCAGGATGAGCTGATGAAGCCGATTCAGGACCGCGTCTTCAAGGCGATTCAGGACTTCGCGAAGGAAGAAGGGTACGATTACGTCTTCGACAAGAGCGGCGAGATCCTCCTCATGTACTCAAACGAGAAGCTGGACTTGACACCGAAGGTCCTCCAGAGGCTGCAGGTCGCCGGCTCGTCGCAGGAACGGTAGCCGCTGTGCTGACGACGGTCGCTGATATCGCCGCGTGGTTCGACGGGGAAGTAATCGGTGAACGCTCGGTTCCCATCGTGCGCGTCGCGAAGATCGAGGAAGCGGGGGAAGGAGATCTGACCTTCCTGGCCAACCCGAAGTATGAGAAGTACCTTGCGTCGACGCGGGCCGCGGCGGTCCTCGTCTCGCGTTCCTTCCGCGCCCCCGCCGGTGACGTGACCCCGTCGCCTGTCCTCATCAAGGTGGATGATCCGTATGCCGCCTTCCTCCAGGCCCTGAAACGGCTGATGCCGTCGCTCGATCCGTTCCCGGAAGGGATCCACCCGTCGGCGGTTATTGCCCCCTCGGCCCGACTGGGGGAGGAAGTGCGGATCGGACCGACGGTTGTCATCGGCGACGGTGTGATCGTGGGCGACCGGACACGGATCGGCGCGGGCTGTGTCATCGGACCAGAGGCGGTTCTGGGTGCAGAGACGGTGCTGTATCCGCGCGTTGTGGTCTATCACCAGTGCCGCATCGGCGACCGGGTGATCGTGCACAGTGGTACGGTCATCGGCAGCGACGGATTCGGTTTTGCACCGCGGAACGACGGCACGTACGAGAAGATCCCCCAGCTTGGCATTGTCGTCATTGAGGACGACGTGGAGATCGGCTCGAATTGCTCCGTCGATCGGGCCACGATCGGGGAAACACTGATTCGGCGAGGAACGAAGCTCGACAACCTGATTCAGATTGCCCACAATGTGGTCATCGGAGAGCACACCGTCATTGCGGCGCAGGCCGGTATCAGCGGCAGCACGCGCATCGGCAGCCATTGCATGATTGCGGGGCAGGTGGGCATCGCCGGGCACCTGGAGATCGCGGATCGGACCGTCATCATGGCTCAGTCCGGTATCCCGAAGTCGGTCACGAAACCCGGCCAGACGCTCTTTGGCTACCCTGCAAAGGAACACGGAAGGGCATTCCGGATCGAGGCCGTCCTGCGATCACTGCCGGAACTGGCCGCCCAGGTCCGTTCCCTCGAGGAACAGGTCCGGGCGCTGTCGGAGAAGCTGAAGGCCCAGCACTGAGAATCAGAACGTTCAACGCTTTTTCGGGATAGAAGACCATGCTCGTCCAGCAGCACACCATCAAACGGCCGATCTCCATGAGCGGCGTCGGACTCCACACCGGCGTAACGACCACCATGACCTTCAGACCGGCGCCGGAGAACTACGGGATTCGGTTCCGGCGCGTGGATCTTGGAGGCGAACCGGAGATTCCTGCCGATGTCGACCACGTTGTCGATGTGTCGCGGGGCACGACGCTTGGCATCGGTGAAGCGCGCGTCCACACCACCGAACACGTGCTGGCGGCCATCGTGGGACTCCAGGTGGACAACCTGGTAATCGAACTCGACAACGTCGAGCCGCCGATTGGCGACGGCAGCGCCAAACCCTTTGTGGAGATGATCCAGAGGGCCGGCATCGAAGAACAGGACGCCCCGAAGGACTACCTGATCATCGACCAGACGATCCACTACCAGAACGAAGAGAAGGGGGTGGATATCGTTGCCCTGCCCACGGATGATTTCCGGGTGACGGTCATGATCGACTACAACAATCCCGCCCTCGGCAGTCAGCACACCGGGCTCTTCAACCTCGAGAAGGAGTTCGTGACGGAGTTTGCCTCCGCGCGGACGTTCTGCTTCCTGCATGAGGTGGAAGTCCTGCGGGAGCAGGGACTCATCCGGGGGGGCAACCTCGACAATGCCGTGGTCATTGTCGACCGGGAACTCTCCACGCAGGAGCTCAGGAAGCTGACGCACAAGCTCGGCATTGATCACTCCGTCATCCTCGGCACGACCGGAGTGCTCAATGACCAGCGTCTGCACTACCGGAACGAACCTGCGCGGCACAAGCTGGTGGATCTGATCGGCGACCTGGCGCTGATCGGCGCTCCGCTCAAGGCGCAGATCCTCGCCGCCCGGCCGGGTCACGCCAGCAACGTGGAATTTGCGCGCAAGGTGCGCAAGCTGTACCAGCAGAAGAAACTGGTCCGCAAGTACCAGCATGAGAAGAAAGAAGGAATCGTCTTCGATGTCAACGCCATCCAGCGGATTCTTCCGCACCGTGCGCCCTTTCTCCTCGTGGACAAGATCGTTGACTTCCAGATCGACGAACGGGTTGTCGGCGTGAAGAACGTCACCCACAGCGAGTCCTTCTTCCAGGGGCACTTCCCCGGCCATCCGATCATGCCCGGCGTGCTGATCATCGAAGCCTTGGCTCAGACCGGGGGTATTCTCCTGCTGAACGGCACCGAAAACCCGGGAAACAAACTGGTCTACTTCATGGCCATCAATAACGTCAAGTTCCGACGGCCGGTGGTGCCCGGCGACCAGTTGGTACTGGAGGTGGAAATGGTCAGTCGGCGGACGAAAGTGATTCAGATCCGCGGGAAGGCGTACGTCGACGGGGGGTTGGTCGCCGAGGGTGATTTCACGGCAGCTGTTGTCGACCGCATGGACGGTCAGCTGCCGTCAGCGCTGCCGCCCAAGACCGCTCCCCCGGGGGAGTCCGGAGCAGCCACATGAGCACTGCCATCGATGCCCGAGCCGTTGTCGCTCCCAAAGCGCTCATCGGCGACAACGTCACCATCGGACCGTTCTCGGTGGTCGAAGATGACGTCGTGATCGGTGACGGCTCGTGGATCGGCTCCCACGTGCTCGTTGCCTCCGGATCACGCATCGGCCGCGAGTGCAGGATCTTCCAGGGAGCTGCCGTTGGCGGTCCTCCTCAGGACCTCAAGTACAAAGGCGAGCAGACCTTGCTGGAAGTGGGTGACCGTACGGTCGTGCGGGAATACGTCACACTGAACCGGGGAACAGCAGAGAGCGGCAAGACGGTCGTCGGCAGCGACTGCCTCTTGATGGCCTACACGCATGTGGCGCACGACTGCCGCGTGGGAAACCATGTGATCATGGCCAATTGTGTGCCGCTCGGAGGTCATGTCCACCTCGGTGACTGGGTGATCATCGGCGGGATGACGCCTGTTCATCAGTTTGTGCACGTCGGTGAGCATGCCATGATCGGTGGGGGATTCAGGGTTTCCAAGGATGTGCCTCCCTACGTCCTCGCAGGCAGCAACCCGCTTGCTTTCGAGGGTCTGAACCTCGTAGGACTTCGCCGCCGCGGATTCACGCGTGAGGCGATTGACGCTCTCGACCGGGCCTACCGGCTCCTCTATCGCTCCAAACTGAATGTCTCCCAGGCCGTCCAGCGCATCCGCGAGGAGATTCCGCCGACCCCCGAAATCCG
>CAYXMK010000064.1:0-11200 GCA_964465905.1 uncultured Ignavibacteriaceae bacterium | reverse complement strand
GAGTTTCAGGTGAACGTTACGACGGCCTACAGTCAGGCGCGGCCGGCCGTCCGGCGGCTCAGCGACGGCAGGTTCCTGGTCGTGTGGGAATCATGGAAGCAGGATGCCGCCTCGCCGTCCGGCTACGGCGTCTTCGCGCGGCTCTTTCAGTCCGACGGAACGCCGGAGGGGGGCGAATTCCAGGTGAACACCACCACCGCCAACAGCCAGTGGCTGAGCCACGCGGAGGATCTGGGAGAACACGGATTTGTGATTACCTGGTGCAGCTGGGAACAGGACGGGGATGACGGAGGAATCTACCTGCAGCGCTTCACACCGGCGGGAGTGAAGACCGGCAGCGAAATCCTCGTGAACCGCTCCACGTCCCAGTATCAGTGGCTTCCCAGAATCCGCCGACTGGACGGGGGCGCCGGCTATGCCGTGGTCTGGTCGAGCTGGAAGCAGGACGGAGACCGGGAGGGGGTGTACGCCCAGTTCTTCGACACCACCGGCCGCACGACGGGCTTCGAACAGCTCGTGAACACGACCACCGAGAATTTCCAGTGGGAGCCGGACCTGATTGCCACCGGCTCCGACGAAATCCTGGTCGTCTGGTCAAGCTGGGGTCAGACCGGCAAGAACTATGAGGTCGTTGCGCGCCGTGTGAAACGGGAGAATTTCCAGGGGCATGTCCGGCCGGAATCGTCGACCCACGCGGCGGGAAGGAGCACCAGCACCCTTTTTTTTCACGTCGTCGACACGGCAGCGCTGACGGGTGATACCTACGAAGTCGGATTCCGCACTCCGGGAACCGGTGACACAACGGCGTTCATCGTCAACGTCACTCGTGCCGACACGGTGATCTCGGGATTTCGCCTCCGGGGGGGAATCGACATCCTTCAGCTGACGCCGGCCTTCGACGGAATACGAGTTGAATTCCGGCCTGTAACGCGGCTGGACCTGGACCTTCCACAATCCACCTTTGTCAACACCTCCGGCACAAACCTCATCCTGACGCCGGGCCTCCCCAGTGCAGGCACCAAACTCATTGCTCCAATCGATGTGGCTCTGATCTGGGGAAGTCTCGACACACTCTCTGACGGCAGGTACGCCAACCCGCTCGACACGGCGCTTGCGATCAACGGTGTGCGCAATGTGGTGGTTCCCTTTCGAGCCTGGAACCTGACGGACGACGCCCGCGTGAACCTGCTGGTGGTCGAATCAACGGTCAACCAGCGATTCGATCCCGGCGAGCGGATCATCTTCCTGACGCCGGTTCCCTACCGTCAGTCGAGCACGAATACGCACGCACAGATCGCGACAACCCTCCCGTCCGGCACGCTCATCCCTCCGGCCGCCGGGGACACGAACTACATCCTCACGAGGCGGCCGCTGACGACGGAGGACCGGTACCGTTTCAGCACGGTTTCTGCCAATGTTGTCGGCGTCGGGGAGCGGCCTGCTGAATCTCCGGGTGAATTCGCCCTTCTGCAGAACTATCCGAACCCGTTCAATCCTTCCACAACCATCCGCTTCACGCTGCCGGCGGCAGGGCATGTCCGTCTGTACGTCATCAACCTGCTCGGTCAGCGCGTACGCACGCTCGTGGATGAATTCCGGTCCGCCGGACACCACCGCATCCTGTTCGACGCCCGCTCGCTGGCGACAGGGATGTACTTCTACAGACTCGAGTTCGGTCAACGGAGTATCACAAAGAAGATGCTCCTGGTGAGATAGGCCCCTGGTTCTTGTACAGGACAACGCCCCGGCTGACCCGCCGGGGCGTTGCAGTTTGGGCCAGGCAGAGAATGTCCTACAGGTGCAGGCCGAAGGTGAAGTACTGCACGTTGGTCAACCGCCCGTAGTCCGCAAATCCGTAATCGATCTTGATGGTGGCGGTATTCAGAATGCCGTAGCGGAGGCCGAACCCCCAGGTGAGTCCCTGCTCCGAATCGCGCAGCAGGAGCGACTTGTAGCCGACGCGGGCGAAGACCATTTCATTCCACGCCGCTTCCAGACCCGTGTTGAGGTACTCCGTGTTGTCGTTCGGGTGGGTAGCATCCAGGGCCGTCGTCACCCGGAATCCGCCGGACGACAGAACGTCCCACGAAAGCCCGATGCGGAACGCAAGCGGGAGGTCGAACGCCTCGGTGCGGTACTGCGAGGGGACGTTGTTGGGACCGCTGCCGATGTTGCTATCCGGATCCCGGTTGAAATAGAGATCCCTGCCGTCCAGTCTCATTCGCGATCCAAAGTTGGAGATGGAGGCGCCTAATCGCAGGCCCGGAATTTCGGAGAGGTAGAGCGTTCCGATGTCGAGGGCGATGCCGCTGGCGCTTTCACTCCACAGATCCTCCCGTACGTACTTCGCCGTCACGCCGATCGAGAAACGATCCGTCAGGTTCCGTGCATAGGATACGCCGATGGCGAGCGACGACGCGCTCCAGCGACGTCCATCCCCTTCCGGAAATTCCACCGTTCTGACGATGTCTTCCGGCACTCGCAGCGAGACAATTGAGAGTCCAATCGTGCCGGCATCTCCCAGCATCAGAACACCGGCCAGGAAGTCGTAGTCGATGTCGGCAAGCCATTCAGCGTGGTTGAACGTCAGCTCGGTGTTCACAGCGAGCCGCGAGAGGGCGCCGGGGTTGAAGTGAATGGCCGCAATATCGCCGACCATGCCCGCGTGGGCCCCTCCCATCGCCAGCGGCCGGGCGCCGACGCCGATTTTCAGAAACTGCCCCGCCGTTGTTCCCACCTTTGAGGTGGAGCGGAGCAACTGGGCCGGCGCTTCAAACACCGCCAGCTGCAACAAGAGAACCAGACTCCCACAGAAAATATTCCGGAGACGTGATGTCATTGAATCCTCCGATCGCTCAAATAATGATGCGGATGCGCTCTCCCGCTCTACTTGATCAGGGCGAATCGCCCGATTTTCTCTCCGACACCGGGAGCTTCAACATGGAAGAGATACACGCCGTACGCCAGCCGATGCCCCTCGTAGGAGAGAAGGTTCCACTCCGCATAGTTGCGGCTGTCGTCCTTGTGAATCGTGTCCACCAGCTCTCCCAGCATCGTGTAGATCCGGATGGTGCACTGCGGCGGCAGATTGCGGAACTGGAGCCGGTAATCGCCGCGGCGCGTGGCCGACGGACCGGGCTGTTCCAGTTCGCTGTAGACGACGTACGGGTTCGGAACAACGTAGATGTTGTCGAGAGCCGACTTCGCCGCTCCCGGATCAAAGCTGGCCGCCATCGTCGTGAATTGGTACCGGTCACCCGCCACAAACGGCTTCGTGGTCTTCGTCTCGAAGATGTTGCCCGCCGCGGGGTAGATCACGGCGACCGTCGTATCGGCGGGAGCATAGAAGTTGACCGAGTACATCACCGGAATCGGACTCTGCGGCGCGTATGCGGGAGGTGTAATGAACACGATTTCCCGTCCCGGCTTCCAGAGACTGTCGGTCAGCGCGTTGTTCACCAGCACCCTGAGCCTCGACGTGTCCGACATGTTCACGATCCGGAAGGGCGTGACCACCACCTTGCGCCCGAAGTTGTTCAACAGAGTGTCGCCCGGGAACAGCCACTTTCCGCGCACATCGCGATCCGTCGAATTCCAGATGAACTGCACATCGATCGGGGCCAGCCGCCAGGGCGAGCCGGGGAGCGCCGAAGGACGGTACACTCGGTAGGTCAGATTCGTGTTGTTGACTGTCCGCCAGCCGCTGTTGAGGGAATCGATCCCCAGCACATCATCCGTCGCGAACACGCGGAGGCCGTCGAAGACGGGATTGTTATCTTCACCCTTGATGCTGCGGCTCTCGAAGACAGGGAAGTACTGGTATTCGATTTCGTAGGTGCGCCCGGCCTGCAATCCACCGGCTACAGCTCCGCGGATGCGCCCCTGCTTGGCATCCACCGTATAGAGCGAAGCGCTCACAACGTTGCCGGAGAGGTCACGCACCGTGACGCTGTCTTCGAGCAGGTTCTTGCGCGAAAGCGGTACAAACACCGTATCTCGGGCCTCAAACTGCTCGCGGTAATAGGTGTGCGGCCGGACGCTGTAGGCCAGACCGGCAGCTGTTGAGACGAAATTGATGGAGTAAGTCAGCTTCTCGGGAACGGCAAGATGATTCAGGATTTCCACCCGGACCTCTCCCGTCGATACACCGGCGACGCGCTCCACCTTGCCGCCGGCGTCAACTCGGGCCTTGCTGTAGCCGGCGGGAAGGCCGCCCGGCACCGCCGAAACGGTATTGACGTCGAACTGAAGCTCGCCGGTGATCGGATCCTTGATGATCGAGGTCTGCGATTCTGTCGGCGGCAGCTGGATCCCCAGGGAGTCAAAACCCCGGTCGTACGAGGCCACGGCATAGTAGTACGTTTTGCCGTTCTGCACGCTGGAATCCACGTACTGGTGAACAAGCCCCGTGTTCTTTCCCAGATCGTACTTCACGCCGCGGCCGATGTACTCGACGGGATGCAGTCCGGACCATTCATTGATCAGGTCAAACTGGGCGGGAATGCCGTTCTGGAGAAACGGCTTGCCGAGAAACGGCGTGCCGTTGGCATCCGTGATCGTGAAGACATCGCTGAAGGTTGGATCTTCGCTCCGGTAGATCTTGTATCCCTCGAAATCATTGATCCCTGTCAGGGGATCAATCGCTACCTCCGCCGCGCGGTCCCAATATAGCGTCACACGGCCGTCGCCCGGCACCGCTGTGACATTCGGCTTCGGGGGCGGCTGGGCGAACTGGTAGTTGGCTTCCAGAATACGCTGAGCTGTCTCGGAGTTCAGGAGCAGATCGGGAAGGTCATTGCCCATCAGGAGAGCGATAGAGAACCGCTGTGTTCCGCCCGGCTCCAGCGTGAAGGGACCGGAGCCGTAAAGGAAGATGTTGTCGCCCGGATTCGCGAACAGCTCCTGGTCAATGGCGATCGTATCGGACGACAGCAGCTGCCAGAAGTAGGTGTCGTTCTTAGGAACGTTCGGAAGGGAGTTCGTATACGGAAGCGCCCAGAAACTCGTGAGACCGATCTGATCCGACTCGTTGACGTCCCGGATGCCGAAATTCGGCTCGGCCGTCAGGTTGCCGTTCGCATCGTAGCCGATGTCCGGCTTTCCGTTCCCTTCCCCGAAGTCTCCTGTGCCGGGGATACCGTCCAGACCGACGTCGTGCTTGGCCGGATCCCAGTTGCCGTTTTCGTCCCCGGACCAGCGCGGTTTCAGCGGGCCGTAGACGGTGATGTACTTCACCGTGTCTGCGATGCCGTAGGACAGTCGAAGCGTTTCGCCGTCGATGTAGACTCCCGCGCCGGTGAAGGGACTTTCATCGATCAATCCGTCGTCGTCGTTGTCGATCCCGTCGTTCGAGTTGGTCGGACTCTCGAGGAACTTGAAGCCGAAGTAGCCCGCCGGAAGGCCCCCATCGCCGACCATGTCATCATCCCAGGCATACACCATGCTGCGCGCGCGCTGAGGGTACGGATCGGCCAGCGGCCCTCTCGGAGGGATGAAGAACGCCCGGTCATCCGAGTAGTTGCTCGGTCCGCCGATGTGTGGATCGCCATACATTCCGAACCAGACGCGGTTGATCGTCTTGGGACTCCGGTTCGTCACACGATAGACAAGGAAGATGATATCTTCCGCCAGGGGATTGTTGAACTGGAAGAACCGGACTTCGAGATCAAGCCCCAGACCACGTTTCGTGGAGTCGTTGGGAAAGGGATAGTAGGGATACTTCGCATTCGTGTAGTCGTCCACGACGAAGTAGACTTCTTCGTCCGGCGTCGAGGCGTCGCTACCGAGATAGGCCGGCCATACGTAGCGGCCGAGTGCCTGATTGTACCACGATTCCGGCCAGCTGTAGGGCCTGCGCGTGAGATCTCCCTGGACGCTGGAGCGGTGGCTCCAGGAGGCGATGTCAGCCTGGCCCGGGGCGGCGTACCCGGGTTTCGGCAGCCACCCCCACTTCATCGTGCCGTCGGGGGAGTAGCCGCCCTGCGAGGGGAGCCACATCCCGTCGTTCAGGATGCGGATCGTATCGCCGTTCTCGACCACTTCCCCCGCCACCAGCGGCGTGAATTCGAAGCCGTAGCCAAGGCGGTTCCAGACGAGGTCGGCGACGTTGCCGAGCGTATTGGGGCGCGTGATATTGCCGTAGTTGTAGACGATCGTGGTGATCTTGTTTCCGTTCATGATCACGCTGCGGATCTCCCGCGGATCTCCCGCCGTCTTCCCAAAGTACCGTCGGAAGTTCTCTTCCAGCATCCGATGGACGCGTTCCATCTCCTGGGGCGTCGCCTTCTTGGGATCGAAGGTTTGCCAGTTCACCGCCTGCGCGACGCCGAGGGTCCAGAACGATCCGAGGAGCACACCGGTCAGGTACAGTGCACGAAGCAGCTTCATACGTTCGTTCCTTCAGAGTTAGAAATTCACCGAGACGCCCAGCCGTACCAATCGCGGCGAGCTGATGTTGCCAGGATCGGCATAGTATTCATCAAGTGCCGCCACCGGAATCAATCCCGGGTCTCCCCGCACGATCCGGTTCCGCAGATCAGAGAACTGGAACGGGTTCAGGGTCTGCTCGATATTATACAGGGCTCTTCCCGAGTTCGCATAGACGTACAACTCGTTCTCGGTATCGAACAGGTTGTCCACCTGCACGAAGATCGAGTAGTCCAGCGGACCGAATTTGAAAAACTTCTCCAGTTTCAGGTCCACGTTCCACTGCAGGGGTTGCCGGTCGCTGTTCTGAATGAAGGTGATGGGCACGACGGAGGACGGGAAGGACGGGGTGTACGGCGTGCCCGTCCTGACGTAGCCGATCAGACTCACCACCCAGTTGTTCGGCTCGCTCAGCGTGACCGTGGAGGTCAGCGTGTGGCTCCGGTCGAAGCCGAGCGGAACAAGGTAGGTCTCGCTCAGCCGTCCCTGCTGTTCATTGAAGAAGATCTCTTCCGTCGGTTCCGTCCGGTTGCCGTCGGCGATCTGGAAGGTGTAGTCGAGACTGGCCGACAGCGGATCGCCGGGGGCGCGCCGCTTGAGGAGGGAGAGACTGACTCCGCGCGTGTTCGCGTAGCTGAGGTTGGTCAGGAGCGAGTACTGCCGATCGCCGCGCGGCGTGATAATCGTCTGGGAAAAGATGTAGTCGCGGACGTCCTTGTAGTACGCCGTCACCTCCACCTTCAGATTGTCCGTCAGCCCTTGCTGGAGACCCAGCTCATACTGCACACTGCGTTGGGGATTGACGTTGGGATTTCCGAAGCTGGGGGTCGTGCCGAGGGGAGCACGGAAATTGGGATTGGAGTAGAGACTCGAGAGTGAACCGATCTGGTAGAAATGCCCGTAGGAGAGCCGGATGGTACCCTGATCCGTGATCGGATAGGAAATGCTCAGGCGGGGCTGGACCATGTGCTTCGGCTTGGCATCGAGCACGTTCTTGGTGAGGAAGATCGATTCCTGCAGGGTCAGCTCTTCGCTGATGGCCGGGTTGTACTGCGCGGCCGGATCGAAGTATTCGTACCGCAGGCCCATGTTCAGGATGATGGACTGAAAGAGTTCGATCTTGTCCTGGACGTACGCGGCGGCCTGAGTGGGTTTCTTCTTGTAGTTGAGGTATCCCCCTTCCACCGATGGGATGACGGGGCGGAAGTTGTAGAGACCGGTGAAGAAGTTCGTGGGGCTGGGATCGATGGACGGATAGTTCGGGTCCTGGAACAAGAGCGTGTACGATTCGGCCGCGACCTCATGCCGCGTCACCTGGATGCCGGCCTTGACTTCGTGCACCCCGAAGACCTGTGCCACCAGATCCACCTTGCCGGTCATCGAGACCGTCCGCTCCTTGAACCGGAACAGATCGACGCCGCCGGACAGGAATCCGGTGTGGCCGAGTCCGCGAAGGTAGTACGACGGCAGATAGCGCGGATCATTCGGATCGTCGAACACCCAGCTCGTGGTCCGGTCAAAATTGTAGAGGAACTTCGCCGTGTAGAAGGCGCGGTCGCTCAGAACGTGTGTCCAGTCGAACGTATGGGTGAAGGATTTCGTCCTGGCAAGGCGCCGGCCGTCCGGCTTGTACCGGGTCACAAAGACTCCCGAGTTGCCGCTGCCCGACGGGGCTTCTGAGTTCTGGTACACCAGTTCGTACTTGAGCTTCATCTCGGGACTGAAACTGTAGAGAAGATTTCCCTGCAGATTGTAGGAGCGGCTCCAGTTCATCGGCACCACGGCGCCATCCCCCGTGGGACCGCCGACCAGATCGCTGTCCGGACGGCTGTACGGTGCGAAGTAGTACGGGCTGGACGAGGCTCCTCGACGGGGATCGGACGCAGGGAATCCCTCACGGGAGAGGTACGAGTCTTCTGGACGATACAGACGGACCCCGTACAGACTTCCGCCGAAATAGTTGTAGACCCCCGACGAGTAGAACGAAAGGCCGTCGAGCACCAGAGGTCCGCCGAGGGCCGCTTCCACGCGGTACACGTTGTTGGGCCTCACCCGATCGATGTACTTGAAGAGATCGCTGTTCGAGCTGACATGATCCCCCGTCAGGTACCGAATGCCGCCGGTGAGGCTGCGTCCCCCTTCCTTCGTCACGTAGTTGACCACACCGCTCAGTGCTCCGCCGTACTCGGCGCTGAACGTTCCGCTCGACACCGAGACTTCCCGGACGGCGTTGGTGGCGAGTCCGACCGTGCGCGTGTTGCCGTACGGGTTATTGATGTTCACACCGTTCAGTGTATAGGAGATCTCGTTCCCATACCCGCCGCGAATGTGGATCGAGCCGTCGTCATCCACCGTGATCCCCGCCTGCAGCGCAATGACCTCGGCGATGTCCGTCACAGGCAGCTCATCGATGGTCTCTGCCGAAATCGAAGCGACCGGATTCGTGAGATCTCTCCGGATCAGCGGCGTCGCCTCGCCGGTAACCGTCACCACGTCCATCTGGATATCCCCTTCGTTCAGGGCGAAATCCACTGTCGTGGTGAAATCGGTCGAGACGCGGACGTCGGTCACCTGCATGCGCGCGTACCCGATGAACGACGCCGTCATGCTGTAGCGCCCCGGCGGTACATTGAGGATGACGTAGCGTCCTTCGATGTCTGCGGACGCCCCCATCGACGTCCCGTCGACGACCACGTTGGCTCCCGGGAGCGGATCGCCGCTCCGGGCATCGGTGACGCGTCCGGCGATCTTGCCGGTACTGCCGGCAAGCACGATGCACGGCAGCAGAAGAACGATCAGGAGAGACAGGAAGATCGATCGAGAGGAACTCATGCTATCCCCGAGGATTTGGTAAGAATGACGATTGAAGCGTGTGGTAGAATTCGAGCACTTCCGTGGAGCACTTCGAGTGATGACGTCAGCGCCGAGATCCCGACATGCGCCGTGTGCAGCCGTCCGGCAGTCGCAGGAAGGACAGGGGAAACCGGACCCGGCAACGGGGGAATATATCAATCGAATGAGGATGAATCAAGAAAAAAACTTGACTCTTTGCCCGAAATGAAGCACTTTCTGACGGTTGCATCATGCTCCACCGCCTACAATGCCGGGAGGCCAGCCATTCCCGGAGTGCTATCGGCAAACGTGACACCTACAACTCACCTACAACCACCCACATTCATTTCATCGGAGGTCACATGAGAAATCTGGTACAGTGTTCTATTCTCCTGTGTGCCGTCCTGCTTGCGTCTGTGCCTCTGCAAGCACAGTGGCGCTGCGTCTATGCAACCTATGACGATGACGTCAACGGCACCGGGTCCAACACCATCAGCGTCGGCGTGATCCGTCCCAATACGTTCGTCGCTCTTGTCGCTTCCGGGAGAGAGACGAGTGAAAACTTACTCGTGCCCTACGTTAACGCCGATTCCGCTCAGGGTCGTCTATACTACTTTGGGTACGGCGGAGATGCGACGGGCAAGTTCCAAGTCTGGAGCGACGGCGGCTTCGACCAGGTGACGATGGTCAACGCCTACTCGGTGTGCGCAACGCCCGACAGCTTCATCTATATCGCCAACAACGACCCCAGTCACAACATCCTTGTGTTCAAGCTCATCAACGACACGATCACCGTTGTTCCTCACCCCGCAAATCCCTCCACCTTCCCGAGGCAGGAAACCGGCGCCAACCGGATCCACGCCGTGGAGGTGGACGGCGACGGATACGTGTACGTGTGCACGGACACAACTTCGGGCATTGCTCAGGATATCAAGATCTATCCGCCGATCAGTCAATGGAACGCAAGCCACAACAACAGTCCGGTTGCAACAGTCGACCTGCCCGACGGGATCTACAAAGGGCTTGCCGTCAATGCGAACGGGTCCGTTCTCTGGGTCTGCGACTACGCCAACCGCAGCATCGTCAGGTACACCGGTTCGCGGACAAGCGGCTACACGAAGGACAACGGATTCAACTTCTCCCTCACTCCCGCGGACACAATCCCCGGTGCGACGGGGCGTCCGGGCCCTGTCGGGCTGAAGCTGATGCAGTCCAAGAACATCCTCTTTGCGGCAGTGGATTCGATGTACGGCGGCAGCGCGTCGTACGACTATGGAAGGATTTACTTGGTTAACGCGTTCACGGGCGCCCTGGTGTCCCAGGATCTGACCGTGAGCATGATTGACGTTGCCCAGTGGAACTTCGACGCTGTCGGCGCCTACAACAACCGGATCAACGGCACAACGCCGGGCAACATGTCTGGCTATACTTCCACCTACGACGTGGAACTTGACGCTGCCGGGTATCTCTACAGCCAATCGTACTATGGCTGGACGGTAGAGAAATGGGAATACCTGGGTACTCTGCCCACCGTCACCGGGGTTGAGCAGGTGGGAAGCGAGCTGCCCCGAAACTTCCGCCTGGAGCAGAACTACCCCAATCCCTTCAACCCGACGACGACCATCGAATTCACCGTTCTGACGTCCGGCTACGTCAGCCTCCGGATCCACGATGTTCTCGGACGCGAGGTCGCGGTGCTGGTGGATCGGGAGATGACGCCGGGCACCTACCGCGCCACGTTCGATGCCCGTGATCTGCCCGGCGGCACGTACCTCTACACGTTCCGCAGCGGCAACGTGAGCGTGACGAAGAAGATGGTGCTTGTACGGTGATGAAGCGGTCAATGGCAAATCGTGAATAGTAAATAGTGATATGTGATAGGCACGCTTCTGTGTCCCGCCGTTTTGTGGCGGGATGAGATGTGCAAAGTGAAAAGTGAAAT
>CAYXMK010000063.1:0-11268 GCA_964465905.1 uncultured Ignavibacteriaceae bacterium | reverse complement strand
ATGGAGCAGTGCAAGTCGCTGGCCCGCATGCTCTCGCGCAAAGACCGGGACGTCATCTTCGTCGTTGACAACACGGTCCTCGGACCACTCTGGCAGCATCCTCTGAAGCACGGCGCGGATGTCGTGATCTACTCCGCAACGAAATTCATCGGCGGCCACAGCGATGTGATCGCCGGAGCGTGCCTGGGCTCGGAGAACCTCGTCAACAAGATCAGGACCATGAGGACGTTCTTCGGCAGCATGGCGGGACCCTGGACGGGGTGGCTGCTCATGCGCAGTCTCGAGACGCTGAAGGTGCGCATGACGCAGCAGACGGACAACGCCAAACGCGTGGCGGAGTTCCTGTCGCAACATCCGAAGGTCGAGAAGGTCTACTATCTGGGTCACCTGAAGCCGGGCACCCGCCAGCATGACATCTACGCAAAGCAGTGCCTCGCACCGGGATCGATGATCGCCTTTGACGTGAAGGGAGGGGAAGCGGAGGCGTTTCGTTTCCTCAATAACCTCAAGCTGATCAAGCTGGCGGTGAGTCTGGGCGGCACCGAATCGCTCGCCGAGCACCCCGCATCCATGACCCACTCCGATATCGAACCGGAGGAGCGCAAGCGTATCGGCATCAACGAAAACATGATCCGGATCTCCGTAGGGATTGAAAACGCCGAGGACATCTGTGCTGCGATCGACTATGCGCTGCAGAAGGTCTGAGAACTTCTCCTGCTCTCCCCGAGACGCGGAAGCGGTGAGTGGAACGGCGGGAGACCGGTCGCTGTTTTGGAGAAGATTTGATGACGGCTGAACTGCGCGCAATCGTCCGCCGCATCGGGGAGCTCCGCGCGAGCGGCCGGCCGGCTGTGCTTGCGACCCTGGTCAAGACCGAGGGCTCTTCGTACCGGACGCTGGGAACCCGCATGCTGATCGAGCGGGACGGAACGCTGACCGGCTTCCTGAGCGCCGGCTGTCTCGAGGCCGATCTCGCACAACGCGCAGAGGCCGTGTTCCAGACGGGTCAGCCGGCAACGGTAACCTACGACACCTCGGCTCCCGGAGATATCGTCTGGGGTCTGGGGTTGGGCTGTAACGGTGTCCTGACGGTTCTGCTCGAGCCCATGGACACGCCTTCCGTAGAACGCGCACTGGCAGCCATCGCACAATGCCTTGAAACCCGTTCTCCCGGCGCCCTGGCCATCGTGATCGCGACCCCGCCGGGATCGCCGATTCCCCTCGGCTGCGCAACCGTTCACTCCGACTCTCCGTCTGCGGGACTTCCGCACGGCGTCCTCGAAGATGTCCGGCGATCAGTCGGCGGAACTTCGGTTGTCCGCCGCTACGGCGTGGCGGAAGGAGAACTCGAGATCCTTATCGAGAGCCTGCGCCCTCCTCACAGCATCCTGATCTACGGCGCGGGAGCGGATGTCCCTGCGCTCTGCCAGGTCGCGCAGCAGTTAGGGTGGCACGTCACCGTCGCTGACCGTCGGTCCGACAAAACTCTCCGGAACGCCGCACCGCAGGCCGACAGGGTCCTTTCGCTCGACGCAGCCCAGCTCGGAGAGGCATTCGCGCAGGACCCAACGGCCGCCGTCGTCATCATGTCGCACAATTTCCTGACGGACAAGGAGGCCCTCCGGGCTCTGCTGCCGCTGCGGCCTTCCTATCTCGGCCTCCTCGGTCCGAAACAGAGGAAAGAGCAGTTGCTCGAGGCGCTGAAGTGTGAGGGGTACACTCCGTCGGGCGAAGAACTCAGACGGCTGTACACACCGGTGGGGCTGGACATCGGAGCGGTTTCTCCGCAGGAAATCGCGCTGGCCACAGCCGCGGAAATCCTTGCTGTCCTGAACGGACGCAATGGAGGATCCCTCAGACATCGGGAATCCCCCATTCATGCTCCCTGAGTCAACCTCCCGGCCGCCGAGACAGAAGGACGGAGCGTATGTCTGATCGGATCAGCGCCGTTGTTCTGGCAGCCGGAGCATCGCGGCGGGCACGCCGGCCGAAGCTCCTGCTGCCGTACGGCGGCACGACGCTCCTGCGTCACGCCGTCCTCTCGGCACTCGGCTCGGGAGCGGATGAGACGATCGTCGTGCTGGGAGCTTTCGCTCCCCTCCTTCGGCAGGAGCTGGAAGGACTCCCGTGTTCGATCGTGGAGAACGCTCATTGGAATGAAGGGATGGGCTCTTCTGTCCGATGCGGCGTCAGTTCCGCCCAGCAGGGAAACGCCGTTCTGGTTCTCCTCGCCGATCAGCCCCTGGTGACAGCGGATGTTGCGGCGCGACTCATCACCGCATTCCGGAAACATCCGGAACAGGCCGTCGTTTCTTCATATGCAGGGACGCTCGGCGTGCCAGCCATGTTTCCCGCCCGGCTTGTGCCGGAACTTCGGCAGCTCTCCGGCGACCAGGGCGCCCGTTCATGGATTGCACGGCATCGGGCCGATGTTGTGATCGTCGATGTACCGGAGGCCGCGACCGATCTGGATTCGGAAAAAGACTTCGGTCTGCCCGAAGATACGCCATCGGATGCAACAGCGGGCACTTGACTCCGTATACGCGAACACTGTCCCCTCTTCATCCAGTGTTCGCAGGAGAATCATCCTTGGATCGTGGAGACACCGATGAGTCATGCATTCGCTCGTAAGGTCCATTCTTCACTGCCATGCAAGCCGGACTCGTGAGACGGACCGAAGTGAGCACCTCACGGCACACCGTCGTCAGGCGGGAACGGCTTGACGGTACGATCGTCGGCAGGGTTCTGGGGCTTACACCACGGCATGCACTCCGACTCACCGGCGGACCGGTGCCGGTGTACAGCGGCGAGCTGTGGACGTCCCGACAGCGGCAGTCGAGCTCGTTGCATGAGATCTCCTACCGCGCCTGTTTCAAGGCACAACTCCCAAAATTCTTCATCGAACTGCTGACGAAGACCGGCGACGTCGTGTACGATCCCTTCAGCGGACGGGGCACCACGGCGCTCGAAGCAGGTCTGCTGGGGCGTTCCGTTGTCGCCAACGACATCAATCCGCTGAGCGTTCTGCTGACGCGTCCCCGCTTCTTCCCACCCGACCCTGCACAGCTCGAGCGCCGTTTGTATGCAATACCGATCGATCCCCGCGCAAAGGCCGACATCGACCTCTCCATGTTCTTCCATCCCGTGACCGAAGCGGAGATTGTCTCGCTGCGCCGCTACCTCTTGGACCGGCACAACCGCGGCCTCGAGGATGATCTCGACCGATGGATTCGCATGGTAGCCACCAATCGTCTCACAGGGCACTCGGCGGGTTTCTTCTCCGTCTACACGCTTCCGCCGAATCAAGCAGTTTCTCCCGAGCGTCAGGATCTCATCAACCGTCGGCTCCGGCAGGCACCATCCTACCGTGACACGAGAGCGCTCATTCTCCGGAAGACCAGAAGTCTCCTCCGCAATGTCACTGAGGATCAACGCCGCGTGCTGGGGCGCGCGGGGCGGTCGGCGAAGTTCTACCGCACGGACGCCCGTCGAACCCGCTCAATTCCGGCCAAATCCGTTCAGCTCACCGTCACTTCCCCTCCGTTTCTCAACGTTGTGAACTACGCGGGAGACAATTGGCTTCGCTGCTGGTTCAACGGGCTCGATGCTGAGCGCATCGGCCGCCGGCTCTCGATCCATTCCTCTCTCTCCGACTGGTCCAACGTGATGGCGTCGGTCTTCCGTGAGCTGTTCCGCGTCACACGGACGGGAGGGTGGGTTGCCTTCGAGGTGGGGGAGGTCCGCCGGGGAACCATCGCGCTCGATCACACGGTTGCAGAACTCGGCACTGCGGCAGGCTTCGCCTGCATCGCTATTCTCCTCAACACCCAGCGGTTCACGAAAACCTCGAGAATCTGGGGGATCGATAACAACCGTCGGGGAACCAACACGAACCGCATCGTCGTGTTTCAGAAATCTCGAGTCTCGAACTGACCCATCACTATCTCGGAGCACACCATCATGAATGAGCGGCATCTGCTGCGCGGAAAATCGGAGATCCTCTGGGGCATCATCTTCATCCTCTTCGGAGGCGTCTGGCTCCTCCACAATCTGGGGGTGCTCGACGTCAGTGACATGTGGAGCCACTGGCCGCTGATCATTGTCGCCGTAGGACTTCTGAAACTCATCCTTGCGGAGGACCTCCGCCAGCGCGGCGCCGCCGTCTGGTGGATCTTCATCGGATCGTGGCTCTACGTTTCCCTTCACCAGATGTTCGGCCTGGGCTTCGGAGAATCCTGGCCGCTCCTGATCATCGCGTGGGGAATCAGTATCCTCTGGAGTGCCTATCGTCCACATGCTCGCAACAGCGAACCAAAGGAGAGTTGACATGAATTCTCGATTCGGCATCCATTCCGCTCCGACGATCCTCTTTGGGATTCTCATCATTGCGATCGGCGTTGTGCTTCTGCTCGACAACTTCGGCATTCTCTCTGCCCGGGAGTACCTCCTGTACTGGCCGGTGGTCCTGATCATTCTTGGGGCGTTGAAGATGCTGGAACCCGGCGGCGCCGCCGGACGGACGGCCTGGGGGATGGTCGCCCTCGTGGGCATTCTTCTTGTCCTCGACAATCTGGACATCATCGACTTCAGGATCTGGGATCTCTGGCCTCTGATCTTCATCCTGATCGGGTTCGGGCTCTTGCGGGGATCGTGGAGAGGAAGAGGGAAAGAATTCCTGAACGGCCGCTTTCAGCAGACCGCAACGAGCGACGCGACGATCAATGTGTCCGCCGTCGCAGGAGGAGCATCGGTTTCCAACGCCTCTGCGGACTTCCGCGGCGGCTCCGTCACGGCCGTGATGGGCGGGACCAAGGTCGACCTCCGTTCCGCGTCGATCAAGAGTGGTGAGGCCCGACTGGAGCTTTTCACGTTCTGGGGAGGCATTGAACTCCTGGTTCCCAAAGAATGGACTGTTGAGATCCGAATCTCTCCGGTCCTGGGCGGCATCGAGGACAAGACACGCCATCCCGCGGAAGGGGGAACGCAACGCCTGATTTTGTCGGGAACGGTGATCATGGCCGGCGTGGAAGTCAAGAACTGAGGCACGCGCATGTCCATCACCGTCGAGCTCGTCCCCTACGCCGGCTGGCGGAAATGCCTTCGCCTCGCAAACCGCGAGATGGAACTGATCATTACCACGCAGGTGGGGCCGCGGATCATCCGGGCCGGATTCCTGGGCGGACCGAACGAGTTCCACCAGTATCAGCTGGAGGTGGGTCAGAGCGGAGGAAAGCAGTTCCTCTTCTACGGCGGCCATCGGCTCTGGGTGGCGCCGGAGCAGAAGCCGCGGACGTACCACCCGGACAACGCCGCCGTTTCGTGGAAAGAGAACAGAGGGATGGTCATCCTCAAGGCCCCTACGGAATCTTCGACCGGCCTCCAGAAGGAGATCCGGGTTGTGCTGGATCCGCGCGAGAACCGCGTACAGGTGGAACACTGCATCACCAATCACAACCCGTTTGCGGTCACGCTGGCGGCGTGGGCAGTCTCCATGATGGCGCCCGGCGGACGGGCCATTCTTCCCCAAGAACCGTATCACCCTCACCCGTCGCGCCTCAGTCCCGCCCGCCCTCTTGTGCTCTGGCCATACACGGACATGACCGACCCGCGCTGGACGTGGGGAAGCCGTTTTGTTCAGTTACGGCAGGACGTCTCGGCGCGGGGGGCACAGAAGATCGGTGCCCTGAACACGCAGGGCTGGCTCGCCTATGTCCATGGCGATCGGCTCTTCCTCAAGCGCTTCACACCGGTCCCTGACGCTGCACATGCGGATTTTGGGTGTAACGTCGAGCTCTTCACCGACGAACACATGCTCGAGCTCGAAACCCTCAGCCCGCTGCAGGATGTGCATGCGGGAGAATCTGTTGTCCACCGCGAGGATTGGCATCTCTTTCGCAAGGTTGACATTGGACACCGAGAAACCGATCTTGGAGAGCGCCTCGCCCCGTACCTGGAGATGACACAGCCCGCGAAAGGAACCTGACCGATGCTCATCACAACGACTCCTTCGCTCGAAGGAAAGAAGATCATTCGCTACCATGGCCTCGTCAGCGGTGAAGCCATCCTGGGGGCCAACATCTTCAAGGATTTCTTCGCCGGCATCCGCGATATCGTCGGCGGACGATCCGCGGCGTACGAGCGCGAGCTGAGAACGGCCAAGGACATTGCCATCGAGGAGATGGTCCAGCAAGCCCGCTCGCTCGGCGGCAACGCCGTGGTGGCCGTCGATCTGGACTATGAAACCATCGCCGGCGGCAGCGGCAACATGCTGATGGTCAGCGCAAGCGGAACCGCCGTCACAGTCGAAGAGTAGCCGTGCCAGTACAGCCTCCCGATTCCCGCGACATGCCGGGCATGGATCCCGAATCGTTCCGCGAGTACGGCAAGCGGATCGTCGACTGGATCGCGGATTACCTCAACGATCCCACCCGCTATCCTGTGCTCTCGCGAGCCGAGCCGGGCAGCATCAGGCGGCAGATCCCGCCGAGCCCTCCAGCGCATGGTGAATCCATGGACGACATTGTCCGGGATTTCGAAAACGTCATCCTCCCCGGCATCACGCACTGGAACCATCCCGGATTCTTCGCCTACTTCGCCATCTCCGGCTCGCCGCCGGGTATTCTGGGAGAGATGCTGAGTGCAGCACTGAACGTCAACGGCATGCTGTGGCGTACATCGCCCGCCGCGACCGAGCTCGAGGAGGCCGTTCTCGACTGGCTCCGGCAGATGATCGGCCTTCCGCCGGCGTTCGAAGGGATCATCACCGACACGGCTTCTCTGTCTTCCCTTCTCGCCATCGTGGCATCGCGCGAGTCCCTGCAGCTTCGCATCCGTGAGGAAGGGATGAGCGGTCGGAGCGATCTTCCGCGGCTCCGTCTGTACTGTTCCGACCAGACGCATTCATCGGTAGAGAAGGGTGCCATCACCGCCGGCATCGGCCAGGCGGGGGTGCGGAAGATCCCGGCAGATGCTGAGTTCCGCATGGACGTCCGAGAGCTGGAGCGGGCCCTGCAGGAAGACCGCGCCGCAGGGTGGCGCCCCTTCTGCATCGTCGCGACCGTGGGAACAACCTCCACCACGAGCGTCGATCCTGTCCCCGACATCAGCCGGATCGCCCGTCGCGAGGGCATCTGGCTTCACGTCGACGGCGCCTACGGCGGGATTGCGGCAGTCGTACCGGAGCTCCGTTCGGTGCTCGCCGGCACCGAACACGCTGATTCCATCGTGGTCAATCCGCACAAGTGGCTCCTCACGCCCATCGATTGCAGCGCATTCTACGTCCAGCAGCCCCGCATCCTGAAGCAGGCTTTCAGTCTCATCCCGGAGTACCTCCGCACCGACGACGGCAGCGTGAAGAACTACATGGACTACGGTGTTCAGCTGGGTCGGAGATTCCGCGCTTTGAAACTGTGGTTCGTCATCCGTTCCTACGGTGCAGAAGGTCTCGCACAGATCATTCGTGAGCACTGCGCGCTGGCGCGGGAATTCGGCGGGTGGGTGGACGAACACCCGGCGTTCGAGCGGATCGCCCCCATCCCCTTCAGTACCGTCTGTTTCCGCTGTCATCCCAAAGAGATAGATGATGAAACAGACCTCGAGCGAATCAACGCCGCGATCCTGGAAGAGGTGAATGCCGGGGGCGAGGTGTTCCTCTCCCACACGCGCCTGCGCAATGCGTATGTCCTGCGCATGGCCATCGGAAACCAGGCAACGCGGCGAAAGCACGTAGCCCGGGCCTGGGAACTGCTCCGGCAGGCAGCCGCGAAGCATTGCTGACGCTGCAGGTTCTGGCCGGTCCCCTTTACCAATCGGGGAGTTTTTTCTACATTCTCTCGCGCAGCGTCCCGCACCTCACGGTCCGAAGCGTGAACCCATGGAAAACGACCGTTACCAGCGCCTGATCGTCCTCATGTTGGGACTCCTGACCGTGTTCATCGCGGGGGTAGTCCTGTACCAGCTCCGTTCGATTCTGCTCCCGTTCGTCATCGCCGTTCTGCTCTCCAATATCTTCGAGCCGGTGGTCGTCGCCCTCAAACGCCGAGGCGTCCCCACAGCGATCTCTCTGCTCGTGGTCCTTCTCACGTTCGCGCTGGTCCTCTTCCTGGTAGCCCTCGTGGTCTATTCGAGCATCGACACGCTGACCCAGCAACTCCCCGTGTACGAAGCCCGGCTGCGGTCGTTGATCGGTCAGGCCGTTTCCTCCCTTTCGGGTCTCGCCGTCGTGCTGAACATCGACGTGAAGGAGCTGGACTGGTCGAGCGCCGTGCAATTCTCCTCGCTGACGAGCGCGCTGACATCGGGCGTAGGGTCCTTCATCAACATGCTCACGAATCTCTTTCTCATCCTCCTCTTCATGCTGTTCATTCTCGCCGGGAGCGGGGAACTGGAGGGGAAGATCCGCGCGGCATTCCATCCCCGCCGGGCAACGCAGATCACCACTGTTCTGAAGAGCATCAACGAGCGGGTGCGGCAATACCTTGTCACGAAGACTGTGATCAGCACCGCGACGGCACTGGTTGCGCTGGTCATCCTCCTTCTCCTCGGCATCGATTTCCCGTTCGTCTGGGCCGTGCTGACGTTCCTGCTGAATTTCGTGCCCAATATCGGCTCGATCATCGCCGTGCTCCTGCCGTTTCTTCTCTCCTTGCTCCAGTTCGGTTTCGGCGGCACATCCTTGCTCCTCCTCCTCCTCCTGGGGAGTACGCAGATGATCATCGGCAACGTCATAGAACCGCGTCTGATGGCTTTCCGGCTGAACCTGAGCACGCTCTTTGTACTGGTGTCCCTGATCTTCTGGGGATGGCTCTGGGGCGTCTGGGGAATGATCCTCGCGATTCCGATCATGGCAAGCATCAAGATCGTCTTCGAACAAATCGAATGGCTTCGCCCATACGCCATCCTGATGGGTCGGCACATTCGGCGGGAGCCGTCGGGCTGACCCGCTGCATCTCCCACATTCCGGCAAGGGTAAACCGATGAAACACCCACGGGCACTGCTGCTGATCTTCGCCGCCTTCCCGGTTCTCCTTTCACCGCTTTCGGCTCAGACTCCCGACGCGGCAAGCTGGACGGCCGAACTCGTGAACACGGTCCGCGTCATCCCCAACATCACGTACAGCACCGCCAGCAACGTCGAGCTGAAGCTCGATCTGTACCTTCCCCGCAACGCGGCCGGACCGGTGCCGGTCGTGCTCTATCTCCACGGCGGAGGTTGGGTGGCCGGCTCGAAGGAAGGAGCCGTGATGCTCGTGATGCCGTACATTCAGAAGGGCTGGGCCGCGGCAAATGTGGAGTACCGCCTGGCACGGGTTGCCCTCGCTCCTGCCGCCGTCGAAGACTGCCGCGCCGCTCTCCGATGGGTCTACGTACATGCCCGGGAGCATCTGCTGGACACAACCCGCATCATTGTCACGGGACATTCTGCGGGAGGGCACCTTGCCCTCATGACCGGCATGCTTCCCCCCATCTCAGAATTCGACCGTGTGCCGGAGTGGGCGCAGGAGGACAAGCCGCTGCGCGTCGCCGCGATCATCAACTGGTACGGCATCGCCGACGTGGAGGATCTCCTGGCAGGGCCGAACAAGCAGAACTATGCAATTTCCTGGCTCGGCTCACTTGCAAACCGGGAAGAGGTCGCCCGCCGCGTTTCCCCACTCTCCTATGTGCGACGCGGTTTGCCCCCCGTGCTGACGGTGCACGGAGATGCCGATCCGCTGGTGCCCTACCGCCATGCCACGCGACTACATGAGGCACTCGCGGCTGCAGAAGTGCCGAACCGACTGGTCACGATCAAGAACGGACGACACGGTGGGTTCTCACGGGAGGAGATTCAGGATATCTATCGTCAAATCGACGAGTTCCTGCGCGAGCATGTGACACGCTGACACCGCATGCCCGCCGCCGGCGTCGTGTCTTGCAAAGATCCGACAGCGCAGGCGATAGCTTCTGTTCCGTCTTCACCAGCATCGACCATTATCACCGCACATATCCACGGAGGTTGTGATGGCCTATTCCTACGAGCAGCTCAGCAAGATGACCGTCGCCCAGCTGCGAGAGATTGCCAAGGACATCCAGCATGATGCGGTACACGGCTTCAGCACCATGCACAAAGAGAAACTCCTCCCTGCCCTCTGCACCGCCCTCGGCATCGATGCGCGTGCCCACCACCATGCAGTCGGCGCCGAAAAGACGCGCCTGAAGCAGGAAATCCGGGAACTGAAGAAAAAGCGTGCAGCGGCCATCGAGACTAAGAACTACGATGAACTCCAGGCGGTCCGGAAGAAGATCCATAACCTGAAGCGAGCTCTCCGGAGAAGCATGGTCTGACGCCTCGTCCCTCCTTTGCCACAAGCAGGAGCCACCGGTATGTCGGAGACCCCATCGGCCACACACTACGACACCATGCGCTACAACCGCTGCGGGCGCAGCGGACTGAAGCTCCCGGCCATTTCCCTCGGCCTCTGGCACAACTTCGGCGGAGTCGATTCCCGCGAACAGGCCCGAGCGATGGTCCGACACGCGTTTGACCTCGGCATCACGCACTTCGATCTTGCGAACAACTACGGTCCGCCCCCTGGATCGGCAGAGGAGACATTCGGCGCCATCCTCGCACGGGATCTGCGATCCTATCGGGATGAGCTCATCATCTCCACGAAAGCAGGATACCTGATGTGGCCCGGCCCCTACGGCGAATGGGGATCACGGAAACACCTGATTGCTAGTCTCGACCAGAGCCTGAAACGGCTGGGACTCGACTACGTCGACATCTTCTACAGCCACCGGCCCGATCCCGACACGCCGCTGGAAGAAACGATGGGGGCTCTGGAGACCGCTGTCCGCAGCGGACGCGCGCTGTACGCGGGCATCTCGTCGTACTCACCGGAGGACACGCGGAAGGCCGCAGCAGTGCTCCGGGAACTGGGCACACCCTGTCTCATCCACCAGCCGGTCTACAACATGTTCCGCCGGTGGGTGGAGGACGGGCTGTTGGAGGTGCTGGAAGAGGAAGGCATGGGCTGCATCGTGTTCTCACCGCTCGCGCAGGGTCTGTTGACGGAGAAGTATCTGAAAGGCATTCCGCCGGACTCGCGTGCAGCGAAGCCGCACGGCTTTCTGAGACCGGATCAGATCACCGGAGAGAAGATCGCGAAAGTGCGGGAGTTGAAGAAGCTCGCCGATGCCCGGGGCCAGTCACTCGCCCAGCTCGCCCTCACGTGGGTTCTCCGACACCCCGTCGTCACCTCCGCCCTCATCGGTGCCAGCAGCGTC
>CAYXMK010000062.1:9042-11766 GCA_964465905.1 uncultured Ignavibacteriaceae bacterium | reverse complement strand
ACCAGTGACGCGGGGCGGCAAGTTTCAGAACCGCGCCGACCAGGGCTCGCACATCGCTCCACAGCACGACGACAACGCTGAGGAACGTTCCGAAGTGGACAAACACTTCGAAGCTGATATCGTTGGAGGGTGGAAGCCCCAGGAGGTACTCTCCCAACACCAGGTGGCCGGAACTGCTGATGGGCAGGAACTCCGTCAAACCCTGGATCACACCGAGAATCACTGCGTCGAATATGCTCACTGCGTCCCTTCAGAGTGATGAAACGATCATGATCCCGAATCGCAGTCCGACCGAGAACGCCGGAAGCGATGCCCTCACTCCGCCCGCCGCGGCTTCCAGACCCGACGGGAGGCGGAAAGCTCCTCCGATCCCCCAGTGCAGATCCACGCCGATCGTCCCCCAGAACGACGGATCGAAGCGCGTCATCCCGACGACTTCCAGCTTCACAGCCGCACCTCCCGCGCGGAACACGACTTCTTCCTGCGACCCGAACAGCTTCTGGGAGAGTCTCCCCCACCGGTAGCCCACCCCTCCGCCGACTTTCAGCCAGTACCCCTCGCCGGCGTAAAGATGGTGGACGAAGACCAGCGGCGCATGTGCCGCATAGCCGAACTCCGACGCGCCGAATCCCTGACTGCCCCCGACCGTGAACGAACGGAGGTGAAGGGCGTATTCCACGCCGACGCTCCAGGCATCGGCCACCTGCAGTTCCGGCGCCAGGAAGAGATCGGCGACCGAATTGAACTCCGTCAGTCGTTCCTGCGCTGCGGGCTGCGCCACAACATTGACATAGTCCGCGAGATCCGCCATGGACTGGGCGTGGATCCCGAGCCCGGCCGCAACGCCAACGAATCGGATCGCCGTGCGGTCCGGATCGCCGGCAAGGACCTTCGCCGGCAGAAGGCCAGACACCAGCAGAGCGATCATCACCAGGTGCCGTTGCCGCCCCGTGATCAGACTGGGTCTGCGCACTCTGCCGCCGTCCAAAGGCACGTTCAAGCAGAGGGCGGTGGCGTTTCGCACGTCGACTTCACTTCCCGGCGGGAAGCGACTCGGTCGCTTCCGCCTCAATCTCCGAGACCGTGACGTGGTCGCGGATGAAGTAGTAGAGCCCGAGAGCCATCACGAGAATGTACCCTATCTCATGCGTCACCAGAGAGTAGCTGAGGGCGGTGACCTCATCCACGCTGTAGAGCTTGATCATCGCAACCATGAGGAAGGAGTGGTATGTCCCGAATGCGCCCGGCGCCGGCAGGATGAACGCAAAGGATGTGACCGTCAGCAGGATCATCGCCTCGCCGAGCCCCAGATTGAGGGACGCGAGGTTGTCGTACGCGTAGAACACCACGAGCAGACCCAGACCGTAGAGCAGCCAGATCGCGACGCTGAGGAAGCCGATCATGCCGAAGGAGCCCCATGCTTGAGAGCTCCGGAATCCGGTCAGGAACGATTCGATGACGGCGTCGGCCCGGCCGGCAATTTTCTTCGGCAGGAACGGTTTGAGATGCCGGATCAGACGAAAGAGCGACTCGCTCTTGAGGAAAAGCCAGAAGAACAGGCCGATCACCGCGACGAGGCCGAGCAGAAACAGCGGCCGGAGAGAGGCGATCGCGGTTCCGAAGACCGAGAGAGTGCTCGGGTAGAGCAGCAGCACGACGCAGATCATCGCGAAGAACGACCCCATGTCCACAATCCGCTCCAACACCACCGTCCCGAGCGCCGAACTCTTCGAAATGTTCTCGAGGCGTCCCAGGGCGTACGGCCGGACCAATTCTCCCACGCGGGGCAGAATGTTGTTGATCATGTAGCCCACCATCACCGCGGCGAAGAGGTTCCGGTACGAGATTCCGATCTTGATCGGCGCCAGGAAATAGCGCCATCGGATGGCACGTACGATGTGACTCAGGAGAGAAACAACGATGAACACACCGATCCACTCGTAGCGCAGCCCCTGCAGAGACTGCCAGAGTTCGCGCAGACTCACGCCCCGGAACGCAACGTAGAGGAAGACCGCTGCGAGCAGAAAGCCCAGAGTGGAGCGGAGGATGGTTTTGAGTCGGCGGGGCATGCGGGGGATGTCTCAGCGGAGGTCGACGATTTCCGTTCCCGGCGGAGGAACGAACGAGAACGCATCCGGCCGGATTCCCGCATTGAGGCGGAGGTTCGTCAGGGTGTAGGTGGTTTCCGTGTCGTTGACGTCGAGCAGCTGCACCTTCCGAACGGATCCATCGTCCTGATCCACCCAGACCCGCACGGATCTGAGGAAGGACCTGTCGTCCTTCGGAACCAGCTTCAGGATGATGCGCGTGACACGGTGTTCGGTCTCCGTGCCGACCACCGCCATGTAGTAATCGTCCGGCATCTGGAAGAGGAACCGCTCCGGCGACACGGAGTTCTGATTCTCCCGGAAGTGATCGACGATCACCTGCCGGTTGACCGGCGAGTAGGCCCAGACGGTCACCCCGTCGGTGACGAGTGTCTGCTGTTCGGACTCGATCCGGTACTTTCGCGGCTTCTCCATCAGGAGGGATCCCGAGAAGGTCTGCTCGATACCCGAGAAGCCGAACTTGACCTGCTGCGTGAAGTCCGCCTGAGCGTGGTCGATCATGGCAAACCTATCCTGAAGTTTCTTCGCAACGTCGGCCGCTGTGACGGAGGTTGCCGATTGGCGCCCCGGCGCGAGAGCCACCGACAGCCAGAGGCAGAGGAACACCGCAAGGATT
>CAYXMK010000062.1:2215-9032 GCA_964465905.1 uncultured Ignavibacteriaceae bacterium | reverse complement strand
TCTCATGTGATATCCCGGAGAAGGATTTCCAGCTCGGCTTCGGTCTCGACCAGAACCTCGCGGGCCTTGCTTCCGTCGAACGGACCGACGACGCCCGCCGCCTCCAGCTCATCCACGAGGCGGGCAGCGCGCGAGTATCCCACTTTCAGGCGCCGCTGGAGGAGTGAGACCGATCCCTGCTGATGGCGCACGACAATCCGGGCAGCTTCCTCGAAGAGCTCGTCCACGGAGCCACCCCCTGCGCTTCCCCCTCCCCGTTTCTTCTCGAAGACGGAAGGAAGCATGGCGGGATGCGAGTACCCTTTCTGCTTCCCGATGTGCTGTGCGATGCGCTCCACTTCGTCCGTCGAAATGAACGCGTTCTGGATGCGAATGGGCTTCGGCGATCCCGGTGACAGGTAGAGCATATCGCCGTTCCCCAGCAGCTGCTCGGCGCCGTTCATGTCGAGGATCGTTCGCGAGTCGATCTTCGAGGCAACCTGGTACGCCAGCCGGGCGGAGAAATTCGCCTTGATGACGCCGGTGATGACGTCCACGGAAGGACGCTGGGTGGCAAGGACGAGGTGAATACCGACCGCGCGGGCCAGCTGGGCCAGCCGGGCAATCGGTTCCTCCACCTCCCGCGCAGCCGTGATCATGAGATCGGCCAGTTCATCAATGACCACGATCAGGTAGGGCATCTTGCGGTGCTTGAGGGTCTCGGTATCATGGAGGCGTCCCGCTTTCCAGCGCTCATTGTAGTCCGAGATGTTCCGAACCGCCGCGGCCGCCAGCCGGTCGTACCGGCGTTCCATTTCCAGCTCCACGCCCTTCAGCGCCAACACGGCATTCTGCGGGGTGGTGATGATCTGCTCGCTGAGGTCGGGCGACACGGCCAGGTAATGCCGCTCCAGTCGCTTGTACTGGGCCAGCTCGATCTTCTTCGGATCGATGATGACGAACTTCACATCGCTCGGATGCATGCGATAGATCAGGCTGGTCAGGATGGTGTTGATGCCGACGCTCTTCCCGGAGCCTGTGGCTCCGGCGATCAGGAGGTGCGGCATGCGCGAGAGATCGTCCACGTACACTTCACCGGAGATCGTCTTTCCCATCGCCAGCGGGAGGGCGTATCTGGAATCGCGGAACTTCGCCGAATTGATGACGCTCCGGATCCTCACGAGCGCGGGGTGGTGATTCGGGATCTCCACCCCCACCGTTCCCTTCCCCGGCATCGGGGCAATGATCCGGATTCCCCGGGCCTTGAGCGCCAGGGCGATGTCGTCCTCCAGGTTCTCGATGCGGCTGATCTTGACTCCCGTCGCCGGTACCAGCTCATAGAGCGTGACCACGGGACCCGGCGTGACCGACACCGTCTCGATCGCGACGCCGAAGTCCGCCAGCTTGGATCGGAGCAGATCGGCATTTGCCTTCAACTCGCTCTCATCCACCTGTTCTCCGGCCGCCGAGGGATCGAGGAGTTCCACCGACGGAGGGACATAATCGATTTCTTCGTCCCCTTCCTCACCCTCCCCCGCCCGCTCATCGAAGTCGACTTCATCTTCCTGTACGGCTTCCCGGATGTCGAGAGTCACATCGCGAGCAGGTTCGGGCTCCGGCACAGCGATCTTCTTCTCGTCCTCCGGACGCAGGACCGGCGGCTCGGGCCGTGGAGACGGGATTTCGCGAGCACTTGTCGTTCGAGTGCGCTGAGGGGAACCAGCGGGCGGGGCGGGCTCCTCCGCGGGTTTGCGGATTTCCACGTTCGGAACCCGTGCTCGTGCCGCCCGTACACGCCTCCGCTCCGCAAGTTGTTCGCGCAGCGCAGCCCATCGGATCGACCACCACGCCGCACTTCGCCGCATCCATGCACGCACGCGCACGTACGTCTGCTCCAGATCTAGATCGGTCGCAAGGATCACAACGACCACAACGGTGCCGGCGAGCAGGAGAAAGGTGCCCGTCAGACCGATGAGCTGCGAGAGGACGCTGGCGATGAAGTCCCCCACGACTCCGCTCCATTCCGCCGACAGGAGCGTCTGATCACTCGCCAGCCGCACGGCTCCGCTGAAGGACGCAACGACAATGGCCAGAACGACCAGGTAGTTTGTCAGGATGATCAGCTTCCGGAGGTCTTTCTGTCGGAGGAGGGCGATGGACCAGGTGAGACCCAAGACAGGGAGAAGGATGACAGCGTACCCGACGGTGGAATTGATCAGCCAGTTGGCCGCCAGGGCGCCCAACAGTCCCAGCAGGTTCTGCGTCTGCTGCGCTCGCGCCTGGATCGCCTCGTCGTACGTGAGCACCTTCCAGAGGTCGACCAGCCGAAGGTCCGTGCTGGCCTGATCCTCCGGCGCGTAGGAGAAGAGGCTCAGGAGCAGCATCAACGACACCACGATGCCGAGGAAGCACCACACCTGCCGCCGCCGCACCTTCTGTTGGGAAGCACCCGCCATGAGAATTACTCTCCGCGTGGAACGTCACACTGCCGGTTTTTCGGGGGCTGTCGACTCAGCGCCCCCCCGCACACCGTCCTCGCGACGCAACCGGATGCTCGTTCCCGTCCAGACGGGGAGCACCGGAATCGAATCGACAGCCGCGCAGATCTTGAGATCTTCGGCAAAGCCGATCTGCATCAAGTACTTGCCGTGTTCCGAGTTCCTCAGAACCCGGCCCAGCGACCGGCCGTACGTCTTGAACAGACTGAGCGCGGCCTGCGCACTGTCCGTCAGGTCGATCACTTCCGTCACTTCCTTCGAGAGCCGGTCGATGAGCATCCCGGCGCAGACAGCATCTTCCAGACTGAACCCCCCCAGGGACGGAGCCCGCCCGGCGCAGAGGATGAAGAAGTCCCCGGCAACCTGCGCGACGAACTCCACAACCCTGGACATATTCACGAACGAGCCCACAACGAGGTTCCGCGCGTGCCGCGCCCGGACAAGCGCAACCGTTCCGTTCGTCGTGCAGTAGATCACCGACTTGCCGCGCACCATCGCCTCCGTGTACTCGAGCGGCGAATTCCCCAGGTTGAATCCCTGGATCATCTTGCCGTTCCGCTCTCCTCCCCGCAGCGTCACGTCGCCGAAGAGACTTCCCGAAACCTTCACCGCATTTTCGATGGTGGCGACAGGAATGATTTCGCGAGCACCGTTCGCCAGAGCGGCGGTGATCGTCGTGCTGGCGCGCAGGACGTCAATGACCACGACGTTTTTCTCGCGGAGCTGCATCTCGTCCAGATGCGTCGCCGAAAAACTGAGGTCGATTCTCATACGTCGATTCGTTCGAAGAGACTCATTTCCTGAGGAACGGGAGCTTCACAATCGTCGCCGGCGCGAGCCGCCCTCGGATATCCACCTGGATCGTGGTTCCCTCCCCCGCAAGGCCGGTCTGGACGTACCCCATCCCGATACCCTGCTGGAGCGACGGCGAGAACGTCCCGCTCGTGACAACCCCTACCCTCTGCCCTTCCGCCTGCAACACATAACCATGCCGCGGAACGGCTTTGTCCGACAGCACGAAACCGACGAGCATTCTCTTGATCCCCTCGGCTTTCACCCGTCGCAGCGCGGCAGAGCCGACGAAATCGCCCTTGTCAAACTTCGTGATCCAGGCCAGTCCGGCCTCCAGAGGATTCGTCGTCTTGTCGATGTCGTTTCCATACAGGCAGTAGCCCATCTCCAGACGCAGCGTGTCCCGGGCCCCCAACCCGACGGGCGCGATGCCGGCCGCCGCACCCGCATCGAAGATCGCCTTCCACAGCCCCCGCGCCTCTTCTTCCGTCACGCGGACGTAGAGCTCAAATCCGAGCTCACCCGTGTAGCCGGTCCGCGAAATGATCGCCGGGATACCGGCGACAGAGCCGCGCACAAAATGATAGTAACGGATCCGCTCCAGATCGACGTCGGTCAGTTTTGCCAGGACCTCCAACGATCGGGGTCCCTGCACGGCAAGGAGCGCCGTCCGGTCGCTGACGTCGGTCAACTGTACGTTCCCTTCCAGATGGGACGCAAGCCAAGCATAGTCCTTCTGGAGATTGGCGGCATTCACGACGAGCATGTAGCGGTCACCGAGGTGATACACGAGGAGATCATCCACAATCCCTCCGTCCTCGTAGCACAGAGCGGAGTACTGCGCCCTCCCCTCGGAAAGCTTCGCCGCATCGTTGGTCGTCATCTTCTGAAGGAACGCGAGAGCATCGGGCCCGGAGACTTCGAATTCTCCCATGTGCGACACATCGAACACCCCAACGCGTTCGCGGACCGCAAGGTGTTCCCGCACGATGCCGTCGGGGTACTGCACCGGCATGGCGTAGCCGCCGAACTCGATGATCTTTGCACCGAGGGATTCGTGGATCGACGTGAACGGAGTGCGTTTCATTGAGATGCTCTTGGCAAACTTCTGTTGGATTGACGAGCAGGAGATCTGCTCATCCCTTCTGCGATTTTCTCCAATCGGCCAGGAACCGCTCAAGGCCCAGATCGGTCAGGGGATGCTTGACCAGCTGATCGATCACCTTGAACGGGATCGTGCAGATGTCCGCGCCCAGCAGAGCGGCCTGCACCACGTGAATCGGATGCCGGACGCTGGCCACCAGCACTTCGGTTTTGAAGTGGTAGTTGCGGTAGATCGTCACCACCTGCTCGATGAGCTCCATCCCTTCCTGTCCGACGTCGTCCAGCCGGCCGATGAAGGGGCTGATGAAGTACGCTCCGGCCTTGGCCGCCAGCAACGCCTGAGGCGCCGAGAAGCAGAGCGTGACATTGGACCGGATGCCGTCTTCCCGCAGCACGCGCACCGCCTTCAATCCTTCCCGGGTGAGCGGGATCTTCACCACGATGTTCCTGTGAATCTTCGCCAGCTCCTTCCCCTCCTTCACCATCCCCGCGAGGTCCGTCGCCACCACCTCGGCGCTCACGGGTCCGTCCACGATCGAGCAGATTTCTTCGATCAGCGGACGGAACTCGCGTCCCTCTTTTGCGACCAGACTCGGATTCGTCGTCACGCCGTCGAGAATCCCCAGCGCCGCTGCTTCCCGGATCTCTGCTACATTGGCGGTGTCAATGAAGATCTTCATGGCTGATGCTCCTGTCCTACGTCATGAACCGGTCGGTGACGTCCTTCCCCTGCTTGACGGAGAAGAACCGGAACGAGCCGACGGGGACCTGTGCGTCCTCCACCAGCTTGATCCGCACGAAGAACTTGAACATGATCTTCGTAAGGCGGGAAATCGTCCCGGCCCTCAGGTACTCGGCCATCGAGGGATGGACCCTCAACTGCAGGCGGAATTCCTTCGTTTCGGACTTGAAGCGCCGGACCCACCGCTCGATATGGCTGATCGTCGAGGTCTTGGACTGCACCATGCCAGAACCGCCGCAGGTGGGACAGGTTTCGCTGAAGCTCAGCTGTACGTTCTGGCGGATACGCTGGCGGGTGATCTGCATCAGCCCGAATTCCGTCAGCGGGAGCACCGTCACCTTCGCGCGGTCGCGCCGGAGCTCCTTCTTCATCTCATCGTAGACCTTCTTCCGGTTCTTCTCATCTTCCAGATCGATGAAGTCGATCACGATGATGCCGCCGATGTCGCGCATGCGGAGCTGCCGCGCGATCTCCCGTGCGGCTTCCAGGTTGGTCTTGAGCGAGTTCAGCTCCTGTTCCCGCTTCGCCGCGTACCGGCCGCTGTTGACGTCGATGACCGTCATGGCCTCGGTCTTCTCGATGAAGATATATCCTCCGCTCTTCAGCCACACCTTCGGGCTCATGAGACTCTGGATGTCTCTCTCGAGTCCGAACCGGTCGAACACCGGCTCCTTCCCGCGGTACAGCTCCAGCCGATCGAGCATGCCGGGCGACGTCCACTGCACGTAGGCCTTGACCTCCTTGAACAGCTTCTTGTCGTCGATGACCAGACGCTCAACGTTGTCGGAGAAGAGATCCCGGATGACGCTCGACGTGGTGTTCATATCCTTGTAGATCAGCGCCGGCGCCTTCTCGGTCTTGACGGCCTTCTCGATGTTCCTCCAGGCCTTGATCAGTTCCTCCAGATCCTGCTTGATCAGATCCTCTTCCTTTCCTTCGGCAACGGTGCGGATGATAGCGCCAAATCCCGGAGGGAGCAGAGAGCGGACGAAGCGGCGGAGACGCCGCCGCTCTTTGAAGTTGTTGAGTTTCTTGGAAACCCCGACTTTCCCGTCGAACGGCAGGAGAACGAGGAAGCGTCCCGGCAGGGAGATCTCCGATGTGACCCGGACACCCTTCTTCCCGACCGGTTCCTTGGTGATCTGGACAAGGATTTCCTGATCCTTCTGGAGGTTGACGTCAACGGGAGGACGGCGCGGAGGGTGTGGAACCGTCGCGGGAGTCACGACGGCTGGAGCAACGGCAGCCGATCCGTTCCCTCCCGGACCGGCGGGAGCTGCCGCGGACACTGCCTGCGGTTCTTCCTCATCCTCTTCCTCGTCGACATCATCGTCGAAGAGGGCCTGGTAGTCCTTGAGGGAAGAGCCGATATCGGAGAAATGCAGAAAGGCGTCCTGGGGAAAACCGATGTCGATAAAGGCGGCGCGGATCCCCGGCATGACCTTGGCCACGCGGCCGAGGTAGATATCCCCGACCATCCGCTCCTTGCCCGGTGTTTCAACAAACAGCTCGGCCAGCCGGCCTTCTTCCAGAATGGCGATACGATGCTCGTTCGCCGTCGAGTTGATGACGATTTCTTTCTTCATGGGATTCCTGTTTCCCTATCAGCCACGGAACGGTGAACGAGTCACCACTCGCCCTGAGCCGACATGGAACGGAGCCCGGCGGCTGCCGCAGCAGACCGCAAAGCCGGAACATTCTG
>CAYXMK010000062.1:0-2115 GCA_964465905.1 uncultured Ignavibacteriaceae bacterium | reverse complement strand
GATGGAAGACAAAACCTCTTCACACGCGACGAAAAACAAAGAGGTCAAGCTACCCTGCATCACACAGAACACTCTGCCGACCGTTGCTTCCTTCCGGACCTGGCGGGGTTAGGCAACGTTCCGTTGCACAGGACTTGACCTCAGACCACAAAAACCTCTCTGTCGGATCACTCACTGTCTCGTACTGAACGACGTCCACGTCCTCTCGATCTTCCAGTCGACCGATGTCCCCCAAACCCGCGCAACCTGCCGCAACAACCCCGGACCCGGTTTCCGCAGAGGGAGAAGCGTCCAACGACGATGCTTGAGAACCCATTCCTGCCTCAGCGGGGCCGTTCCGCACGCGGCACACGCGGCTCGTGGAGCTGATCGGGTTCGAACCGACGACCTCTTCGTTGCGAACGAAGCGCTCTCCCAGCTGAGCTACAGCCCCGACGGTTCAAAGGTAACCAGAAACTCCCAAAAAAACAACGCCGCTGATTGCTTCTCCCTCGACTTTTTGGTATGATGTGCCGCAATTCTGCGAGGAACCGATGCCCACCGAACGAAGCACCGCCGACTCATTCCTCCGGTTTCTGAACATTGTGCGGAGACTCCGGAACGAATGTCCCTGGGACCGCGAGCAAACCCATGAATCCATCCGCCACAGCCTCATCGAGGAGACCTACGAGGTCCTGGAAGCGATCGATCACCGGGATGCAGATCACCTCAAGACGGAGCTCGGAGATCTGATGCTCCACATCGCCCTCCACGCCGTGATGGCCGAAGAGGAGCGGCAGTTTACGATCGATGATGTCCTGGAAACCATCACGCAGAAGATGATCCGCCGCCATCCCCATGTCTTTGGCGATGCGGCCGCCGGGACCGCCGCGGAGGTCAAGAGGAACTGGGAACGGATCAAAGTGGCCGAAGGACGGGCATCGGTTCTGGACGGCGTTCCGCGGGAGCTTCCGGCCCTCCTTCGGGCCCACCGCCTGCAGGAAAAGGCATCGAAGATCGGATTCGACTGGGAGCGGAAGGAGCAGGTCTGGGAGAAAGTGCGGGAAGAGCTCGACGAACTGCACCGGGCCGAGGCAGGGGGAGACCCCCGGCGCGTGGAAGAGGAATACGGAGATCTCCTCTTTGCCCTTGTCAACTACTCCCGCTTCCTGCACCTGAACCCGGAGCTTGCGTTGAGGGCCGCCCTGGAGAAGTTCACAACCCGGTTTCAGCGCGTGGAACAGCGCCTGCGGGAGCAGGGAAGAGAAGTCAGCAGCACGACGCTGGAGGAACTGGACAGACTCTGGAACGAAGAGAAAACGACGTAGGCCGCATCAGGGGCCTGCCGCCGCTTCACTCCCCCCGTTGCCCGTGCCGTTGTTCCCCGCACGGTACTGATCGTAGGCGTCGATGATGTCCTTCACCAGCCGGTGGCGCACGACGTCGTTCCGGTCCAGGTACACAAATTCCACACCTTTCACCTTCTTCAAGACTTCCTGAATCTGCACCAATCCCGAAACGGTCTTCTGCGGGAGATCGATCTGCGTGATATCTCCCGTGACGATGGCCCGCGCGTTTCTTCCGAGGCGCGTGAGAAACATCTTCATCTGCATGGCCGTGGCGTTCTGCGCCTCATCCAGGATGACGAAGGCGTTGTTGAGCGTGCGGCCCCGCATGTACGCCAGCGGAACAATTTCCACGATGCGCTTCTCCATGTACGATCGCAGTTTCTCCGCTGTCAGCATGTCGTCGAGCGCGTCGTAGAGGGGACGGAGGTAGGGATCCACTTTTTCCCGCAGGTCGCCGGGAAGGAACCCGAGTTTCTCCCCTGCCTCCACGGCGGGGCGGGTGAGGATGATCTTGGTGACGTCCCGGTTCTTCAGGGCCGCGACGGCGGTTGCGACGGCCAGATAGGTCTTCCCCGTTCCGGCAGGCCCGATGGCGAAGACGATATCGCTGCGGCGGATCTGCTGGATGTAGTTCTTCTGCCCCGGCGTGTGGGCTTTGATGACACCGAGCTTGGTATAGAGGACAATCGATTCCGCATCCTCGGCCGTTACCGGCGGCGCGGTCTCGGGAGCGGAGCCGTTGACGGAAACGAGATCGATGACCGTGTCCACGTCGTTCGGCGTCAAC
>CAYXMK010000061.1:0-11767 GCA_964465905.1 uncultured Ignavibacteriaceae bacterium | reverse complement strand
GGAGAAGGACAAAGGAAAGCCGAAAGACAAGAGGCGAGACTGACTGCCAAGCCTTCATCCTTCCGGAGCGGACCCGCCCGAAGGTGAAGCACGGCAAAGAACGAAGAGGGCGTGGACCCTTCGACACCGTTCCGATCTATCCTCCGACTCGTCATAAGTCCCGGTCAGTGTCCATTGGATCTCCTGATCAGTGGACGCATCTCTTGAGGCCCCCCACAAAGCCGCATGGGGACGACACGGTTCTTGGTCCCCGGGGTTTCACTTGGAACCCTGTTGGCCGCTCGTCGAGGAGGGAACGTAATCATTACGCGGGTCTTTGCTCCCTTCACCGTGCACCACTCAACTCGAGAGAGGTAACCGTGTCTGCCCGTCCTCATCTGAGACAACCCAACCTCGACCGCATGATCCGGCTGGCCGAGAGCATCGCCAGGAGATGCGGACTTCCGCTCCATGTGAGAGAACGGTAGATGGCAGTCCAGAGGCCCCCATGAGCTCCGGCCGGTGTGCGGGAAAACGGGTGTATGCTGAAGCCACACCGCCTTGCACCTCGTTGCTGCATTGCCTATTTTGCTCTCCAGAGAACCGCTCATCCTCGTTGCCCCTAGCACGTTTCCTTCTTCGCCAGGAGTATAGCCATGGAACGCATTCGGGAGCTCTTCGTCGTCGTCGAGAACCGGCCCGGCGCGCTGGGCGAATTGCTCGGCGCGCTGTCGAAAGAGAAGATCAACATCGGGGCTATCGGTCTCTTTCAGGACGTCGCAAAACTTGCCGTCTCTGAAATCGATCGGGCCAAGAAAGCTCTCATCAAAGCAGGATACCAGGCAGAAACCCGCGACGTCCTGCGTCTCGATCTGGAGAACAAGCCGGGCACCTTTGCCTTCATTGCCTCACGGCTCGGGAGCGCCGGACTCAACATCGACTACTGCTATGCTACCGTCGGCAAGGGTCAGAAGACGGCCGCCGTCATCATCGACGTGGAGGACCTTGACCGGGCTATGGAAGTCCTGAAAGACGCCGAGGCCTAGGCAAAGCTCTCCGCCGCCGGCATTACCGCGTGCACAGTGCCGTCATCCCGCATGAAGACTCTGACAGGAAATACCGACTCACCACCGGCGCTCTCTCTCGTGGCGACTGCTGTCGCTGCGCTCGTGCTCGTGGCAGGATGCCAGTCGTACATCCAGCGCATCGTGATGAACTCGCTGGCGCGTATCGGCGAACCGGTTCCAGCTCCGGCGCGTACGATCGAATCGGCGTTTCTCCCCAATGCCGAACTTGCGGTTTCGTGGGCTGGTCACGCGACCGTCCTGGTCCAGATGCGCGAGAAGCTCGTTCTCACGGATCCTCTCTTTACCGATCATGTCGGCATGGTCGTCAAGCGTTCCATCGGCTCAGGTCTGGATCCGTCGCGGCTGAGCCGAGTAGACTTCGTCCTCATCTCCCATCTCCACTTCGATCACTTCAGCTACGGGAGTCTCGATCAGTTGCCGAAGGGTGGAGTGCTCATCCTTCCTGAAGGCGGACTTGCGTACACTCCAGACCTTGGGTTCCGGTCCATCCGGGAACTACGGGCATGGGAGTCGCTCGACGACGATGGCGTGCGCATTACTGCCGTGCCGGTTCAGCACTTCAGCGGCCGGTACGGCTTCGACAGCCGTTGGATGGCAGCGAGCGGCTACACCGGCTACGTGGTCGAATACGAGGGACGCACAGTGTTCGTCGGAGGGGACACCGGCTACAACGAAGAGCAATTCAAAGAAATCGGCCGGCGGTTCAGGGTCGATGTCGCATTCCTGCCGATTGCTCCGGGACGGAACGTCGGTTTCGGCGTGCATGTCGGTCCGCTGGGTGCCCTCATGATCCTCAGAGATCTTGGCGCCCGGTACATGGTTCCCATACACTACGGGACGTTGTTCTACGGATCCGACCAGAATCCCCGGGAAGCCGTTGACCAGCTGCTGAGGGCCGCTGAGGGACAAGGAATGCTTGACCGGGTCATTGCTCTCGAGGTCGGAGAGCAGCGGGTGATCATGGAGAGAACTCTGCCGGCCGGGGCTGCCGAGTAACATTCCGCCGTCCGGACGCCCACGTCGCACGAGGAGTCTCACGCTATGAAGCCACGAATCGGCTGGGTCATTCTGCTCCTTGTCGGTCTGCAGGCCTGCGATTGGCTGGCAGGCGGCCGACGCCTGACGGTAACGTATGCGCCCTCGATGCCGGGCCTCTTTCAGGGTGCGGACGAGCTGACGCTTGTCTACGTTTTCGACTACTGGGGCACGAAGTATCATCAGGTGCTTCGCGGGGAGAGCGGGGACGGTGATCTCTACAAGAATGTGCTGGAACCTGATGCCAACCGGGTGCGGCGCGCGACGCTGAAGCATCGGGATTCCGTCTGGACGGCCGAGATCCGGGTCCCGGATGATGCCAGTCTGCTTTCGTACTACGTCACGAATGGTACGCAGACCGATGACAACGGTCGAAAGACATTCGTCAGCTACATCCGTGACGCGTCGGGAAATCCTGTGCGAGGCGCCCGGTTTGCGAACGTCGACTTCATGCTCATGGCGGGGAAGTCCTATCCGGAGATCGTCGAGGAACTGCGGAAGGAGATCGATGCGTATCCGGACCATCTGCTCGCCCACGTGGTGTACTGGCGCTTTCAGTACTTCGATACGGCGTCGCCGGACACGCTTATCATCCTGATGAACCGCGCCGCGGAGCATTTTGCCCGCCTCCGGGATCTGCCGATCGCAAGAGACTCAGTCTTGAGCTTTGAGGCGATCAGCTATGGCGACGTCGATCGGGTCATCTGGCTGTCGCTGATCCAGCAGGCCAAAGGGAAGAAGGTCCAGAAACTGATCCGCGAGATGAAGCAGAACATTATCCGGACCGTGGAGGCGATTCCCGAAGGAAAGAGATCCCCGCGTGTGCGGGGCCTCTATGCTGCTGCCAGGGACACCTCATCCCTCCAGTACGACCTGCAGGCGCAGCAGGCGGCATGGGAACGCGAGTACCGGCAGATGACGGCGGAATTTGTCGGAAAACCCGCGCCGGACTTTCCCTTCAGAACGATCGACGGCGACCGGCGGCGTCTGTCCGACTTCCGCGGGAAGCTGGTCCTGCTGGACTTCTGGGGGAGCTGGTGCGGCCCCTGTGTGGCTGAGATCCCGAATCTGAAAGTCGCGTATGGCAAGTATGCGTCGCGGGGCGTTGTGTTCATCAGCATCAGCAACGATGCGCAGGCGAGTCGATGGGATGTGGATGATCTGCGTGCGTTTGCGCGGAAGAACGGGATGAGTTGGACTCAGGTGCTGGACGACAGCGAGGGCTCGCTTCAGAAGCTCTACGGGATTCGGTTCTACCCGAACATGTTCCTGATCGGGCGGGATGGCACAGTGCTGACGCGGCAGGGAGTGCGCGGTGACGAGCTCCAGGCCACGCTCGAGAAAGCGTTGGGGGAGTGAGTGTGTTGCCGGGCACGGTGTCCGGCAAGGCGCAGGGGCCGCGGACTCTCCGGACGGAGGAGATGTGAGATGCCGAAACAGTATGATAGGCGTATGCATTCAGCCGAGCACATCCTGAACCAGACGATGGTTCGGATGTTCCACTGCGGCCGGTCGTTCGAAGCGCACATCGAGAAAGACAAGTCCCGCTGTTACTACCGCCTCGATCGTCCTCTGACAGATGGAGAGGTTCAGGAAATCGAGAATCGTGTGAATGAGGTGATCGGGCGTGATCTGGAAGTGACGGAAGAGTTCATGTCGCGGGAGGAAGCAGGCAAGCAGTTCAATCTCCGGCGCGTGCCCGAGGACACGGGCGAAACGTTGAGGATTGTCCGGATCGGCGACTATGATGCCTGCCCGTGCATCGGTCCCCATGTGAAACATACCGGCGACATCGGCAAGTTCAAGCTGTACTCGACAAGCTACGAAGACGGCGTCCTGAAGCTGAGGTTCAAGCTGCTGCAGAGGTGAACGAGTGAGGGGGAGGGGAGGGGAACGTCCGAGAAACACTGAAGGCCTCTGCAGATACTCCTGCTGACGACTGTTCGCTCACATCTTCCGTTGGAGGACAAATGCTGAAATCACTTATTACATTCGCATTCCTCGGTGCCCTTCGGTTGGCCGCGCAGACAGGTTTCGAACGCGACACCATTTCCACCGCAGGCGGCAATCTCGTCATCACCTTCATCGGTCACGGAACGCTGATGTTGGAATTCGGCGGGAAGGTGATCCATGTCGATCCGTGGAGCCGTCTTGCGGACTACACTCATCTCCCGAAAGCCGACCTGATTCTGCTGACCCATCACCACGGCGATCACCTTGATTCAAAGGCTCTGGAGCAGGTACGCACGGCGAAGAGCGTGGTGCTCCTGACGGAGATGTGCGCGCAGCAGGTGAAGGACGGAGTGGTCATGAAGAACGGCGATGTGCGGACCGTTCTGGGGATCAACGTGACGGCCGTCCCCGCCTACAACATCGTCCACAAGCGGGAAACCGGCCAGCCGTTCCATCCGAAGGGAGAGGGGAACGGCTATGTCCTGACGATCGGCGACAAACGGATCTACATCGCGGGCGACACGGAGAACACGCCGGAGATGAAGGCACTGAAGAATATTGACGTGGCATTCCTTCCCATGAACCTCCCGTACACAATGACCCCCGAGATGGTGGCGGATGCGGCGCGCACGTTCCGGCCGAGGATCCTCTATCCCTACCACTACGGTACGACCGATGTCTCGCAGCTCCTCGAGCTGTTGAAGACGGAAAAGGGGATCGAGATCCGGGTTCGGAAAATGCCCTGAATGGTGCCCTTGTCGCCGCAGGATTGCCCGGGTCCGTCAAGGGCCTCAACCGTGTTCAGTATCAGAAGGCGTACGAGATCTTCAGACAAGCTTCATCGAAGTCTTTGGCAGCTGAGAACGTCGTTGTCCCTTTCCCATCGATAATCCGCACACCAACCGTCACCTCGACGTTGTCCGTGGGAACGAAGGTCAGTTCCGGCGCGTAGACGATCGCGATGTTGTCGCCGAGAGCGGCCGGATCACCGATTTCCAGGGCGCCGTTGAGGAACGCCAGCGTCAGCCGATCCTCCCACCATTTCCACTCCCCGCGCAGAATCAGGTAGTCGTGCAGATCTTTGGGGTCCCGCTCGTGGATGAATCCGTGGAGATACTGCACGTTGCAGTAGATATTGACGGGAAACGTATAGTCCGCTCCGGCGATGTACCGGACGTACCGGCGGCCCGTGAGGCCGACCAGATCCATGGGAGACCCTGAGCTCAAGGGAGGTGCATACACGCGATGGCGCGTTTCTGTGGGGAAGAATAGTGCGGCTTCGAACCACACGCCCGCATCCCCGATCGCTCCGGCCAGATCGAAACCGAGGATTGACCGACGGGGGAACTGCAGGCGCGTCTGCACATTGAGCGCTGACGCCGTGGACAGAAGGAACTTCGTTTCCACGGGCACGGGAAGCTGCTCGCGTCCATGAACGAAGCTGAGCGACCAGTCGAAACCGGCAGTTTGAGTCCCCACGCGAAGGCCGGCAGTCACCTGTTTGGCCGCCCCGGCGGAGGGCAGCTCCACAGATTGGCTGTAGACGGCACTCTGCGTTGAAACGGGATACAAGGGGGCCAGCGCCGCCGAGAGGTCGCCGGCGGGCAGAACCGCCGGCGTGAACGTCGGCAGGATGGCGGCAGAGATGGTCCAGTCGCCGGGATAGTACGTTACCACGAGCGCCGTGGAGCCGAGGTGGCGGCCGAAATCCCACAGATCCTCGAGATCGTACGGGTTCAGGTTGTCCGTCGGATTGAGCCGGTCGGCCTTTCCCCAGGCAATCCGCTGCTTTCCCGCGAGCAGATCGAGGCGCGGAATCAGGAAGTCGGAGATTTCCGCGTAGGCCTCGCGCACCAGTACCTGCGCCGGGTCCAGAGAACCGGCAGATTGCAGGTCGGCGAGGGTTGACGGGACGGCCGTGCCCAGCGAACGGATCCACAGTTCTGAACGGAACCTCGTGGTCGTCATCTTCACGTCGGCCGTCAGATTGAGCCGGTGCTCGTTCCACGAGAAGGCGTACGGTTCGTGCAATCGCACCCTGTTGTCTGTCCTCACCGACCCGCCCCACTGCAGCGAAGGTGCCGTTTCCTGTGCAAGGACGAGAACCGGCGCCAGGAGAGCGGTCCAGAACAGGAGTTTCATGATACCCTCCTCAACGGGCCAGAGAGCGCTCCGTGAAGACGTCGTCGCTCATGCCCTTGTTGAACTTGATGTTCATCAGCATCATCCGCGTGCTGTGGTCTTCCTTCACGTCCTTCATTTCATATTGCCGGCACGTCCAGAAACCGTCGATCTTTTCGATCTGCTCGCGTGTCAGCACCTTCTGGAGATTCCCGGCTTTGTCGTACATCTCCATCTTCTCGGGGAAGTAGTTGTCCTTCCGGATCCATTTGATGATCCTGGAGTAGTCAGAAGTCTTCCCCGGCTTCAGCGACATCTCGATGACCCAGTGAGTCCTGTTCTCCTCCTTCAGCGTACCGTTCCACTTGTCGGCATCCCGCTTGGCCTCCATGTCCTCGTAGGTGAAGTCGGTTCCCGCGAACTTCGTGTTCTTCACGTGCGACGCAATCCGTCGGGTCCTGTTGAACGCGGGCAGGTACAGGTACATCACGTCATTCGGCAGAGAAAGGAATCCGATCCCCTTCTGGTCTGCGGGAGCTGTGAATTTCGTGAGGCGCTTGTCGTGTCCCTTCTGATACATGATTGCCTCGCGCACCTTCTGTCTTCCTTCTCTGTCGGTGATCACGACCTTCATTTCCCAGTACTGATCGGCGGGAGCATTGAACACGTCATCCGATCGCTCGAGGATCTGCTGGGGAGTGAGTTGCTGCTCCTGCGGGAAGAGTACTGCAGGCAGACAGAGGGCGGCGGCGAGAAATGCAGGGCTGAGCTTCATCGGTCTGGTCCTTTCACATTCGAGTGCCTGTTCCGGCGGTGTTCCTGTGTGGTCGGGAATCCACGAAGTCGTGCGGGAGGAGAAGCATGATGGCCGGCAGGAGAACGATTGCGCCGATTCCGGTGGTGAGCATCGTGATGGCCCCCAACAGACCGAACCGCTGCAGGGGGACAAGATTGGCCAGGGTGAGGACGAGGAAACCGAGCATGACGGTGACGAAATTGATGACGATGGCCTTGCCGGCGGTGGTGATGGTGCGAGCCAGTGCTTCCTTCTTGTCGCGGATCACCGCATGCTCAAGGCGGTATCTGCTGATGAAATGGATGGCGTAGTCGACGCCGATGCCGATGGAAATGGATCCCAGCAGTACGGTGGCAACGTCGAGGGGGATCGAAGCGTACCCCATGGTGCCAAAGACGATGATGAGCGTGACCAGAATCGGCGTCAGGCCGATCAGCCCTCCCGGCAGGGACCGGAGCAGGAGCACGAGCGAGAGGAGGATGAGGGAAAGCGCGATCATGAGACTGAGGTACTGACTCTGCAGGATGCTCGTGTCGAGGTGGTGGTAGATGGCGGTCATCCCTGTTTGGCCTGCGGAGGAGACCGGCGGACCGATTGTGGCAAGCAGGGAATCGATGAACGCCGTCCTTTCTTTAAGCTCGCGGGCCGTCCTCGCACTGGTCATGGTCGCGAGAATGAGCCCCTCCGTCCGGTCGTAGTTGACGTATTGGTTCATGATCTCTTCTCCCTCCAGCAGGAACCAGAGATTCGCCACCCTCTCCCGGCTATCGGGAATGGTACGTCCTTCTCCCATCACATCGCTCATCTCCTCAATGAAGTCGGCGATGGACTGCGCGTTGTGCGTATCGGGCAGGGAATCCAGGACGTTCTGGATGCGCTTCATCTCGCGGAGCACGCCGGGTTCCATCACATCCCCGCGTACCACGATTTCCAGCGGTACGGAGCCGCCGAAGTTGCGTTTCATAACCTCGTCCGTGCGGCGGATCTCCGTCCCCTCCTTGAAATAGTCGTAGATGTCAACCTTTCGCTCGATCAGGGGAATGCCCGCGATACCGACGGCAATGATCAGGAGGCCCATGCCGACAATGAGCCGGGGGCGTCGAACAACGAACGAAGCGAACCATGCCTGCAGGCGGTCCAGACCGCGATGAGGTGCGGAGACGGTGGAGACCGGGCTGCGTGGGTGCAGGGGACGGAGCGACACGAGGATGGCCGGGACGAGCGTCATCGAGACAATGAACGAGAAGAAGACGCCGAGGGCAGTGAAGAGTCCGAACTCGCGGATCATCGTCAGGTACGAGCCGAAGATGAACGAGATGAAGCCTGCCATCGTTGTCAGCGCGGCAAGGAGAACCGGAAGTCCGATCTGGCCAAGCGCATGGACGGCCGAGTCGATGCCCGGATCCGCTTCTGCGGCCGATTCGTTGAAGCGATTAACGATGTGAATACTGTAGGCGGAGCCGACGGCGATGAGAATGACAGGAATGATATTGGAGATGATCGTGAGCGGTATGCCGAGGGCGGCCATCGTTCCCATCGTCCACAGCGTGCTGATGCCGACGCTGAGCATCGGCAGAACAACCCCGCGCCATGATCGGAAGCTCAGCAAGAGGGCGAGGACAATGAGGATGGGTACCAACGGTATGAGATACTTCAGGTCTTGCACGATGATGTCGGACAGTTCAACCATCAGGTACGGTTGACCGCCGAAGGAGCAACGGGCACCGGGGGCGATCTCCTGAGCGATGGCTTTCATCCGGCGCATGGCCGTGACCTCGTCCGCTGAGGAGCGGATCCGGCAGATGATGAGAGTCGCAGTGCCGTCCTCCGAAAGCAGGCGGCCGCGGTAGCGTTCTTTGGAGAGAATGTAGGCCTTCAGCGCCGCGAGAGAGTCGGGGTCGTCCGGGATGTTCGTCGGATCGACGAGTCGCGTGATTTCCAGCTCGTCGTTGATGCTGCGGATATCGACCACGTTGGTCAGACTGATGACGGCGGCGACGCCGTCCACGAGCTTAAACCGCTCGGTCAGATCGCGGACGATCGACAGATCGTCATGGGAAATCACGTTCTCGGACTGGAGGACCACCATGCCCAGGGCATTGCCGCTGTACTCCTCGCCGATCCTGTCAAAGAGGGTTACGGCCGGATCGCTCCGCGACAGGTAGCTCGTGATGTCAGGATTGATGCTGATATCCTTGAGGCACCATGCGAAGAACGCTGAGGCAAGGAGAAGGAGAGCCAGAAGGGGTTTTCGGAATCGAAGAATGACAGATGCAAGCGTTTTCATAGGAGAGCGGGTGAGGGGATCTCCGTGTGTTCAGAGTCTGACCGACGGCGGTGTGGAAGAGTCACCGGCGCAGGATGCCGTGGAAGAGGACTTGGAGCATGTCGCGGACCGTTCTCTCGAGTTCCTGCTCGTCCTGTACTGAAGCCCAGCGGAATTCCAGTCCCTTGAGCGCTGTCACGAGCACGGCCGCCGTCGTCTCCGGATCCTTGAGGCGGAACTGTCCCTTCTCAACCCCTTCGCGGAGAAGGCCCTTGAGGAATGCCGTCTCTTCGACGTCGTACGCGCTGCGGAGTTTTTCGATGAACGGATAGTCGTCCAGGTAGTTGTCCCTGAAGGCCTGGTAGAAGTTGACGAGATCTCTGAAGAGTCTCAGACGCGTCCCCACGTACACCTCGAGTTTCTTCTGCACACTGCGGGCAGAGGAGACGGCGCGCGCGATCTCGGTTCGGAAGAGAACAGCTTCATGCTCCAGCACCGCCTGAACGATTTCTTCCTTGCTGCGGAAGTAGTAGTAGAGGGAACTCTTTCCCCTCCGGAGGCCCCGGGCGATCTCGTCGACCGAGGCCTTGCGGAAGCCGAAGCGGGCGAATTGTCTGCGCGCCTCCTGGATGACGGCTTCGCGGACGTCTGCTTTAGCGGTCTCCCGTGCCGGCGCTGCCGGTATGTTCGACTGTTCGACTTTTTTGTTCATTTGGTCGAATATCACCAATTTGTCTCTCAGAGGCAAGTCCCGCCCGGAGGATCGGCCTCGTGTCGGGAAAATTCTTACCGACTTGACTTTGTGCACGTGAAAATGAGTATATTGAACAGTAGCCGAATCCCCCGTTGCCGTGCCCCAATCCCGCTACCACCGTGCAGGGCCGAGCAGTCTCGGAAATAGGAACGGCTTTCTTGCGGGAGGTGCACATCGTGAATATTCTTCTTGTCAATCCCCGTTATCCCGAAACCTTCTGGAGCTTTCGGCATGCTCTCAGGTTCGTCTCCAAGAAGGCCAGCCATCCGCCCCTCGGTTTACTGACCGTGGCAGCACTGCTCCCCGGGCAATGGAGCAAGCGCATGGTCGATCTCAATACCACCGACCTGTCCGACGACGATCTTGCGTGGGCGGACTATGTCTTCCTGGGAGGCATGTCGGTGCAGAAGGAATCGGCCAACAGCGTCATCTGCCGCACGCACGAGGCCGGGAAAAAAGTCGTTGCCGGCGGTCCTCTTTTTACCGCCCTGCACGAGGAACTTGAGCCGGTGGATCACCTCGTGCTGAACGAAGCGGAACTGACCCTGCCGCCGTTCCTGCAGGATCTGGCGCAGGGTACACCCCGGCATCTTTACGCTTCAGACGCTTTCGCGGACATCACCCGCACGCCCCTGCCGCTCTGGTCGCTCCTCCGCCGCAAGCACTACGCCTCTATGAATCTCCAGTATTCGCGGGGATGTCCGTTCGACTGTGAGTTCTGTGACATCACCGTTCTCTACGGACGGCGCCCGCGCACGAAGACGATGGAGCAAGTGGTGGCCGAACTGGAGAGTTTGTACCGTTGGGGATGGCGGGGCAATGTCTTCTTCGTGGACGACAACTTCATCGGCAACAAGAAGAAGCTCAAGAACGAAATCCTCCCCGGCATCATCGAATGGATGGAGAAGAGAAAACGTCCGTTCACGCTGAACACGGAAGCGTCAATTAATCTGGCAGACGATGAGGAGCTGATGCGGCTCATGGTGAGGGCCGGATTTGACACCGTGTTCGTCGGCATCGAATCGCCGAACGACGAGAGCCTGCTGGAGTGCCAGAAGCTGCACAACCGGAACAGGGATCTGCTGGCGAGTGTGCGAAAGATTCACGGAATCGGGATGGAGGTGCAAGGGGGATTCATTGTCGGATTCGACAAAGATCCTGCTTCGATCTTTGATTCCATGATTCAGTTCGTGCAGGAGAGCGGGATTGTCACGGCCATGGTGGGACTCCTCAACGCGCCCAAGGGGACGAAGCTGTACAAACGCCTCCTGAACGAAGGACGGATCCTCAGCAGCATGTCGGGAGACAATACGGATGCTTCGCTGAACTTCCTGCCGGCAATGAATCAGGAGAAGCTCCTCGAGGGATACCGCCGCGTGCTGAAGTCTATCTATGCCCCCAAGTACTACTACGCCCGCGTGAAGAAGTTCCTGAAAGAGTTCCATCCTCCACGGCGTCCGCTGGGCCGGATGCAGTTGGTTCATCTCAAGGCGCTGGTGAAGTCCGTCGTGTTCCTGGGAGTGATCGGCAAGGAGCGAGTCCATTACTGGAAGCTCTTCCTCTGGTCCCTCTTCTGCCGGCCGCGCCTTTTTCCGCTTGCCATCACCTTTGCCATCTACGGAGCGCATTTCCGGAAAGTCTTCGAACACGCGATGCTGTAGAGGGAGGCGGTTGCAGCAGGGGGGAATGCTCCGTTCCACAGAAACGACCGAGTCCGACGGAGGTCCGTCGGAAGAACCGCGATAGCCGCAGTACGTCTCGCCGATTTCCGGATG
>CAYXMK010000060.1:0-11860 GCA_964465905.1 uncultured Ignavibacteriaceae bacterium | reverse complement strand
GGGTGACCCGAATAGCGACTGAGCGGCTCGAATTCATCCACCGAAACGGGGTCCACGACGTAGGCCGGGCACTGGAAGCGCTGCGCCAAGTCATGCGCCAGGGCACAGCCCAGGTTGGAGGCGTGCTCTCCTTGCAGATTGTTCCTGGCATCACTGAGCATGGCATCATTCACCCGATACGTTCCCCCCTCAACAGGTCTGAGCAGTCCCCCCATGCTGACAACGGCCTGAGGATTGCGCGCGTACCGGAGGGACCACTCGAGGACTTCGGCCCTGCGAAATTCCCATTGGCTCCAGACCGTGGGATGTGCGGCCAGCTTATCCGCAGAGTGCTGCAACGTCTCGCCGGCCACGCGCTCTTCGCCGTGGAAGACCGCCAGTTTGGTGGACGTGGAACCGGGATTGATGACAAGAATCGTGTGCGTCGGGCTCATGGTCGCGGATCTCCCTTGGGAATTCACAAAGCATCGGCTTCCTTTCGCCACGCGCAGCCAGCGTGGGAAGATGGCGCGCTGTGCGGCACGAAGGTCGAGCGAAGTGATGGATGACCGCTTGGCAACCGTCGGGCTGATTCACCAGTGCGTCGACTTCGGTGTCGGCCGGGTGTCTGTTTGACTGGAGGCGTGTGCCGGGCGTCTATCGTTTAACCTTTCGGCCTTCATGGGAACAGCATTGGTGTTCTCGCTCTGTACTCCACATAGGATGCCCCAAATCGAATCTCCAATTCCATTTCTTCAAATACTTTGACAATGACGAGCACTGCCGGGGGAACAAGGACGAGGACCCAGAGTACAAAGATCAATCCTCGGCAGCGGTCCCTCTGACAGGAGAGTTACTTCCCAGTCTGTGGCGAATGTCCGATCACTGCGGATATCGGCCGATCATTTTCCAGACGTACCGGTGAATCGTGTGATAGAATGGCACCTTGGAGAAGAACATATAGGGGCAGTAGCCGGCAATGATGCCCACGCCGTGCTTGCGCCCCGCCTCAAGCGCCGAGGGATGGACATCTTCCTTCCCCGAGACACCATACAGCCAGACCAGATCGATCCCGGCATCCGCGCAGTCGAGCACAATCCGCTCGCTCAGCTCGCGGGGAGTCATGACGAGGGCGGCGCGGACTGGAGGCTTGATGTCCTGGACGCGCGGAACAGCGGGCCGTTGTTCAATCTCGCTGGCGTGGGGGTGGACCGGTACCACGTCGTAGCCCCGATTCACGAATTCGCGAAACAGATGACGACTGAAGTCTGTTTCCTTGCGGGAGACGCCCACGAAGGCAACGCGCCGCTGGGCAAGGAATTCCTGGATCAGGTCGCTCGTTTTCACAGTCCCCTCCTTGTGTTGTTGCGGGTCCGGTACACGGCCGGCAGATTCTGTGCATGCATCCACATCCTCTCGAAGAGTCCTTCGGTAAACATTCTGCAACGATGTCAATCCGGTTTTCCGGATCGCAGGAACTGTCGCGCGGCGACGGGAAATCCCGCAGGGTTCGGTTCACTCGAGGGCGCGGCGGATCGTGTTAAGCAGACTTGATTTGTTGAACGGTTTCTGCAGGAATCCGGCGACACCGTCCCGCGTCAATTCCTCTCTGTCTTCCTGCTCGGCGACGCCGCTCGTTGCCAGGATCTTCACGCTTGCGTTCAGTCGCCGCAGAGCCCGGACCGTCGCACGACCATCCATGTGCGGCATCATGAGATCGGTGAGCACGAGCCGGATGTCGTTTCGATGCTGGGCGTAGAGGGCCACGGCCTCCGTTCCGTCACGCGCCGCATGCACATGGTACCCCTCGGCCTCCAGAAGCCCTGTGAGCATGAGCCGGATATCTTCCTCGTCGTCGACGATCAAGATCTGCTCGCCGCGGCTGGCCGATACTTCCGGCGAGGCTGCCGAGATCGTCTCCGCTGCATCGGCCCCGGTGGCTGGGAAGTAGACGTGGAATGCCGTCCCCTGCCCTGGTTCACTCTCGACGGTGATGAATCCGCGGGCGTTCTTGACGATCGTGTGTACCGTAGCGAGACCCAGTCCCGTTCCCTTTCCCGTCTCCTTCGTCGTGAAGAAAGGATCAAAGATCTTTTCCATGTTTTCCGGCGGGATGCCGATGCCGGTATCACGCACGGTCAGCACGACGTACGGCCCCGCTGCGACGCCGGCTCTCTGATGCACATCGGCTTCGGTGAGCGTGCGGTTGGTGACGTTGATCTCCAGGACGCCGCCTGACGGCATGGCATCGCGGGCATTGACGCAGAGGTTCATGAGGATCTGGTGGAACTGCGTGGAGTCTCCCTCGACCGTCCAGAGATTGGGATCGACATGAGACTTCAGTCCGATGGAGCGCGGAAAGGTTTCTGCGACAATATGCTGGATCTCCCGGACAACGCTGTCGAGGCGGACGGGCTTTCGTTCGCCGGCCATGCCGCGCGCGAACCCCAGCACCTGCTCGACAATTGCCTTTCCGCGCGCAAGGCCTTTCTCGATCGTCGAGGTGAGTTTGAGCTGGGCAGGATCGCTGAGTTTCGCCTTGAGCAGATCCGCGGCAATCATGATGGGCGTGAAGACATTGTTCAGATCGTGTGCGATGCCGCTGGCAAGGGTGCCCAGACTCTCAAGGCGTTGTGCACGGTAGAACTGCGCCTCCAGGAGCTTCCGCTCGGTCACATCTGTGTTCACAATGAGGATACGATGAGCGGTCCCTTGGGGGGTCTTCATGAGTGTCCAGCGGCTCTCCACCGTGACGGACTGCCGCTTGCGGGTTGTCTGGTGCAATTCCCCGTTCCACGCTCCGTGCTCGAGTGTGCGTTGGACGGCGGAGGACGAGGGGTCGAAATGACCCTGATCGAGGAGCGCCATGCAGTCGTTTCCCACGGCCTCCTCCGCGGTCCAACCATAGAGGCGCTCGGCTCCCTTGCTCCAGAACGTGACCGCGCCCTGGAGATCAATGACGATAATGGCGTCGCTGGCGATGTCGAGGAGTGTCGCCAGTTCCCGGATGTGTTCCTCGGACTGCTTCCGGGCGGTGATATCCTCTTGAATCGCAATGAAACCGATGAGGGTCCGGTCGCCGACGTAGACGGGACTCACGGTGCTCTGCACGGTGATGAGGGCTCCCGCCTTCGTTTTGTTGACAATCTCTCCCCGCAGGCTGTGCCCGGCGAGGATGGTGTTCCAGAAGTCGGCATAGGTCCTCTGGTCCCACCGGCCGCTCTTGAGGATTCTCGGTGTCTTGCCGAGCACTTCCTCCCGGGTGTATCCGTAGACCCTCTGGAAGGCCGGATTCGTGTAAGTGATGACGCCGCTGGCATCTGTCATGAAGATGACTTCGTCGGTGTGCTCCACGGCCTGGAGTAAACGGCGCTGGGCCTCCTCAGACTTCCGACGCTCCGTCATGTCCTCATAGGTTCCCAGGATGCCGAGCACGTTCCCGTCGCGGTCGCGCAGCGGCATCTTACTTGTCAGGAGCCACCGCTGTTCTCCTTCCTTCGTGGTCTGGGGTTCTTCGAAGCCGAGTTTCACGGTATTCGTTTCCATCACCAGGCGGTCGTCCGCCCGATAGAGATGTGCCGTTTCGACCCATGTCAGCTCGAAATCGTCTTTGCCGATGATGTCCTCCGGACTCCGCAGTCCGGCGTCGCGCGCGAACGGGAGGTTGCACCCGAGGTACCGGAATTCCCGATCCTTCCAGAACACTCGCTGGGGGATATTGTCCAGCACGAACTGGAGCATTTGCCGGGAACGATAGAGCTCTTCCTGTGACCGTTTGCGCTCCGTGATGTCGTGGCCGACGCCGATGAGCGTGTCGCCGGGGCCTTTGCTGTCCTGCCAGAGGATCCAGTGCTCCTCTCCGTTTCGGTCCTTCACAAGCCGTTCGTACGGTTCCGACGGGATCGGTGCCATGCCCTGCGAGATTCTTCTCACCCTCTCCCGCTCCCGCTCGCGCTCGGATGCGTCGTCCCGTGTCATCCGCCACCAGCCGTCGCCGAGCAGTTCTTCTCTTCGAAAGCCGAGGACGCGTTCCACAGAGGGACTGGCGTACGTGATCTCTCCTGACAGGTTGGAAACCAGGACGATGGCACCGACGCGGCTGAGAATTTCGTTCGACAGCCGGAGCTGTTCCTCGATCTCTTTGCGCTCGGTGATGTCGCGCGCGATCACATGATAGCCGCGCACCCGGCCCTCCTCCATGAGCAGGGTTGTGTTCTGTCCGTACCATTTGACATGTCCCGTCTTGGTGCGGAAGGGGAACTCCGTGTAGGTGACCGGTGTCTTCTCGAGCGTCTGGCGCAGATAGTGCCGCGACATCCGCGTTCTGAACTCGGGAAGAACGACGTCGAGGTAGCTCATGGAGAGAAGCTCTTCGAGCGAGTACCCTGAATTCTGCAGGGCGGCGGGATTGGCGTACGTGAAGTTCCCGGCGTCGTCGACGGTGAAGATGATGTCGACGGCCTGTTCCACCACTTCGCGGTAGCGCAGCTTCGATTCCTCCGCTGCCCGTTCCGCCCGCAGCCGTTCGGTGATGTCGACGGAGAGCACGAGCTCCGCGTCCCGTCCCTCGAAGGATATCCGGTGCGATGTGATTTCCACGTCGATGACGGTGCCGTCCTTCTTGAGATGCCGCCAGATGCCGGCGCGGTCGATGCCCTCGATGTTGAGCGCGAGGTTCTCCATGAGACGGGGGACATCTTCCGGCGGACGGATGTCGGTCACCTTCAGGGAGAGAAACTCCTCCCGGCTGTAGCCGTAGTGGGAGACCGCCGCGTCGTTGACAGCCAGGAATCGGAGCGTTGAGCGGTCGAAGACCCACATCGGGTAGGGGTTCTCCTCGAAGAGCATGCGGTAGCGCTGCTCAGAGGCGCGGAGCTGTTCCTCCACGAGCTTGCGACCGGTGATGTCGCGCGCCACTCCGAAGAGGCCGACAATCCTTCCGGTGGCGTCTCTGCGCGGAACGGCACGGTCTTCGATCCAGCGGTAGCGATTGTCCTCGCGGTGCAAGACCCTGTACTCGCGTGTCGCTCCGTTCCCCGTCGCATAGAGTTCCCTCGTCGATGCGGAGAGTCGGTCGATGTCATCGGGGTGAATCAAACGGAACCAGAGAGCCGGATCTTCCAGGATTTCCTGCGGCTCACAGCCGGTGATCTTCCTCACATTCCCGCTGATGAACTGGATGACTTCCTGGTCCATCGGTCCGTCCGGAGAACGAGCCACATAGACGAGCTCCTCGATGTTGTCAAGCACCAGCTGCTGCTTCTCGGCGATGTCGTGGAGATCGCTTTCCTCCTGCTTGTGTCGCGTGATATCTGTGATCGTGCCGAGCACCGAGACTCCTTCCGGATGCTGCAGGAGCCGCGTAGCACACAATCCCGTGATCCGGCCGCCTTCTTTGGTGATGAGAGTGTACTCATGCGGTGCAACGTCCCGTCCTTCGAGATGATCCTGATAGTCCCTTCGGATCAGCTCGCTCGACTCCGGCGCGATCAGGCGACGGAAGTCAAACGAGGGATGGGAGAGTTCTTCAGGCGTGAAACCGGTCAGTGCCGAGCACTTCCTGTTGGCGTACACGATCCTCCCGTTCCGGTGGATGAAGATCATGTCGGGGGAGTCGTCCGCGAGCATTTTGAAGTGTTCCCATTCCGCCCGCAGCAGATCCCGGGAGCGGGTGCAGGAGGCGAGAGCAGTTTCCAGCTCTGCGATGCGGGCGCGTGTCTTGTCAGATTTCCCTGTCCTGGATCGGGCTGACGGAGAGCGCTTGTTCATTGTTCACCTCGTTCGATGCCCTGTGCATTCCAATAGGCCGCGTCAGCCTGCGCTGGGTGCGGATCCGACGACCCGGTACCGGAAGTACGCGGCGCAAGCCCCCTCGGAAGATACCATCGGCGCCCCGAGAGGTCGTTCAGGTGTACAGCGCAGACCGAAGGCTGGACAATCGTGCGGCTTCTTGATCCCCCGCAGAACCAGCCCGGCGATGCACTCGGGTGATTCCGAGATCAGGATGTCACCAACGGCAAAACGGCGTTCAGCATCAAACTCCGCGAACTCCTGACGCAATCCGTAGCCGCTCTTCGGGATGACCCCGATGCCACGCCACTTCCGGTCCGTCACGGTAAACACCCTTCTCATCAGTTCCTGTGCGGGGAGGTTGCCCTCACGGCGGACCGCGCGGGAATACTGATTCTCCACCTCGGCGCGCCCTTCCTCCAGTTGCCGGACCGCCATGAGAATCCCCTGCAGAATGTCGACAGGCTCGAAGCCAGTGACGACAATCGGCGTTCGGTGGCGCGCCGCGATCGGCATGTACTCTTCATATCCCATCACGGTGCAGACATGGCCTGCAGCCAGAAACGCCTGGACCTGGTTGGACGGGGATGAGAGGATCGCTTCCATCGCCGGCGGAACCAGAACGTGGGAACAGAGCAACGAGAAGTTCTGGAGGTTCAGGGCTTGCGCCTGCCACACGGCCATTGCGTTGGCCGGCGCCGTGGTCTCAAAACCGACGGCGAAGAACACCACCTGCTTGCCGGGATTCTGCCGGGCAATCTTTACGGCGTCCAGCGGCGAATAGAGCATGCGGACGTCGCCGCCGCGGGCCTTCACACTCAGCAGATCGGAGTGCGATCCGGGCACCCTCAGCATGTCGCCGAAGGAACAGAAGATGACGCCCGGCGTCGAGGCGATGGCAATGGCTCTGTCGATCGTCTCCAGCGGCGTCACACACACGGGACAGCCGGGTCCATGCACCAGTGTGAGACCGGGAGGGAGGAGAGATTCGAGGCCATACTTCACAATCGTGTGGGTCTGGCCTCCGCAAATCTCCATCACCGTCCACGGTCTCGTCACGATGCTCCTCAGGGCACCGGCCAACCTCTGCGCCGCGTCCGCATCGCGGTATTCGTCAATGTATTTCATGTCTTCCTGGAACTCTCCCCGACCCCGCTCGGTCCTTCACCCTGAGGAGCCGGAGGCACCTCCTGGACGATCGAAAGAGCAACGCCGGATTCGACAAAGACTTGGTCCCCGACGCGCGCTTCGGGGAGGAACTGCAGCGAAATGCGGGTGATTGCGCCGCCAACCTGCACTTTGCCGCTGCGGGAGGGGCTGTCGTCCGCGATCTCTATGATCTTGCCAATGAACGGATTCATGGTTCCGCTGCTCCGCCCTGAGTCCGTGAGTCGCGTTCTGCCCGCTGCCACCGTTCGTACGCCGCAAGCTGACCCAGGGAAATCCCTCCATCGTTAGGAGGAACGCGCTGGTGCCAGTAAGGCCGAAAGCCCTCCCCGCTCAGAACCTGCACGGTTCTGGTCAGCAGACGGGCGTTCTGAAAGCAGCCCCCCGAAAGGACGACGGATTCACGGCTGGCAGCGCGGGCGGCAGAGAGAATGACAGATGCCATCGTCTCGTGGAACCTGCGGGCGATCGATGACACATCCGTCCCTTCCTTCAGGTCGTCCAGAATACCCAGGATGATCGGGCGCCAATCGAATACCCTGATCTTCCGGCCGTTGCGGATTTCCTCCGACTCGCCAAAGGGATACCGTCCGCCGTCCCTGCCGCTTTCTGCGGCGAACTCCAGCTCCATGGGCGCCTGTCCCTCGAACCTCGCTCTCTGGCGGAGTCCGACCAGGGAGGCCACTCCATCGAAGAGCCTGCCTGCGCTGGTCGTGAATGGGGCGTTGATGCCCTTTTCGAGCATGCGCCTCAGAATCGATCGCTCGGAGGGGTTGAATTCCCGCACCGGCGCCAGGTCCTCCCGGTCGAACACAGAGGGACCCAGCGTCTCGAACAGCAAGCTCAGCGCCGTTCTGCGCGGTTCCACAACTGCACGGTCGCCTCCCGGGAGCCGGAACGCCTGGAACGTTCCCATCCGTTCGAACAGATGCGGAGTGGTCAGGAGGAACTCTCCACCCCAGACGGTGCCGTCCGTGCCGTAGCCCGTTCCATCCCAGGCCACGCCGAGGACTTCCCGTTCGATGCGGTTCTCTGCCATGCACGAAACGATGTGAGCATAATGGTGCTGCACGCTGTGGACCGCCCGTCCCATGCGCCGGGCGTGGTGTGTTGAAAGGTAGTCCGGGTGGAGATCACACACCACGGTAGCCGCACGGGCGCGATAGAGACGTTCCAGATCGTCGATGACCCGTCGGAAGGCGGTGAGGGATTCGAGCGTTTCCAGATCACCGATGTGCTGGCTCACGACGATGGCAGAGGGCGTCGTCAGCGCAACGGTGTTCTTCAGATGGGCTCCGACGGCCAGTGCGGGAGGATGATCACTCTCGTCCATCGGCAGGGGAAGGGGGGCGAAGCCGCGGGCGCGTCGAAGCACCAGTTCACGGTCGAGGAGAACCCGCACGACGGAATCATCCACGTGCCGCACAATGGGCCGATCATGGACGAGGAAGAAGTCCGCAATTCCCCGCAGACGCGCGAGGGCTTCGCGTTCATCCGTACAGATCGGCTCGTCGGAGAGGTTGCCGCTGGTGGCGACGAGGGGGAGGTTGAGCTCCTTCAGGAGAATGTGGTGCAGCGGTGTGTACGGCAGCATGACGCCGAGACACGGGTTGGCCGGGGCGAGGAGATCGGGCAACGGGGCTGTGGTGCCGTGACGGAGCCGGCGGAGCAGCACGATCGGAGATTCCGCCGAGAGGAGGAGACGCTCCTCCAGCGCCGAAAGCTCGCAGGCCTCACGCACGGCGTCCACGGTCGGAAACATGAGCGCAAACGGCTTCTCCTCGCGCCGTTTTCGAGCTCGAAGCCGGCGCACCGCGTCTTCCTGACGGGCATCGACAAGGAGGTGAAAACCTCCGAGTCCCTTCAAGGCGACGATGGCTCCTGAACGGATCAGATCGGCGGCCTCCAGCACGGCGTTGTGGTGTGAGGACCGCAGTCGTCCATCGGCATCCCACAACTCCGTGTGCGGCCCGCAGACCGGACAAGCATTGGGCTGGGCATGGAATCGCCGGTCGGAGGGATCGTGGTATTCCCGCGAGCACTCTGGACACATGGTGAAGTTCTTCATCGAGGTGTTGGGCCGGTCATACGGCAGGGCCTCGATGATGCTGAAGCGAGGACCGCAGTGCGTGCAGTTGGTGAACGGGTAGAGGTATCGCCGGTTGGATGGATCGAAGATCTCCGACCGGCATTCGGGGCATGTGGCAAGGTCGGGCAGGATCACCGTTGACGGTGGACCTGACGAGCGGCTGGCCCTGATCTCGAACGAAGCGTAGCCGACGGGATCGAGGAACGAGGGTTCAAGGCTCTGAATGTGGGCATGCGGCGGCTTTTCTCTCTCCACGCGGAGAAGGAACTCCTCCAGTGACGAGCGGTTTCCCTCAACCTCAATGGAAAGCCCCTGAGGCGTGTTCGAGACCCACCCGCCGAGCCGCAGAGCGGTCGCGAGCCGATGCACAAACGGCCGAAATCCAACACCCTGCACAGCGCCGCGCACGGTCAGGGCAAGCCGCTCCCTCTGGTTGGCAGACGTGGTGGGGGCAGAGACGATCTCAGGCACGTTCGACGGGCTCCTCGGATGAGCTGTCACACAGGAGCATGGTACAAGGAGAGTGCTTCAAATTCAATTGCGGACCGGACCCGGAGGGCGACCGCCTAGGTATGTCTGCAGCGGTCGAGAACGAGAGCGACGGCCTCGTTCACGAACCGCTCGGTCTCGGGCGAAAGGTGCTCACCGAGCTCCACGGATCGGGCGGGGATCTCCACCAGGAGCGATTCCTCGGGCAGCTTGCCGTAGAGCGTCTGAGTAAGACCGAGCAGGAGGGAAGGATCCAGGAGGTGGGTGGGGAGGTTTTCCGGGTGCTGCGCCGTCGCTGCGACGGGGCGTACGAGAACACTCTCTGCGCGCAGGCTGGCGTCGATGAAGATGACTCTTCCGCTCCGAGCGATTTCTTCTGCCAGCTCCGGAGTAAGGCCGTGGGTTGTGAGGACCCTCACGCCGCGGGGGGAGCGGCGGGCGATCTCTTCGGCTGCCCGCAGCCCGGCTCCATCATCGCTCCGAATGGCGTTTCCGTAGCCGATGATCAGAATGGAACTCATCGCCGGACTTCATCCAGCAGAATCCCCTCGCTGTCGAACAGCTGCAGATGGAGCGGCATCTGGCCCATGGCGTGCGTTGAGCACGAGAGGCACGGATCGAAACAGCGGATTCCCGCCTCCACGCGGTTCAGCGCCCCCTCGGTGATGCGGGCGGAGTCGATGAACTGGGTCGCGAGCTGCGTGACCGTCCGATTCATTGCCAGGTTGTTCTGAGCTGTGGCAATGAGCATGTTGACGCTCTGCAGGACCCCGTTCTCGTCGACGCGGTAGTGATGGAACAGAACCCCGCGAGGGGCCTCGACGGCTCCCACTCCCTCCTCCCGATTGATCATGGCTTTTGACCGGACTGTCGTGCCCAGGACCGCGGGATCGTTGAGAAGCCGTTCCGTTTGTTCAACGGCAAACAGGAGCTCAATCAGCCGTGCGTAATGATAGTAGAACGAGTTGTTCTGAGCTCCTGCCTCGCCGGCGAGTTTCTTGAAGCGCTGCCGCTCCTCCTCGGCCAACGGCGTCGGGATCCTGTCGCAGATATTCACACGGGCGAGCGGTCCCACGCGGTACATTCCCCTGTTGTACCCGAGCGGACGGTAGTAGGGGAATTTCAGGTACGACCATGTCTCCGAACGTTCGCCGAAGTACTCGTGGTAGCGGCGAGGATTCAGCTTGTCGGCGATGACATTGCCGGTTCCGTCCATCACACGAAGCGCCCCGTCGTAGTACTCGAGATCACCGTCGTCCGAAACCAGTCCGACGAAGAGGGAGCGGAAGTTGCCGAAGCTCGGGATTTCCTCCCGGAACTTGTTGAGGATCTGCTGGAACCGCTCGAGGGCCATGAGCGCCGTCTCCCGCGCCTCGGGGATCCAGCCCAGGAGGTAGTCTCGTTTTTCTGCCTCGAGGGGCTCGCGGACGCCGCCGGCCACTGCCCACGGCGTATGGATCCGCCGGCCGCCCAGGATTTCGATGATTTCCTGGCCGAACTTCCGGAGGCGAATTCCGCGCCGGATGAACTCCCGGTGCTCCCCCATGAGTCCGAAGAGATTCCTGCGCGCGGGATCCGAGTCGAAGCCGAGAAGGAAGTCGGGACTGGAAAGATGGAAGAAACTCAGAGCATGGGATTGTATCCACTGTCCCAGCGTCATGATCCGGCGGAGTGTTGCGGCGGTTTCGGGGATGGCAATGGCCAGGATGTCGTCCCCCGCCTTGGCGGACGTGATCAGGTGACTGGCCGGGCAAATGCCGCAGATCCTGGAGGTGATGCCCGGCATTTCCCACATGAGTCTCCCCTCACAGAATTTTTCGAAACCCCGGAATTCGTTCACATGAAACCGGGCGCCGGCCACAGTGTTCTTGTCGTCGAGGTGAACGGTGATCTTGGCGTGCCCTTCGATCCGGGTCACGGGTTCGATCGTCAGCGTTTTCACCATGGGAGTTCCTCCGCTCAACCGTACCGAAGGTAGATCGTGGAGAAGACCGGCAGACGGCCTTCGAGGAGTTCAGTGATGGCGAACCAGATCTGATCCGCCGTGGGTGGACAGCCGTGGAGGTACGCATCCACGGGAATGATCTCGTGCAGCGGACGCGCTCGTGGAAGGAGCTTCGCGATGCCGATGAATTCGGAGGGGACTGTCGGACCTCCATCGGCCAGCTCCACGTAGGCTCTCTGCAGGATTTCCTCGTTCGTGTGCTTGTTGCGCAGTGCCGTGACGTTGCCCGTGACCGCACAGTCGCCAAACGATACGACGACGCGGGAATTCCTCCGGATGAGGTGAGCGAGATGCTCGTTCTCCTCGTTGGAAACGGCCCCCTCCACCAGGGTTACATCCAC
>CAYXMK010000059.1:0-12020 GCA_964465905.1 uncultured Ignavibacteriaceae bacterium | reverse complement strand
GTGCGGGGGGCGGTCGCACTGTCGACCGGGAGGCTGCCGGCCAGGAACTTGTCGATGCTCTCCATGACGCGATAGGAAATCTCGGGATCCCGCAGGAGGCGGAACTCCAGCTTGGCGGTTCCCTGGAGCAGGCGGCGCACTTCTGCCTCGTCCTTCACGCCCGGGAGTTCTACGATGATGCGCCTCCCCCCCTGTTTCTGGATCGTCGGCTCGGAGACGCCGTACTGATCTACTCTGTTCCGGACAATTTCTACAGCCCGGTCGACGGCCTTGTTCCGCTCGTCCTCCAGCCGGCTAATGATGTCGGCATCCTCGTCGCGGATGCTGCCGTAGTAGCGACTCATCCGGATGCCTCGTTCCTGGAACTTGCGGGCGAACGAAGCAACGATGGTCTCATCGGTTGCACCGGCCTCCCGGACGACCTCGTCGAGGATCGCCTGGAAGTTGTCGTCCTTGTTCTTGGCGAGGTCGGCCAGCAGACGCGGAATGTCCACCTCGAGCACGACGCGCATGCCCCCCTGGAGATCAAGTCCGAGCTTGAGTCTCTTGAGCCGTGCGTTGAGGATCCGTTCGTTGTTGCGTTCCACATAGGCGAGACTGTCCGGCCCGGTGAGCGATGCAAGCTCAGAACGAAACTGGTAGTCCTGGTACGTGGGATAGAGAAAATAGAGGGAGAGAACGACTGCGCTGACGATGAGGATAATCTTGGTGGTATGCCGTCGCACGAACTGGGTCTCCGGATCGATGGTGTCCTGAGGCGTCCAGGAGGACGCCCTCCCGGGAAAAAAACGAGAAAAAATATACGCCAATGTGGCCTGAAAGTCAACGGGCATCGTTGATTTTCAAGCATTTGGGGGATATATTGAAAAGCCTGACCTCGCTGAAGCTTCCACTGAATTCAAGGAGTGTAACCTCACATGCCGTTGATGACCAGTATCCGGAACAACCTGGCGAAGCTCTTCGGAGTCCTCGCTGTCCTCTTTATCCTCTTCATCCTCTTCGACTGGGGAATGGATCTTCCGAGCCTCCGGCTCGGTGCCCGCGGATCCGACGTCATCGGCACGGTGAATGGTGAGAAGATCTCCTACAACAACTTCTCAGAGCTGGTGCGGCGAATGACAGAAGCACAGCGGTCGCAGTCGGGCACAGAAGTGGATGACGAGACTGAGCGGCAGATCCGCAGCCAGGTCTGGACGATGATGGTGAATCAGCTGCTCATCAACCAGGAGATCGAACGACTGGGAATCACGGTCACCGACCAGGAAATCATCGATCTCGTCCACGGGCCGAATCCACCCGAAATGCTTGTGAGCCAGTTCCGTGACTCGCTCGGCCGGTTCAATCGGGAGGCCTACGAACGGGCTATCCAGGATCCGCAGAACCGGCAGGCGTGGGTCCAGGTGGAACAACAGCTCAGAACCCAGCGGAAGCAGGAGAAGCTGCAGAGCATCATCAACGCCAGCGCGATTGTGACGGAAGGAGACCTCCGTCAGAGATTCGTCGAGCGCACGACGACCCTGTCGGCAGACTATGCCCTCTTTGATCCGCTCCGCATGGTCCCGGATTCGGCTGTCCGCGTGTCCGATCAAGACGTGGAGGCCTACTACGCCTCCCACCAGGATAACTACAAGGTTGCACCGGCCCGGAAGCTGAAGTATGTGCTCTTCCGCCGTGTTCCCTCCCCCTCCGACAGTGCGGACGTCCTCAACGAGCTGAACCGCTTGCTTGAACAGGTCCGGGCCGGCATGGACTTCCGTGAACTGGCGTCGACATACTCCGAAATCCCCCTGTCAGACGCCTTTTTCAAGCATGGGGAACTGAGCAGGGAGAAGGAAAACGCCGCCTTTTCGGCACGAAAGGGGGAGATCGTCGGACCCGTGGCCGACTACGACGGCCTCCATCTGATCAGAATCGTGGACGAGAGGAAGGGAACGGGGGAGTTCGTCCGTGCCCGTCACATCCTGATCCGTCCCGCGGCGGATTCTGTGGCTGCTCGGGAAAGAGCGCGGGACCTTGCACGGCAGCTGCGTTCGGGTGCCCCGTTTGAAGATCTCGCCCGAGCCCAGAGTGAAGATCCCGGTTCGGCGGCGCTGGGAGGTGATCTCGGCTGGGCAGGACGGGGATCCTGGGTGAAGGAATTCGAGAATGCCGCCTTCAAGGCAAAAGTCGGTGAGATTGTAGGTCCGGTTCGGACGCAGTTCGGATGGCATATCATTCAGGTTGTGGGAAGAGACCAGCGCGAGCTGAAACTCGAGACGATCACCATGAAGGTGAAGCCGAGCCCTCAGACCGTCGAGGAGATGCACGGTAAGGCCGAGGATTTCGCGTATCTGGCGACGGAGGAGGGGTTTGAGCGGGCAGCGGAGTTCAGTTCCTACCAGGTGCGCGAGACTCCCGAATTCGAGGAAGGAGGGCTGATTCCCGGCATCGGATTCAGCGAATCCGTAGCCAGGTTTGCCTTCAGTCGGGACGCAGGTGCCATCAGCGACCCGATTTCAGTCGCGGAAGGCGTTGGGGTTTTCATGGTGAGCGCTGTTCGTGAGGAAGGTGTGCGTTCTTTTGCGGAGGTGAGTGGTGCGGCCCGCAGTGCGGTACTTCGTCAGAAGAAACTCGAACATGTGCGGCTCCTGGCCGAAGAGGCTGCTGCAAAAGCCCGCTCGTCCGGGGATCTTCGGACCGCAGTCGCCGGCGTTGAAGGCGTTCTGGTCGGTACCACCGGCCCGTTCAGGCCAACAGAGGCTCCGGCCGGCGTGGGACGTGATGAGAGCTTCATCGGCATGGCGCTGAAGCTGACGCCGGGAGAGCTTTCGAATCCTTTCGAAGGCGTGCGCGGTTACTATATCGTGAAGCTTCTCTCAAAGACGCCGTTCGACACGACGGCGTTCCTCGTGCAGCGTTCCTCGCTGCGCGAAGAACTCCAGCTGGAGAAACGCAACAAGCTCTCGCAGGACTGGCTCACGGCTCTTCGTGCACGGGCGACCATTGAAGACTATCGTGATCGGTTCTACCGCTGACGCATGCTTCGGGGAAGAATCCTGGCGCTTGGTGTCTGTGTCCTCCTCGGCTGCGCCGCGCTGTTCGGCCAGCATCCTCCGTGGACGCTGACGGCCGGTGTGCGCGGAAGCTACACGACGTCGTCGAAGTTGTTCCCCACTCCGGATGCTGCATCGCCCTCCGTGCGCGCCACCTCCACGCTGTACGAACACATCTACGGCTGCGGCATAGAAGTGCGGCTCAAGCCCCCGCACGAGGGGTATTTCGTAGCGCTGGTTGCCGACTATCTCCTCCAGCGGGAGCATCGAACCCAGATCGTGCGCTCGGCACTGGGCACGATCAGCGTGCCTGCTACGGAAGGATTCGAGGCCGTGCCGGTGGAGCTCAGCGGAAACATCTACATCCCTCTGGGATCCCGGACGGTGCGACTGTTGATGGGCGGCGGAGCCGGCGTGACGGTTCTGCGGCGGATTCTCAGCGTCGGGGGGATTGCGGCTTCCTCACAGCGAACGTCTCTGAGTGTGGGTATTCACGTCCGCACGGCTGTGGAGTATCGTCTCGAGAGGGGGATTTCGCTGGTCGGCGAGCTTCGCCTGCGTGACCCTGAAGCCGAGACGGTGAATCGCTTTGAAGCCGTTGCGGGCGAGTACAGCGGTGTGCGCTTCGAACTGCCGTCATCCGATATCCGCGGCAGGGTCAATCTGGACGGCATGAACTTCAGTCTCGGCCTCATGGTCGAGATTCTCTGACGGCGTTCCCCATCTGTCATTCTCCCCGTTGAGCCGGATGGTAACTCCTTCTCCCGGCAGACTGTCCCGACACGCGACACGGTGAAAGCGCTGGAGGGTGCGCTCCGGCCCTCTCGGCGAAGAACGCAGTTCATGTTCGTCGGCTGGATCGCTGCGGGGATCGGACTTACCAGTTGACCCTTCCGGGCTTCTGCTGTTCCCGGTTCCACGCCGGGGAGGTGTGCTTGTCACAGAGCCCGATGGGGTATCGGGCATTGAAGATCTCCGTGGTTCTCTCGGGACAGAATTCGCGGGCCTTCTTCTTTGTCTCGACACAGATGGTGTCCGTAACGATTCCGTCGGGACGCTGGAAGTACGCCAGCGGCAGACCGATGTCCGGGTCGTTGTACACGCGCGCCATGAACCGGCCGAAGATCGGCGCCGCCGCTCTGCCCCCCTGGCCGTCCGCTGAGCGGAAGCGGACCCGGTTGTCGTCGAATCCGACCCACGCGCCTGCTGCAAGGTGGGGAGTGAACCCGACGAACCACGCGTCGGCATAGTCGTTGGTGGTGCCGGTCTTGCCGGCTGCCGGCAGAGAGAAGAACGAGCGGACCCGGACTCCGGTTCCGCCGTTGACGACGCCGGACAGGAGATCGGTCATCAGGTACGCCGTTTCCTTGCTCAGGACCTCCTTCTTCGCCGGCGTGTTCTGTTCGAGGATGTTTCCTTCCTGATCCTCAATGCGCAGAATGGAGATCGGTTCGACGAGGATGCCCTCGTTGGCAAACACGCCGAACGCCGTCGTCAGTTCAAGCGGCGACACCTCCTCCGTTCCGAGCGCAATCGATTCGTACGGCCGGATCGGCGACGTGATGCCCATGCGCTTCGCGTACGCCACGACCTGTTTCGGAGGCGCAATTTCCTGGTCGAGCACCGCGCGGATGGTGATGAGGTTCTTGGATCTCTTCAGGGCTTCGCGGAGCGTGTACTTGCCGCCAAAGTCGCGCTCGAAATTCTGCGGAGCCCACCGCGTTCCATCCGGCATGGGAATCGTCACCGGCTGGTTGAGGAGCTCGTAGCAGGGGGGAAAACCGTTGTCGAGAGCGACGGTGTAGATGAACGGTTTGAACGCGGAACCGGGCTGGCGCCGGATCTGCGTGACGTGGTTAAGGCCGTACTTGAACGAGCGGAAGTTGCTGCCTCCAACCATTGCCACGATGTGTCCGGTGTGGGGATTGAGAACGATGAATCCCACCTCAATGGTCTGCGTCTGACGGCGCACGGCAGACGTGAACGAGGTATCGCTGCGCAGTGCCTGGGCGATGCTGTCGCGTTGCGCATCGCTCCTGGCCTTCTTATAGGACTCGTGCTCGCGTATGCTCTTCTCGATATTGTCGTTGAGGATGTCAGGATGCAGCGCCCAGGACCAGAGGGAGTCGAAGTCGGCCTGAAAAGTCCTGAGGTGCTCTTCGACGGCGGCGTTGGCGTGCCGCTGCATGCGACTGTCGAGCGTTGTGAAAACCCGCAGGCCGTCCCGCAGATAGTCGAAGCCGTACTTCGCCTGCTTGCGCGAGAGCTGCTGACGGATCCATTCCACGAAGTGCGGCGCAATGCCGGTCCGGAGATCGGGGTCGGGGAGCCTGAACATGAGCGAATCCGTGCGGAGGCGGGAGGCCTCCTCCGGCGTCAGCAGCTTGTCCCGCAGCATCTGTCCGATGACGACATCCCTCCGTGCGAAGGCGCGCTCGGGATTCCGGACAGGATCATAGTAGTTGGGTCCCTTCAGCATGCCGATGAGGAGAGTATACTCTGCCGGTCCCAGCGCCGCCGCCGGCTTGTTGAAGTAGAGCTGTGCGGCGGCCTCGATACCGTAGGCAGACCGTCCGAAACTGGAGACGTTGAGGTAGAGCTCGAGGATTTCGTTCTTCGTGAAGTTCCGCTCGATCTGGATCGCGGAGATCAGCTCCCGGAACTTGCGCGTGATCTTATCGAGGATGTGGCGGTCGGGCTTGAGGTAGAGATTCCGCGCAAGTTGCTGAGTGATCGTGCTGGCTCCTTCGCGCGTCAGATCAAGGGCGAGAATGTTCTTGACGAACGCGGCGGCCACCCGACGGAGGTGAAATCCCCAGTGGTCATAGAACGCCTTGTCTTCGGTCGCGATGAGGGCGGGTACCAGCCCCGGCGGCAGCTGGTTCAGGGCAATCCGCGTGCGGTTCTTGACGAAGAACTGATCAATCACCTGCCCGTCGGCGGAGAAGATCTTCGTTGCCAGTTCCGGCTTCGGGTTCTCCAGCTGCTCAAGGGAAGGCAGACCGCCGACCACGTAGAAGCCGTACCACACAAGCAGGGCGACGAACGCGACGGCCATCGCGCCGAAGGCCAGCCAGTGACGTCGGACCAATCCCCGAAGCCGGCGGGCCCGCGCATGCCGATAGCTCGGGTCGTTGAAGTACCGCTTCATCTCCTCAGAGCTGTACCGTGGTGATTTCGAAGGCGACATAGAAATGCGTGTCCCGTCAGGAAGGCCGCAAACGGGCGGTCAGCCCGGTGATCCCTCCCGATGCCAGGCTTTGAGCTGCAACGAGGCGCCGTCGAAGACGGCGTACGTGCACGCCTCGATCCAGTCCCCCAGATTGACGTAGATGCCCCCTGCGATGTTCCGGATCAGGGGGGCATGGTTGTGACCCATGACGACGAAGTCGAATCCCTCTTCGATCTTCTGACGCGCGAAGCGGGTCATGTCGTCCGATTCATAGGTTCTTGCCGAGGTGTGAGCGCGGCTGGTGCGGGATGACCATCGGGCGATTGCGGTGGCAGCGTCCGGCGGCAGAAGCGAAAACAGGAACATATTGACGGGGTTTCGAAGCACGCGCTTCAGCATCCGGTATCCCACATCCCGGCGCAGAAGCCCGTCTCCGTGGTGGAGGTAGAACCGGCGGCCGCCGATGAGCCTCTCGACCGGTTCCCTCATGACTTCAATGTTCAGCTCGTTCGTGAAGTACGACTTGAGCCAGAAATCGTGGTTCCCGGTCAGATAGGAAATGGAGATTCCTGCGTCGGACAGCTGCGCGAGCTTGCCCAGCAGGCGAACGTATCCCTTCGGAACCACGGTGCCGTACTCGAACCAGTAGTCAAAGAGATCGCCGAGAATGTAAAGCGCTTGGGCGTCGCGCGCAACATGATCGAGGAACGCAACAATCATCGCCTCCTTTGAGCGCTCCGTGCAAGGGTCCCCGAGTCCCAGATGAGCGTCCGAGAAGAAATAGACCAGTGAGCGGGGAGTCGATCGTGGGTTCCGATGCGGCTTCGCAGAGTGCCGTCGGGTCCGGCGACCGGACGGTGACGAGGGAGTTCGGGGGTTAGTCTTGGCCACAGGGTGTCGGGAGCGACCTCGATTACATACTTAGCGAAAATTGAAGGGAAAATCAACAACGATCCCGCGGCACATTCCTTCTCCCAATCCGCTTGGGGAGAGCATCGCGTTCGGATGCTTCTTTGAATATCCCCTCATTTCTTTCTATCTTCCCTTCTACTATGAGGCGAATACTCCTGCTCGCGGCAGTCCTGACGTTCAGCGGTTGCATCCAGACTATCGCGATTCGCACCGTGGGGGGCATCCTCGACACTGGCTTCGAGGCATTCAACGAGGAGTCGGACCTTCAACTGGCCGGAGAGGCGCTTGCGGCGAATCTGAAACTCGTCGAGACCCTTGTGAAGGGGGATTCCACGAACGAGCGGTTGCTGCTCCTTGCATCTCAGGGCTACAGTGCCTACGCACTCGCCTTTGCCGAGGATCAGGATCCCGCTCGTGCGAGGATGCTGTACCTGCGCGGACGCGAGTATGCTCTTCGGATTCTTCGAGACAACAGCGCGATCCGTGCGGGGCTCGAGGGGGATCTCCGGACGTTCGAATCGGCCTTGCGGGTGACGTCGCGGGAAGACGTTGCGGCTCTCTTCTGGGCGGCATTCGGCTGGGGTGCGGCGGTCAATCTGGATCGGTCTGATCCGGCTGCCATCGCGGAGCTTCCCCGGGTCAACGCTCTGATGAAGCGGGTCCTGGAGCTTGACCCGGCGTACTACTATGCGGGAGCTCATCTCTATTTCGGGTCCATTCTCGGAAGTTTACCGGTCATGCTCGGCGGAAATCCCGCAGCGTCCCGCGAGCACTTCGAGACCTGTCTCCGCCTGACGGGCGGGAAGTTTCTGCTGGCGCATGTCTACTTTGCCCGTTCCTATGCGGTCCAGGTTCAGGATCGGGAGCTGTTTGATTCACTCCTCACCGTGGTGGAGACGGCTTCACAGGACATCCTCCCGGCGGCGCGCCTTCCCAACGCCGTCGCCAAGAGAAAAGCAGCGCTCCTGCGTGAGAGCGCGGCCGAGCTGTTCTGAAGTCGCCCACCCGACGCACTGCGTGCCGCAACGTATCCAAGCGTAACGGGAAAGATGCCAATGAGAAGAATACTGTCGGTCCTTGTCGCGGTGGCGCTTGGTACGAGCGTTCTGACGGCGCAGGAATTTACCATCAAGTTTGCGACTGTCGCTCCCGAGGGGAGCACGTGGATGAAGGTGATGCGGGAATTCGACGCGGCTGTGCGGAAGGAGAGCGGCGGCCGTGTGGGATTCCGCATCTATGCGGGTCAGGTCCAGGGGGATGAACAGGCGGTTCTGCGGAAGATCAGAATCGGACAACTGCACGCCGGAGGCTTCACGGGCGTTGGGATGGGGGAAATCGCTCCGAAAGTCCGCATTCTCGACACGCCCTTCCTGGTCAACTCGTACGCAGAGGTGGATCATCTGTACGAGACGTTCGACGCGGAATTCCGGGCGGCATTCGAAGAGGGGGGCTTTGTCCTGCTGGGCTGGGCGGAGGTGGGTTTCGTCTACGTGTTCACCAGTCTGCGCGTTCAACAGCCCGAGGATCTGCAGAAGCTCAAGATGTGGACGTGGGAGGGGGATCCCGTCGCAGAGACGGCGTTCCGGACGCTCGATCTGAAGCCGATTCCCGTTGCGATCACGGATGTCATGACGTCCCTCCAGACAGGCCTGATCGATGCTTTCTACACCTCGCCCCTCGCCGCCGTCGCCCTCCAGTGGTTCACGCGCGTACGGTACATGATCGAAGTGCCGCTGGCAGATGCGGCCGGTGCCGTTCTCCTTTCAAAGAAATTCTTCGACCGTATGCCTCCCGATTTGCAGGAAATCCTCGTTCGCAACGGGCGCACCTACATGCAGAAGCTGACGCAATTGAGCCGGCAGGATAACAGGAATTCGATCGAGATCCTGAGGAAGGAAGGGATTGAGATCATCAAGGTTGCCGACAAGGACGTCCAGCGGTACATCGCCGCAGGGGAACGGGCGCGCCGTCTGCTGGCCGGACGGCTGTACTCTGAGGAGTTCCTGCTGAGAGTGGAGCGGAGTTTGAGAGATTTCCGCAGCAACGGCGGTTTCGGCAAATGAAGATCCTCCGGATGATCGACGGATCGCTGAACCGGCTGGAAGGGTGGCTGCTCGTCCTCTTCCTGACCGTCATGGTTGGCATGGCCTTCCTCCAGGTCGTTCTCCGCAACGTGTTTTCGGGAGGCATCATCTGGGGGGATGTGCTCCTGCGACATCTGGTCCTCTGGATCGGCTTCCTTGGTGCAGCGCTCGCGACCAGCCACGACCGCCACATCGGGATCGACGCATTCACCCGCTTCCTGTCCCCCCGCCTCAAGTCGCTAACCCGCGTGCTGACCCAGCTCTTTGCTGCCGTTATCTGTCTTCTGCTGGCGGACGCTGCGCGAAACCTTCTGGGATACGAGATCGAAGATGGGCGCGAGCTGTTTCTCGGCATCCCGGAGTGGTACTCTCAGGTCATCATCCCCGTGGGCTTCACCCTTCTCACGATCCATTTCCTGGTTCGTGTGATCAGTAGTGTCCGCGACCTCTTCGCGAGGAAGCAGCCGTAGTGGACACGAAGCTGATCATCCTGGGGCTGGTGGTGCTGGCCCTGTTCGGATCCCCGCTCTTCGCCATCATTGGTGCCTTTGCCCTGCTGGCGTTTTCCCTCGCGGGGACCGACACATCGGCCGTCATCATCGAGTTGTACCGCATTGCGTCAACGCCGAATCTCATCGCCATTCCTCTCTTCACCTTTGCCGGCTATCTCCTGGCCGAGAGCCGGTCCCCGCAGCGTCTTGTGGATCTGGCACGTGCTCTCTTCGGCTGGATGCCGAGTGGCCTTGCCATCGTTGTGCTGCTGACCTGTGCCTTCTTCACCGCCTTCACCGGAGCTTCCGGCGTCACGATTGTGGCCCTCGGCGGGTTGCTCTATCCCATCCTCCTCCGCGAGGGGTACTCCGAACGGTTTTCCCTTGGTCTCGTGACGGCATCGGGGAGTATCGGACTCCTCTTCCCGCCGAGTCTTCCGATCATTCTCTACGGTCTGGTGGGGGAGGTCAGCATCGATCGCATGTTCGTGGCGGGGATCCTTCCAGGCTTCCTGCTGATTGCGGTCCTCTCCGGCTACAGTATGATCGCGGGACGCCGGTCCCGCGTGGCGAGAACGGTCTTTTCCTGGAAGGGTGTGGTCAGTGCCGTCCGCGAGGCCGCGTGGGAAATCCCCCTCCCCTTCATCATCATTGGCGGCATCTACGGCGGCTACGTGACGGCCACCGAGGCCGCGGCCGTGACAGCGTTCTATGTGTTTGTCGTGGAGGTGCTGGTGCACCGGGACCTGCGGATCACCACGGATGTGCCTCGCATCATGAGGGAGAGCATGATGCTCGTGGGGGCGATTCTCGCCATCCTCGGCACGGCGCTCGGGCTCACCAACTACTTCATCGACGCTGAAGTACCGCAGCGTCTGTTCGAGTTGGTCCGGGAACACGTCGACAGCAAGGTTTCGTTCCTCATCATCCTCAATGTGTTCCTCTTGCTCGTGGGGATGATGATGGATATCTTCTCCGCCATTATCGTCGTCGTGCCTCTCATCCTCCCTATTGCGCGGGAGTTCGGCGTCGACCCCGTACACCTCGGGATCATCTTCCTTACGAATCTCGAGATCGGCTATCTGACGCCTCCGGTGGGACTGAATCTGTTCCTTTCGGGTCTCCGCTTCGAGAAGCCGATCCTTCTCGTCATCCGCTCCGTCCTCGTCTTCATCGGTCTGCTCCTCATCGCCCTCCTGATCGTGACGTACGTCCCTTCGCTGAGTCTCTGGCTGGTGGAAGCGCTGGGAACGAAGTAGGTTGTCCCAGTGTTGGGGAATGGTGACAGAACAGCACGGGAGGACGTCATGCTTTCAAAAACGCTTCAGGATGCATTGAATCTTCAGATCAACCGCGAACTGGCCTCGGCCTACCTTTATCTCTCCATGTCCGCTCATTTCGAGAACAGGAATCTCCCCGGCTTCGCCCGGTGGATGCGCCTGCAGAGCACCGAAGAGGTGGAGCACGCTATGAAGCTGTTCGACTTCGTTAACGACCGCGGCGGCCGGGTGATCCTCGATGCCGTCGGCAAGCCGCCGGCCGAGTTCTCCGCCCCTCTGGACGTCATGAGGCAGGTGCTGGAGCACGAGAAGAAGGTCACGGCCTCCATCCATGACCTCTATGGGCTCGCGGTGAAGGAAAGCGATTACCCGTCGCAGGTCATGCTGCACTGGTTCATCGAGGAACAGGTGGAGGAAGAGAAGAGCGCGTTGGAGGTGGTGGAGCGGTTAAAGATGGTGGGAGACGCGCCGGCGGGCCTGCTGATGATCGACGGCCAACTGGGAGCACGGAAGGCGGAAGACTGACGGTCTCGGACCGGACATGCGGTGTACGTCGAAGCCCGGCATCCCGCCGGGCTTCAGCGTTTCGGGAATGGATCCTCGCCTTCGCTTACTGTTCCAGGGTGAGACCGATCTTCACGGTCACCTGCCACTGTCCGATCCTGCCGTTGTCGATGGTTGCGCGTGTTTCCACCACCTGGAGCCAGCACAGGTTGCGGACGGTCTCCGCGGCTTTGGCGACGGCGCGCTGAATGGCACCCTCGATGCCGGCGGCGGATGTGCCGGTTTGTAGATGTTCTCGGGCGTGACGTCCTCCGGAAAAGAGTTGAAGACCGAATGGTGTCCCCTCACGGTTTGAGGGTGATGAACAGCTGTGTGAAGTACCAGGCGCTGTCGGACGATCGTGCCGCCCCAACGCCCGTGTGGGTGAAGGCGCCGATCATCGTTTCATGGTGAGCAGGACTTGCCAGGAGATCGCGGAAGGCTTGGCCGGCAGGATCAGCATAGCCGGCGTTCATGGCGACGTTCTCTGCAGTGGCCGAAGCGCG
>CAYXMK010000058.1:0-12023 GCA_964465905.1 uncultured Ignavibacteriaceae bacterium | reverse complement strand
CCGAGCCGCTCGGAAACTTGTGTCCCGTTTTCTGGTTGAAGAGCGCCACGGTGAAGCGGATCCGTTCTCCCGGTTCGAGCTCACGCACATCGGGATGAATCCGCAGTTCAATGGTGCCGCGAACCTTTCCGGGATCGTGTGCACCGTGGAAAAGGTGCTGGTGCGCGTCCGCCACGGGCGGAGCGAGCGCAGCAATTGATGCAGTGGCCTTCGTCATGTGGCAGTCGTGACAGCGCACTCCCTCCTTTGCATACGGCCCTTCCTTCCACTCGAGGTGCGTCGATTTCACCCACACACCGTACGGGCTTTGTTCATTATGGCACGTTCCGCAGAATTCGGGCGTGCGTATGAACGCGGATTGGGCTGTGGTGTGCGCGGGGGACTCAAGTCCGGAGCGAGGGCCGTACTTGGTGCGACCCGGCTTCGAGACATAGTTGAAGTTGAACGGCGTTTCTCCCTTCATTCCCGCGATCGTGTGGCACACATCGCACGACACAGACTCATTCGCCCGGCTGCCGGCGGAGGGGGGCGGCGGCGGCACATCGGCCGCGAGGAACGCCATCGGCGAGTGACAGCCGTTGCATCCCGCTTTGACACCGGCCACCTTGGGATCCCGCTCAGCATGAGGAACAGCGAGCTTGAAGTACTCGATTTCGTCCCAGTGATGGGTATAGGCCTGGGACATCATGGCCTGCGTCCACTGCTGGTAGAAGTCGACATGACACGACCTCCCGCACGCCGAGGGCTTCTCGAAGTCGTCATACGTCCTGCTCCCGAGCGCCTCATCGCCTGCCGTATCCTGACACAGCCCGCGAGCAACAGCTACAAGGAGGCAAAACACGCCCCACTGAAAACGATTTCCTGCGGTCATGGTGAAGCCCCTCCTCTGGAACTCTCCGTCGAATCCGCCGGTCCGGCAGCCAACCGCAGTCATGGACCAGGCGGGAAGGAAACTGCGGGATCGCGTCAAGATTCATACCAACTCCTCATTCGGCTCAAGCCGCAAACGTGCTTCAATTCTGGCCATCTTCGGAGCAGGCAACCCCTGCTCCGTGTCAGAAGCAGGAATCTCCTGTCACGGGAATCGGAGAGATGTCACTCCGACAATTCTGCCGAACACTCGACGCTCTTGACGAGGTTCTGAGGTCGTACGTCTCTCCATCTGCTGATTCCGTCCTCTTTCAGGGGATTTTGCCCTGTTCTGTTGCTGGCACGCTCATTGTTCAGTTGCAGTGCAGAACTCTAGAGTCCACGTCCATTCACTAACAACACGATCTGATCCGGAGGTAACCATGAAACACATTCTGCAGGCAACACTCATTCTTGGCTTCGTTCTGGCTCTCGGGGTGGCGTTCACCTCTGAGGTCTCGGCCCAGGAGAAGCAACAGGCTCAGGCAAAAGTCCAGCAGGGGCAGCGCGGTGCGCTCTTCATCGACGAAGACGGCGACGGCGTCTGCGACAATCTCGGCACCAAGGCCGCAACCAAGGCCGGGAAGATGCGCATGGAGAAGAAGGGAAAATCGTTCGGACCCGGAGACGGGACGGGCAACAAGGGAGTTGGTCCCAGAGACGGATCCGGATACGGCCCCGGCGCTTCCAGCGGTAACTGCGACGGCACCGGCCCGAAAGGGCTCGGCAAAGGCCGGCGCGGCTGAACCACAACCCGCAGAGCCGAAACCTGCCCAACCCGGCGGGGCAGGTTTCGGCCTTTGTGGGCTCAGAATTTCTCCCTACCTTTAGAAGTGCTTGCCAGGAGACCAACTCATGAGTCGAATGTACGTGCTGTTATCCCTAGCGCTCTTCACAGCGCTTCCGGTAGTCGCTCAGACGGCTGACACTGCCGGCGTTGACCGAGGTCCGAAGAAGGACAAGGAGCTGAGCGGCTTCATCGATGCCAACGGCGACGGCATCGACGATCGCGTGGAGGCCCGGCGCGTTCGCGCAGGTCAGGAGAAGGATAAGTTCATCGATGCGGACGGGGACGGCATCTGCGACCACCGCGCCGGCGGCATGGGCTTCCGCAAAGGGAGCGGGGGCACGAAGGGCGGCACCACGAGTCCGGGCAAAACCGCCACGCGCTTGCGCGGAGGAAAGCGATGACTCGCGTTGCGGCCTTGCTGATCGTTCCCTTTCTCGTGCTTCCGACGGCCGCATCCGGCCAGTTCCTCCTGTCGGCCGATGCAGGAGCCATGTACGACGACAACATCGACAACAACTTACTCCAGCAGAAGGACAGGATCGCCCTTCTTTCCCTCGATGCGGGCTATGATTGGGAGACCGACCGCTCCCTGACCGAACTCTTCTATTCCGGTTCGTTGAACTACTACACGACAATCGTCTCGCGGTCCATGACCTATCATACGGCGGGATTGAAGTACTCCCATACGTCAGGTGAAGAGGGCACAACGCAATGGAATGCCGGGCTGTCGGTGAACCTCCGCTCGAACCGGAACGACTACAGCTTCTACGACCACACTCAGCTTCAGGCCTCCACGAACGTCCGGCACGCTGCTGCACCAAGCTTTCTCCTGCGAGCAGGGTACACGCTACGCTCTCTGGCGTTTCGGGAGCTGCCGGATTTCAACTACAATGAACACTACGGTTTTGCTCAGGCAACGGCCTTTCTTCCCACCAGCACCACGCTGATCGTGGAAGCAGACCTCGGCTTCAAACGCTATACCACGGCCAATGCGGACACCGCGCTGTCGGCCGGGTCCGGAGGAACGGGGCGTACAGGGACCAGCGCAGCATCCCCCAGCGTACTGCAGGCTGTCCTCGTCGGACGGATCGGCCAGTCGATCGCGGAGGGGACGGGAGTGAGTCTCACCTTCCAGTATCAGACCAGCCTTCAGAAGGAATCACGGTACCTTGCTTCCTCGTACGGGATGATTTCCGACGACGATCTGTTTGATGATCACTACGCCTATGACGGACTGCAGGGAAGTCTCATGCTCACACAGCTGATCGGGGAGTCGACGACTCTGCGACTGACAGCCGGATGGCAGGACCGTCACTACACCTCCCGGCCGGCGTATGACGTTCAGGACAGTGTCATCGCCCCGTTGCGCGACGACCAGAGGATGTTCCTCTCGGCGTTCGTCGAACACTATGTCGAAGCCCTGGGGGTATCGATCGGGTTCTCCTACGACCACATCGTGAACCGCTCCAATGACCCGTATTTTCACTACTCCAACGATGCGGCTGCGGTTCGGTTCTCCGTGCCGCTGCTACGGGGAGACACTCCCTGACCGTCTGTGTCCGCGTCCGAACGTGCCATCTGCTGTCTCCCCCGAAACCCGCAAGCACCCGCCGGGCGCGCGCGGCTCAAGGTGTTCCCATGAACGATCCACGCACTGACATCGAGTTCTTCCGTTGCCGCTCCTGCTCAGCCGCATGAAGATTCCGGCAAATCTCCAGCCACGTTCTCTGGTCGCCGTTGCGATCACCGTCGGTGCTTTAATGATCGGCTCTGCCCTCTACGAGCTTCACCAGAGCCGCAGTGAATTGTTCCATGTTATGGAAGAAGAGGCGGTCTCGCTGTCGGAGAGCATCAGCAGAGGGAGCGAAAACATCCTGCGCTCTCAGGACCTGCTGGAGCAGCTTGTGTACCAGCGACTGTTCACCGCTGCACGTGCCGTAGCACTGGCGGACAGTGCTGCTCCTCTGTCCCACACGGCCCTTCGCTCCTTTACAGCGTCCTTCAGTGTGTTCCGCGTCAACGTCATCAGCCGATCCGGAGCCCGCATTCTGAGCAGCCACACCCCCGACCCGGCGCATCAGCGTCCTGAGCACGGCGAGGTACGGCTGGCCGCCCTCCAGCCGCTCCTCTCCGGTGCAGCCGATTCGCTCGTCCTGGGTCTTCGGGAGGGCCAGATGGACGATGAGTTGCGGTATGCCGTCGCGGTGCGCCGTCTTCGTCCGGAAGGAGGAGCCATCGTTGTCAATTTGGACGCACGCGAGTTTCTCGCCTTCCGACGATCCGTCGGTATCGGTCGTCTGATCACCGACCTCGGAGACAACAGCGGGATTGAATACGTCGTCTTGCAGGACGACGAAGGGATTCTCTCTGCAAGCAGGACCGTCGAAGAAATGAGCTCCATCGCGTCGGATCCCCTGCTGGAACTGGCTACCGCATCCGACACCGTCATCACCCGCACAACAGCATTCGGGGGCCGGGAAGTCTACGAAGTGATCCGACCGCTGAGGCTCGACGGAGAGTTCGTCGGTCTCATCCGGATCGGATTGTCAATGGAGGAGATCCGCGCCTCTGAAGGACGCATGCAGCGCCGGATGGTCATCACCACCATTGTGCTGGTGTTCATCGGCATTCTTGCGGTCTCGGCCATCATGGCTGTTGAGAACTTCCGGCTCCTTGCGCGTCGCCACACATCGTTCCGGTCGATGACAAGCAACATCCTGGAGCAGATGCAGGACGCAGTCGTCAGCGTCGATGCCGCCGACAGGGTCGTGCTGTTCAACGCACAGGCGGAGAGACTCTTTGAAGTTGACGCGGCGGGAGTCGTGGGCCAACGCCTGCAGGAACTTCGCGAGGACCTTCCTTGCCTCACGCACGTTTTCAGCCACGGCTCCGGTGATGTCACGCTCAGCTGCGGCGCCTCACCCCGCGATCTGAGTATTTCCCTCTCAACGATCCGCTCCGCTGACGGAACCGTGGAGAGCCGGACTGCCGTTCTGCGCGACCTGACGGAACGCAAGAAGATCGAGCGAGCCCTTCAGCAGAAAGAGCGATTGACCGCGCTGGGCGAACTCGCCTCCGGCGTTGCCCACGAGATCAGAAATCCTATCAATGCCATCTCCATGATCGCCCAGCGGCTCCGGAACGAGTTTACGCCCCGAACCGACGAGGACGAATACCGCCAGCTGACGGACGTTGTGCGGACCCAGGTTGCGCGCGTCAACCGGATCGTCCAGCAATTCCTCCGCTTCGCCCGACCAGCACCGCCGGCGATCGCACCCGTTCCCGTGGCCGTGCTCCTGGAAACCGCCGATGCCACGTTTCGGAGCCAGGCCCTGGCGCGGCAAGTCAACTTCCGCACAGAAGCCAATTGCAACAAGACTGCACACGTGGACCGGGATCAGTTGATGCAGGCTTTGCTCAACCTCCTTCAGAATGCCCTGGACGCGACACCCCAAGGGGGTTCCATCACGCTCGGTGCGTCCTGCTCGGGAGACACCCTCCTCCTGACGGTGCAGGACACCGGAGCGGGGATTCCGGCGGAGACACTGGACCGGATCTTTGATCTCTACTACACGACGAAGCCCGAAGGAACAGGCATGGGCCTGGCCATCACCCAGCAGATCATCACGCAGCATGGAGGAACCATCTCCGTGCAGAGCACCTCAGGCCATGGCTCTACGTTCACGGTCACTCTGCCTGGAGTTCTGTCCGCCTGATGATGACACCGATTCCAACCGAGGTGTTCCGGTCCATTCCCCCCTCAAAGAGCGACGAGCTTCTCCTCTCGTGGGGCTTCGACCTGCTCCGAGAGTACGCTGCGGCCCTGCAGGTGGCCGACTTCGATCCGCGATCTGCGGTCCTGGAGCTGGCGTGCGGTACCGGCCGGATGACCGCGCTCCTTGCTCATCTGGGCTATACGGTGCTGGCGGGCGATCTGGATCTCTCCCGCCTTCCCGATCTCCAGCGTCGTGTCACGCCGGCGCTTGCGCCGCGTGTCGGATTCATCCAGCTCAACCTGCGCGCGCTCCCCTTCCGCGACGATTCAACGGCCAGCATAACATGTGTGAACACGCTCCATGAGGTTTCCCAGCCCGTCAGTTGCCTCAGAGAGCTGGTTCGCATCATGCGGGAAGACGGCACCCTTCTCGTTTCCGAGTTCAACGACACCGGCTTCGCGGCAATGCAGCGGCTGCACGAACAGGTGTACGGAAACGACCACCGACGCGGCACAATCACCCACGACGAGATTGCCTCCCTCCTGCACTCGGCGTTCAGTCATGTCCAGGTCCTCGACACGCCGCTGAACCGATCGTACATCGCACGGCGCAAACGGTGAATCCTTTCTGTCCTTCGGAGCATCGGATGAGGGATGCAGGCGAGATCGCTCTGTGAGAGACACCATACAGCCAGTTCTCCAGCCGGACGGACCATGACCATCACAAGGGACATCAGCATCGAAGAGCTCGTGCGGGAGCTCCCTGAATCCGTTCGCTATCTGATGGAACGCAATATCCGATGCCTCGCCTGCGGCGAACCGGTCTGGGGAACGCTGGAGGGTGCCGCTCGGGAAAAGGGATTCAGCGATTCCCAGATTGAGGAGTTCGTCAAAGACCTGCAGGCCCTCTCCCTTGCCACTCGCACCCCCTCCTGAGCGTGTTCGTCTGTTCGCTGAGAGAGTTGCACATGACGGGGGGATTTTGTACCGTGCTTCAGGACGCCTAGACAACCACACGATTTCCCATGCTGGGTCAATCCATTCGCCTGGGGAGAATCCTGGGCATTCCGTTCGGCGTGAATTCTTCGTGGTTCGTGATCTTCGTGTTGATCACCATGTCCCTCACCACGCAGTATCGATCCGACCATCCCCAGTGGAGCCTCTTCGAGCACATCGTCTTCGGCGTCTCGACGAGTCTTCTCTTCTTCGGATCGGTGGTCCTCCACGAGCTGGGGCACAGCGTCATTGCGCTAAGGTTTGGCATCCCTGTGCGCGCCATTACCCTCTTCGTCTTCGGGGGGGTCGCCCAGATCGGAAAGGAGCCGCAGCGCCCTTCCCATGAGTTTGCCATTGCCATTGCCGGTCCTGTTGTCAGCGCTCTCCTCGCCGCGGTCTTCTACGTCCTCCGGGAGGGCACGCACGGGCTGTTTGAGGGTCTCTCGGATCTCAGCGGCTGGCTCGGACGGATCAACCTGACGCTGGCGCTCTTCAATCTGATTCCCGGTTTCCCTCTTGATGGCGGGCGCGTGCTCCGTTCCCTCGTCTGGCAGTACACGCGGAGTTTCGAGCAGGCCACGAGGATCGCCTCGGGATCGGGACAGTTCTTTGCCTACGCATTCATTCTCTGGGGCATCTGGGAAGCCCTCCAGGGAGACTTCTTCGGCGGGCTCTGGATCGGGTTCATCGGCTGGTTCCTTCTGACCGCAGCGCAGGGAGCCGCCGCTCAGCTGTCCATTAGGAAATCCCTCAGCGGCATCGTGGCGTCCGACTTGATGACCCACGAGTTCCTCGTTGCCGCTCCCACGTCAACGGTTGCGGAACTGGTGCACGACCAGCTCCTCCGTCGTGGAAATCGCTGTGCGATGGTCATCGAGGGGGATGTGCTGGCCGGTCTGGTCACGCTCCACGAGATCAAGGCGGTGCCGTTCGACCGCTGGCATGACACGCTGCTGAGCGACATCATGATCCCCGTGTCCCGCCTGCACGCCGTAACGCCCGATACGCCCGTGGACCAGGTTCTGCAGCGCATGAACGAAGAGAACATCAGTCAGGTACCGGTCATCGAGAACGGACGGTTCCTCGGTCTGGTGGGGCGGGACCGACTCCTCGCGGCTCTGCAGACGCGCATCGAATTGAAGATCTGACGCTTCGGTTTCTCCCCCAGGATGTCGTTCCCGACGTCCGGCAAGGCAGCAGCAATTTCCCTTCGGCTTCCTCTGGCGCGAACCGCGGCTCCGACGCGCAGCGGTTGCCTTCGTGTCGGTTTTTTCGTATACTTTTTGCAGAAACGGCGGGGTAGCTCAGCTGGTTAGAGCGTCGGAATCATAATCCGCAGGTCGTGGGTTCGAATCCCTCCCCCGCTACAGCAGAGACCTTGACCCCCCCCGGCACACGGCCGGGGTCGGTTTTTTTTGTATCGTCCCGACCTATGGCATCTTCACCACACTTGGAGCGTCAGTTTCTTCGGTTTCTCCGGGAACACCGGCTCGCCTGCCCGAACGACCACGTCGTGCTCGCGGTCAGCGGCGGATGCGATTCGATGGTCATGCTTCGTCTCTTCCACGGCATCCGCCAGAGGTTCCCCCTCACGCTCACCGTGGCACACGTCAATCATCAGCTGCGGGGGGAAGAGTCGGAAGCCGATCAGAAGCTTGTGGAGTCCTCTGCCGCTGCTCTTGGCCTTCCCGTGATTGTCAGGCGAATCCATCCCGCGGATCGCTCAGCATCTTCTTCCTCCTCCCTCGAGGCCCGCGCCCGTGGGCTCCGCTATGCAGCCCTGGAGGAGATCAGAACGGAGGTCGGTGCGACGTCGACGGCCACGGCGCACCAGAAGGACGATCAGGCCGAGACGGTCCTGCTCAATCTCTTCCGCGGCTCAGGGGTGCGCGGGTTGGCGGGTATTCCCGTGCGGCGGCCCGAGGGAATGGTTATCCGTCCTCTCCTGTTCGCCCGGCGCCGCGACCTTGAGGCCTACGCGGCGGCCCACGGCGTCACGTACCGCTCCGACGCCTCCAACGCGTGCCTCCAGCACGAGCGCAATCTCATCCGTCATCACGTCCTGCCGGCGCTCGCAGAAAGCGTCGCCGGTGATCCGGTGGAAACTCTGCACAGACTTTCCCGCACGATGGGGTCTGTGCGGGATCGTCTCGATGCCGACCTGGCGGGAGTGTTGAGCACGATCGTCACAGAAGAGCCGACAGGGCACTCGCACATAAGTGTGCGGGATTTCCTTCGTCTGCCGGAGTATCTCCGCTCTGAGCTGGTGCTTGAGCTGCTGCGCCGTCACGGCGTCGCTCTCTCGGAGCGAAAAGTCGAAGCCGTCGTTCGCCTCGCGGAGGGCGAGTCCGGGCATCGCGTCGATCTCGGGCGAGGACTCTGTTTCGAGCATGACCGGGACACGCTGCGTCTGGGCATGTGCGGCGGCTCCGAGGAATTCGCGCAAACGATCCGGATTGGGGAGCAGTGCGAGACGGAAGATTTCATCTTCTCCTCGCGCGTCGTCCGGGCGCGGGAAGCCAGGCCCGGGCAGGACAGGGATCGCCAGTATGTTGATCTGGAGCGACTGCGGGAGCCCCTGGTTCTGCGTTCCTGGCAGCCGGGGGACTGGTTCCGCCCGCTCGGCATGAGCGGCCGCAAGAAGATCAGCGATCTCTTCACCGAGGCCAAGGCGACGAACGCACAGAAATCGCGGACCCCTCTCCTGACATCCGGCGGCGACATCGTCTGGGTGTGTGGGCTCCGACTGGATGAACGTTTCAAACTCACCCCTGCAACGGCCGAAGCCGTTGAGCTCACATGCCGCTTCCACCACAGAGGATAACGATGAACGAACGGATCACGGTCAACGGAGAGGTCTTTGAGCTGTACCTCAGCGAGGCGGAGATTCGCAAGCGGGTGGGCGAACTGGGTGCACAGATCAGCCGGGAGTACAGGGATCAGCTACCCATCTTCATCGGCGTTCTGAACGGCTCGTTCATCTTCTTCTCCGACCTGATCCGTGAGGTCACCGTGGACTGCGAAGTTGACTTCCTGAAGCTTTCAAGCTACGGTGATGCCAAGATCTCTTCGGGCAATGTGCGTTTGCTCAAGGACCTGAACTGTCAGGTCGAGGGGCGGCACATTGTGCTGGTCGAGGATATCGTTGATTCCGGACTCTCCATCGAGTTCATCAAGCGCCTCATTGACCGGGAGAACCCTGCGTCCGTCAGAGTTGTTACACTGTTGCTGAAGAAGAGCGTGGCAAAAGTGAGCTTTCCGCTCGATTACGTCGGTTTTGAGATTCCTCCGGAGTTCGTCATCGGCTACGGCTTGGACTACGCCCAAAAAGTCCGTAACTTACGTTCGATCTATCGGCTCACTCCTCCGCAGAAGTCCGGCGGAGACGAGGGAGCTGCCCAGCAAGGAGTGTAGCAGAATGTCAACGTGGTTCAACGAACCGACTCCCGACAACCGCTCAGGGGATAACGCTCCCCGTCGGCGGCTTCCGGGACCTCGTCCTCCGCAGAAGCGGCCTCAGCGACCCCAGCGGGAAGACGAATTCAACTGGAACAAAGTCGGCCGCGTGATCGCGAGCTGGATGGGGATTCTCCTGGCGGTCTTCGTCATCATGTACGCATTCCGCAGCAGCGAGGAGACGGAATACGAGATCACGCCGAAGCTGTTCCAGCAGCTGCTGAACGACGGCCGGTTCAGCGAAGCGATCATCAAGAAATCCAATCTCAATGATTATGATTTCCACGGCCAGCTCGCCCAGCCAACGGAGATCACAACCGTCAGCGGCAAGACCGTGCGCGATGCCACCCGCATCAAGCTGACTCTCCCCTATTCGAACATCGACGAGAAGCTGATCGCCGATTGGACCGCGAAGGGCCTGAACTTCACCATTACGCGGGAAGACAGCACATGGCTGAACGCCCTCATCGGGTTCCTTCCGTGGATCCTCCTCATCGGCATCTGGCTTCTGATCTTCCGGCGGATGCAGGCGGGAGCCGGCGGCACGAAAGGTCTGTTCAGTTTCGGCAAGAGCCGCGCGAAACTCCTGACGGAGGGAAGCACCAAGATCACGTTTCAGGATGTGGCGGGAGCCGATGAGGCCAAGGTCGAACTTCAGGAAGTGATCGAGTTCCTCAGGGATCCGGGCAAGTTCCAGCGCCTGGGGGGCAAGATCCCCCGCGGCGTGCTGCTGCTCGGCCCTCCGGGAACCGGCAAGACACTGCTCGCTCGCGCAGTCGCAGGCGAGGCGGGTGTACCGTTCTTCTCCATCAGCGGAGCGGATTTCGTGGAAATGTTCGTGGGCGTGGGAGCGAGCCGCGTACGCGACCTGTTCGATCAGGGGAAGAAGCATGCGCCGTGCATCATCTTCATCGACGAAATCGACGCCGTCGGGCGGCATCGCGGCGCGGGACTCGGGGGCGGCCACGACGAGCGTGAACAGACCCTGAATCAGCTGCTGGTGGAAATGGACGGGTTCGAGCAGAACAGCGGAGTGATCATCATCGCCGCCACCAACCGGCCGGATGTTCTGGATCCCGCTCTGCTGCGCCCCGGGCGTTTTGACCGGCAGGTGGTGGTGGACCGGCCCGACGTGAAGGGGCGTGAGGGAATCTTCCGTGTGCACACCAAGAGTATTCCCCTCGCTGAGGACGTCAAACTGGATGTGCTGGCGAAGGGGACGCCGGGGCTTTCGGGAGCCGACATCGCCAACCTTGTGAACGAAGCAGCGCTGCTGGCAGCCCGCCAGAACAGCACCATGGTGGCCATGCGCCACTTCGAAGAGGCAAAGGACAAGGTGATGATGGGAATGGAGCGTAAGACGCTCATCATCTCCGACCGCGAGAAGAAGGTCACGGCGTACCACGAAGCGGGACACGTACTTGTCTCGAAGTTTCTGCCGGAGGCGGACCCCGTCCACAAGGTGACCATCATTCCGCGCGGACGCGCCCTCGGCGTAACGACGTATCTCCCGATCGACGAAAAACACACCTACTCGCGCGAGTATCTCGAGGCCATGATCACCTACGCGCTCGGCGGAAGGGCAGCGGAGAAGCTGATCTTCAATCAGATTACAACGGGCGCCGGCAACGACATCGAGCGAGCAACCGAGATTGCGCGGAAAATGGTGTGCGAATGGGGCATGAGCGACAAGCTGGGGCCGCTGGCCTACGGAGCGAAGGAGGAGGAACTGTTTCTCGGTCGGGAGATCACCCGAACCCGGAACTTCAGCGAACAGACAGCCGTCTTCATCGATCAGGAAGTAAAGGCCATCATCAACCGCAGCATGAAGCGGGCCGAGAAGATTCTCAGGGAAAACCTGAAGACTCTCCACCGGCTCTCATCAGCTCTGCTGGAGCGGGAAATCCTCGACTCAGAGGAAATCGACAAGATCCTCCGTGGCGAGGAGCTTCCTCCGAGCGATCGCGGCGGGAACGGCCAGCCGACGGCAGCCCTTGTCAGCGTGAGCTCTCCGGCAAAGAACACACCGCCCGCGCCGGGCAGCAGAGCGTAACCGACCGCACCTCAGGGACGATGAGTGTACCTCCAGCAGACAGCCGCGCAGCGTCCACGGCGTCCGCAGCGGGAGATGTAGCCCCGCTGCATCACGCGGCGACG
>CAYXMK010000057.1:0-12060 GCA_964465905.1 uncultured Ignavibacteriaceae bacterium | reverse complement strand
GAATTGCATAGTTCCCTCCCCCCCTCTCCCGCTAGAACATATCGAGGCACCGCACAAAGCTCCTGTAGGCGAGATTGAGGCTGGTTGTTGCTCTGGTCTGAATCTGGAAGTTGTAGAAACGATCCGCATGCGTCTTGGAGAATCCGACACGCAGCGGCGCCTGCGACTCCCTGCAGAGATACGCGCTGGGGAGGACGAAACTGAGATTCAGATCCAGAGCTACATCGAATGTACCTTTTTTCAGCTTCCGCCGCAACTCACGCCGGGGGACGTACCAGAAACTGATGTCATCCTTCTGGTAGGTAATCACATCGTACCGCCGATCGTTCTGCAGCCACGGTGCCAGCTCAGAGCGAGCCACCACGACCACCTTGCCTCCCGAAAAACGGTCGCCCAGGTAGCGCAGGGCCCACTGGACCGCCGACACGTCGGCCGGTGTTTCCGGGAGAATGACGAGAGCGCGCCGCGAGCGCGAGATGCTGTCCGTAAAGCGGATAACCTTCTCATCCTGCTTCCGGAAATGAAACCGCGCCAACAACAACCCGACCGCCAGCCGCAGCCGTTTCACGCCGCCGCTTCCTTCCGTATTATGCCGTCATCGTCTGTGCCGCCGCGGGCGGTCCTACTTCCGGTACCTCTCTTCCAGCGCTTTCAGCATTCGGGCGATGAAGTCCTGATCGAAGAAGTAGTACCGAAATCCCAGCGAGATCCGCTGGAACATATCCTTGTTAGTCCCTCCGTAGAGGCCGTCGAGGCGATCCGTCATGGGGAGAGATCCTTCTGCCGCAAGGGTCATCGAGAAGAACTCGCTGAAGAAGATATCCAGCCCCGCTCCTCCGACGGCATTGCCCAGCAGGGACTTCTTGCCGTCCCGGCCGGCGATGGCTTCGCCCGTGGCCAGCCGCGGATCGGCATACTGACCGGCGGCACCGACAAAGAGAAACGGATTGACGGAGCCGTTGGGACTGAGATCGAGCGAAAGTCCCAGATGGGCATGCACGAGCATGGTCGAGAAGGTCGAGGAACCGGATTCGGTCCGGAGTTGCCCGCCGCCCACGGCAACGCGCAGGCCGAGGTACTCCGTCATCGAGTAGGTGACGTCGAGAGCGCCTCCGAACGACGGTTTCGCCTTGTCACGATCCGACTGGAAGAGGTAGTACGCTCCTCCGGCACCGACACCCAGCTTGCCGGAGCGCATCTGGGCGGACACCGTGCCGAGAAAGAGCACGGAGACCATCAGGATCAGTGCAGTGCGGGTTATGTTGACCATCATGAGGTCCTCCTCGTTGAAGTTGCTGTGTGGGAATTCACCCCCGCCGTCTCAGGAGCTTCAGCAGCTGCTCCTCTGTTAGAATCTGGATACCCAGTTCGCGGGCTTTCGCGAGCTTGGAACCCGGCTCTTCCCCCACAACAACGTAGTCTGTTCTCGCGCTCACGCTGGAAAGCACCGCCCCCCCCTGCGCCTCGATTTCCGCTTTCGCTTCTTCACGGGACATTGACTCCAGTTTCCCTGTCAAAACAAAGCTCTTTCCTTCCAGTTCTGTGTGTCGGTCGGCACGGACCCTCTGCTCGGTGAAATTCAGTCCCAGGTTCTGCAAACGTTCCAGAATCCGCCGGTTATGCGGGTCTTTCAGATACAGCTGGATGCTCTCCGCAATGGCGGGTCCGATTCCCGGAATCCGTTCCAGCTCCTCCCGACTCATGCGTGCAAGCCGTTCGAGGGAGCCTGCCTCCCGCGCAATCAGTTGCGCCATCGTCGAACCAACGTGCCGTATGCCCAGCGCGAAGAGAACACGCGAAAAGGGTTTCTTCTTGCTCGCTTCGATTCCCTGCAGCAGATTCTGCGTACTCTTGGTTCCCCACCGCTCCAGCCGCGCAATTCGGTCTGCTTTCGCATGTAGATCGTACAGATCTGCGACATTGGAGATCAATCCGGCTCCGACGAGCTGGTCCACAGCGGCTTCGCCAAGCCCCTCGATGTCCATCGCGCCGCGCGAGGCAAAATGCTCGATTCTCCCGCGCACCTGAGCCGGACATTCAGAGTTCTCGCAGTAGGAATTGGCTTCCCCCTGCGGCCGGGAAATCGGCGATCCGCACTCGGGGCAGGTCCGGGGCATGCGAAACGGCTGCGTGCGCGGAGGTCTGCGGTCCTTCAGAACACCGCTCACCTTGGGAATGACGTCTCCCCCTTTTTCCACCTCCACGGTATCGCCGACGCGGATATCCAGATCGCGGATATAGTCTTCATTGTGGAGGGTTGCACGGGATACCGTCGTTCCGCCGACGAAGACCGGCTCCAGATCGGCCACTGGCGTGATGGCGCCCGTTCGTCCCACCTGCAGTCGGATATTGCGCAAAACCGTCTGCTGCTTGCGGGCAGCGAACTTGAACGCGATGGCCCAGCGTGGACTCCTCGCAATCGCTCCGAGCTTCTCCTGCTGCGGGAGGGAATCAACCTTCACAACAATCCCGTCGATGTCGTAGGGAAGTTTCTCGCGCTGCCCCTCCCATTTCTTCCAGTACGCCACGACTTCCTCGACGGAGGTGCAGAGCCGGGCGTGGCTGGTCACAGGAAAGCCGAACTCGCGCGCCTTCTGGAGGAGCTCGTAGTGGCTGGAACCGGACGGCGGTGTGGTTCGCACGCTGTAGGCAGAAAACTGCAACGGCCGCTGCCGCACCAGGGCGGGATCCTGCAACTTCAGGGTCCCGGCAGTGGCATTTCTCGGGTTGACAAAGAGCTTCTCTCCCGCCTTCCTCCGCTCTTCATTCATCCGGTCAAAGTGGGCGCGAAGCATATACACCTCGCCCCGCACCTCGACGTTCTCCCATTCCCTGGTCTGATGCCGAAGCCGGAGGGGAATGGAACGAAGCGTCTTCAGGTTGCCGGTGATGTCGTCCCCCTCGATGCCGTCGCCCCGCGTGGCTCCCCGCACGAGCACTCCGTCCCGATACTGCAGACTGACGGCAACACCGTCCAGCTTCAATTCGCAGACGTACCGAACGTTCTGGTCGCCCAGAAGATCATGAACCCGCCGGTCGAACTCCCGAACCTCCTGCTCATCGTACGTGTTGGCCAGACTGAGCATCGGGACTTCATGGGTGACCGTCGGGAACTCCTTCGTTGGCGCTCCACCGACGCGCTGCGAAGGGCTCTCAGGGACGACGAGCTCGGGATAGCGCTTTTCAAGCTCCAGGAGTTCCCGCAGGAGCCGGTCGTACTCTTCGTCCGACACCGTCGGATCCGCCAGCACGTAGTACCGGTAGTCATGCTCGCGGATGTCTCGCCGGAGCGCTTCGAGCCGCTCCGCGACCCCCCTGGACGCTGCAGAGCGAGGACTCATGGCGAAGGAACGGCAGCCGACGGCTCGAGCATCTGGCGGCTGATACGCACGTTGCGAACCACGGCTCCGGCACGCCCGAGCGTTCCGAGGTCGCGGGTATTCAAACGAAACGATGCCGCCCCGGCCCTGCCGAGTGTTACGACGAACTCAGAGGTTGCGCGCCACGTATGCCGGCGGTTGGGAGGAAAGAGGTATTCTTCCGTCCGCTCCCCGTCGATCACCATCAGCACCCAGACGGAATCCGTCGTCTGCATCTGCAGAACCAGCGTGTCCGGCGGAGGAGGGACCGAAGGGGGCGGGGAAACAGTCACCGGCGTCGCCGGCTGTGCAGTGGGAAGTGCCGCCATCGATTCTTCGACCACCCGGTCAAAAGGAATCTCCTGCGTCGTGCTGACACTGACCTCTTCTCCCGCCGGCTGAAGCATGTAGACCACGAGCACCCCCACCACCATCAATAGGGCCAGGAGAAACAGCATCTGCACGCGTGCCCCCGTCAGTGGGGCCGTGAACTTCTGCAGGGGTGGTTCAGCGGCCGGTCGTTCCCCGGCAGAGCGGTACGATGCGGGAGCTCCCGCGGGTAGTCCGTCCTCCTGTACCTTCTCGAAGGAGCGGAGCGTCGCCTCCGGATCCAGACCGATGAACTCGGCATATTCGCGCAGGAACGCACGGATGTAGGTCGCCGGCAGGACCGAGAACTTCCCCTCTTCCATCGCCTCGAGGAACCTCAGGTTGATCCGGGTCGCCGCCGAGATATCCATGAGTGAGATCTGGCGATCCAGGCGATGCTTCTTCAATTCGGCTCCAAACGACTCCCGGCTCGTCATCGTCCTCCTGCGATCCTCTCATGAAACAGCAAGGTGTGGGACACCGTCGCCCATGGGTGCCATGGTACCACTAATTCCCGCGAGTTTCAAGAACTGCTGCAGGCACAGGAGACCGGACCACGGCGCTCTCTAAGGTTTCTCCAGAACCCGCCGCATGGTGAGAGAGAGTTCTTCAAGCTGGTACGGCTTCTGCAGGAAGCCGTCGATGTGTCCCCGGAACTGAGGAGGTGCGATACTCGAATCGCCGTAGCCGGTGGAGACGAGGATTTTGATCTCCGGATAAATTTCCCGAAGGCGCTCGATCGTTTCTCTTCCTCCCATCTTCGGCATATTCATGTCGAGAACGATCACCCGAAAACGCCGCGGGTTCTTGCGCACCTCCTTCAATGCATCAGGACCGCTGTTGACAACCGTGACGGTGTAGCCGAGGTTCTCCAGCATCCCGCCGATCACTTCCGCAACATGTTCTTCATCGTCAACGACGAGCACATTCCCTTTGCCCCGGAGAATCGCGGAACGGCGCGCGGTCCGCTTGAGCGCGTCTGCATCCTTCAGGAGCGGAAAGTGCAGGTGGAACTCTGATCCCCTCCCGACCTCGCTCTGGAGGGTAATGAACCCGTCATGTCCGTTCACCACGCCGTACACCACGGACAGGCCGAGTCCGGTTCCTTTCCCTTGGTCCTTGGTGGTAAAGAACGGCTCGAAGATCCGCTGCTGTGTTGCCGTATCCATGCCGACGCCGGTATCGCGGACGCTGATCTGCACATAGCTCCCCGAGCGCCCGCCCATGCCGCCTCCTCCCTCGCCATCCAGCGTCACGACAGATGTTCGCACGAGAATTTCTCCCCCCTCCGGCATCGCATCGCGGGCATTGATCAGCAGGTTGAGGATGGCCTGTTGAAGCTGGCCGTCGTCACCGCTGATGACGGCAAGGTCTGGCGTCAGTTCCGTGCGGATCGCAATGGTCTTGTCCGTGCTCCGTTCAAAGAGGTGGAGTGTTTCCGCTACGACATCATTGACCAGGAGAGGGTGGAACTGAATTGTGCTCTTTCGTGCGAAGGTCAGGAGCTGGCGCGTCAGACTCGAACCGCGCTTGGCCGCGGTTTCAATGATGTCCACGAAGCGGTACCACGGTTCTCCCTTCTTCATCTTCCGCTTCATGATCGCGGTCGAACCGAGGATCGAGGTGAGAATATTGTTGAAGTCATGAGCCACCCCGCCCGCCAGATTGCCGATGCTGTCGATTCTCTGGGCGTGAAGAATCTTCGCTTCCATCTTTTTCCGTTCGGTGATGTCACGGGCAACGGCCCTGACGAAGATCGGCTGATGCTGGTCGTCGTAGATCAGCGATGTGTTCACACTCACATCCAGCACCTCTCCCCGGCTGGTGACCATCTGTTCCTCAAGCTCCGCAAATTCCCGTTGTTCCTCAAACATCTGGACAAGCAGCCGACGCGCGGTTTCCTGGTACGAGACGGGGTACAGCTTCAAAACGGACTCGCCGACGAGCTCCTCTCTCCGGTATCCGAGGCGGTTGATTTCGGTCTTGTTGCAGTTCACAATAATGCCGGCCCTGTTGACCACGTGGTTCATGTCGGGGGAATTCTCAAAGAGGTCCATGTACCGCTCCTCCGACCGCCGGAGTTGTTCAAAGAGGGCTGCCTTTTCCAGCGCAACGCCGATCTGATTCGCGAAGGCCCCCATCATATCCAGCTGCTTGGGGGTAAAGGTATTCCGGCCGGTGCTGGCCAGAATCAGGACACCGACCAGCCGGTCCTTGATCTGGATGGGCACCGACGCCCAGGCAGCGATGCCGGTATAGGGCCATACCTGCTTCCCCTTCCGGACGGCCCGTGGAGAGAGCCTGTGAATACCCGGCGAGCGGATCCACTGGAGCTTTTCATCGTCAACGGATGCGTTCGGAGGGATAAGATGCCACGGCAACTCCTCAGTCCCCCGCGCCGTCTCCAGAACCAGGCGCCCCCCTTCAACATGGTAGATCCAGCCATACTCCACCAGCAGCAGCCGCCGCACCTCCGCCAGCGCAGCGTCGAGAAGGAAGTGAATTTCAACCGACCGATTGACGGCTTCGCCGAGCGTGTTGAGGGCGAGCAGTTCCTCCTTCTGCTCTTCGAGGAGTCGGCCATACTTGAGAGTAAAGAAGACAATCATGAAGCCGAAGATACCGACGATGCTGACGCTGGCGAAGTCGAACCACCCGAGCTTGTAGCCGCTCAGGATGCGGGACATGATAATCGTGACCATGGTCACGACGACTGCCGTCGAGATGACAATCTGTGCCTGTTCGAGAGGTCCGAGTGCCTGTCGCAGGGTCCGGAGATGACGCAGTCGGGATGTCATAATGGTCGGCTCGTGCCGTCTTCAATGATACCGTACCATGTGCCCGACGACGCAGAGCGGATGCGGGAGGGATTCACTGCGGGAGGTAGCGGGTGAGCATGCTGGTAACATCCTGCTCATCGAGCGGCTTGACGATGTAGTCCGTGGCGCCAAGATCCCGCGCCACCTTGCGGGCGTCAAAATCATCCATCGCGGAAATGAACACCACGGGCTTGACCGCCAGGCGCGGAACCTTCTTGATCCGGTCCAGGAGGTCGAAGCCGTTCATGTCGGGCATCTTCACGTCGAGGAGAATGAGATCCGGCTCGTACGTCCGCAGCGCCTCGAGGGCCTCGCTCCCATTCGTGGCGGACCTGACATCATATCCGCGCCCCTGGAGGAGCCGGCTGACCATCTTGACCCACAGCGGTTCATCGTCAACAATCAGAATCTGCTTCATGCGCGTCGTCATGCGGAGTGCACACCGTTGGAGTTCTGGTTCCCGCAGCAAGGTACGAACCCTCTCCCACGAAAGCAACTGCACGATGTGCATGGCGTGCCGTGCCTTTGACATTCAACGCCGTTTTCTCTACTTTCTTGCCTGAACAATCAAGGTCCCTCGACATGACAACGTCCCGACGCTCCTTCCTGAAGTCCTCCGCCGCCCTCGCGGTCAGCGCGCTGGGAACCAGCACCTCGCTCGGGGCTTCCCTCCCTCCGGCGCATATCAACCGGAGAGGCACACGCATGAAGTTGACGTACCGCCCCTACACGCTTGAGCTCCGCCACGTGTTCACGATCGCCACGAGCTCCCGCACCACAACACCGGTTGTCCTGACCGAGATCGAGTACGAGGGAGTCATCGGGTACGGGGAGGCATCCATGCCACCGTACCTCGGAGAATCCCACGCGTCTGTACAGGATTTTCTCGCGCGTGTCGATCTGAGCCGCTATCCGGATCCCTTCGAACTCGAGACCATTCTGCAGGATATCGACGCTCTGGCGCCGGGAAACCCCGCCGCCAAAGCCTCCGTCGATATTGCTCTCCATGACCTCGTGGGGAAACTGCTCGGTCAGCCGTGGTACCGCATCTGGGGCTTCAATCGGGCTAAAACCCCTTATACCTCGTTCACCATCGGCATAGATACGGAATCCGTTGTCCGCGAAAAGACGCGGGAGGCCGGTGAGTTCAAGATCCTCAAGATCAAGCTCGGCCGCGACACGGACCGGATGATGGTGGAAACCATCCGGTCGGTCACCGACGTCCCCCTCTGCGTGGACGTGAATCAGGGTTGGAAGAACCGGGACCAGGCGCTCGAGATGATCCACTGGCTGAAAGAGAAGAATGTCGTCTTCGTGGAACAGCCCATGCCGAAGGAGCAGGTGGACGACAACGCGTGGCTGACGGAGCGGAGCCCCCTTCCGACGATCGGGGACGAGGCAGTTCAGCGCTTGCCCGACGTGGTGAAGGCGCACGGCGTCTACAGCGGCATCAACATTAAACTTATGAAGTGCACGGGGATGCGCGAAGCGCACAAAATGCTGACGCTTGCGCGCGCTCTCGGCATGAAGGTGATGCTGGGATGCATGACAGAGACGTCCTGCGCGATCTCCGCCGCCTCCCACCTCTCGCCGATGGTGGATTGGGCCGACCTGGACGGGGCGTTACTGATCAGCAACGACGTGTACGACGGAACGAAGATCATCGACGGGAAGGTAACGCTCACCGACCGACCCGGCATCGGCGTCAGGATCATCACGTAGACCCGCCGCTGGAAGTCGGTACCCCTGTCGGAACCCCTTGCGAGCGGAGATGGTCGTTGCGCGACAACGGCACACGGCAGTCTACCTCCCGACAGGAAACGCTTGGTAAGAAGAGCCCCCCTCCATCTCCTGTCAATCCCGGCATAAACTGCAGACCGAAGATGCGGAAGCAGTACTACCTCCCGGCGAGCTGGCTGTCAGGAATCATCCTCCGCGCCCGCAGGAAGATTCTCTTCAGCATCCCATTGTAGTTCCCGGCGGTAGAATCGAAGCTCTCGATCTTCACCCACGCTCCCCCCGGCGTGTGGATGAATTCCGTCTTGCCGAGAGAGATGCCGACATGGTCCACGTTCTCCGGACGCTCCTCGTCTGCCCTCTCTCCGAAGAACAGGAGATCCCCCTTCTTCAGGTTCTCGAAATTTCTTCCGGGATCGACCGGTTCACCCTGGTGTGACTGCTGATCGGCATCCCGCTTCAGTTCCAGTCCATTCAGCCGGTACACCATCTTCGTAAAACCGGAACAGTCCATTCCCTTCACCGACGTTCCGCCCCAGAGATACGGCACACCCATGAACCACTTCGCGGTCTTCTCGATATTGGCCGGTGTCAGGGATCGCGTCTGCTTCCAGCGCTCGTACTCCTGCACGTGCGCCTGCTCAACGTACCCCGTGCGCCCATCCGGCAGCTCGACCAGCACCCAGCTCCCCGACACACCACGATGCTTCATCACTGCGCCCGCGACGAGGTCGCACACGGGCACAGACTCAGCGTTGGGCTGTTCGCGCACGAGAGCAACATAGCCCGTCGTCACGACCTTTCGAGCGGACTGCCATGCCGTCACACCGTTTTCCGCGGTAATGGACATCGACCGTTCAGGCAGCCAGCCGAGATAGTCGTCGGGGAGCTGGACGTAGTACCAATTCCGCTGCTTTTTCAGGAGCTTGACGGGGGTCCCCATCAACGCTTGTGTTGTCATCTCAGCCGGGTGCGAGGGCTTCCCGCGCACGCTTCCCACACTCACCGTGATGATCCCGAAGCGCCTGTCCCCGAGGAGAGGATCGGGAAGGACAGAGATCTGATCGACGACAGGGCCCTGCTGCAGGCCCGCGAGGAACTCCAGCACTTCCCGCTTCGCTGCCGGCTGGTCAACATCCCCACCCGCAATGATTGAATCACCCCGCTTTTCGAGCGTCACCGCAAAGACGGCGAGACGGCGATCGGGAGCGTACTTCTCCCGGATCGGCTTCAGGATCTCGGCATCCATGGTTTCAGGTTCTTTCGTTGTGGAACAGCCCGACAGGACAACCGCAATCCCTCCCACCAACCACCAGCGACGGAACAGATGCAGTTGACGTTTCATAAGAACTCCTGTGATGAAGGTTAGGACGATGAACTCCGCTGGGCCTGCCCGTCACGCTGTTGTGCAGACATGCTCTCCCGGATTCTCCGTTCCGCCAGAGCGACATAGGTCTTCACCCGCTCATAGCCGACGTAGTGGCGCCCACTCTGCAGTGCAGCCAGGCAGGTGGTGCCGCTGCCGGCGAAAGGATCCAGCACAACGTCCCCCTGGAATGAATAGAGCTCGATGAGACGCCGCGGAAGTTCAACCGGAAAGGGAGCCGGATGACCAATGCGACGCGCCGACTCGGCATTGAAGGTCCAGATACTTTTTGTATACTCCAGGAACTCCTCGCGCGAGATGGTCGCGGGACCGGATTGGCCGTTGCGGGAGAACGTCTCCTTGGAGAAGACCAGGACGTACTCATGCACATCGCGCAGGGTTGGGTTGGAGGCCGATCGCCAGCTTCCCCAGGCCGTGGACGGACCCGCGCTGGAGCCTTTGTTCCAGATGACTTCACCCCGCATGAGAAACCCGAGCTCTATCAAATCCTGCGCCAGGTAGGCATGGAGGGGCACGTAGGGCCGCCGTCCGACGCTGGCCACATTGATGCAGGCGCGGCCGCCGGGAACGAGCACGCGCAGCGTCTCCGCGAACACCCGTCGAAGAAACGCACGGTACTCCGACAGGGTGAAGTCGTCATCGTACTCCTTCCGCACATTGTACGGAGGCGACGTGATCATGAGATGGATGCTTGCGTCCGGAAGTTCCGACATGCGTTCACTGCTGTGCGCAATGATCCGGTCCAGGGCATCCGGCGGTACCGCTGCATGAGCCATGACACTTGGTTCCGTTTCACGAACGCCGGCGTAGAGTTTCCCGCCGTAGAAATGCGACGCGTCGTGGCTGACGCGGCCCGATGAGCCGAACGACGAGGTGCGTGTCCGCTTCCGGCGCTTCTGCTTCAACCTTGTGTTCCCCCATCGATCAGGCCAGTCAGCCAGCGAGAGATCTCGGCCAGGCTCTCGTCCGTCACCGCATGCGCCGCGGGGTATTCCCGGTACGTCAGAGGGGCCGGCGTCGCCGCCAGCAGTTCCCGCGCCCTGCGCCCGAAGCGGATGGGAATGACCTGATCCTCTGTACCGTGCGCGATGAAGAAGGATGTCCTGCCAAGGTCGCGCCAGCGGAATTCCAGGCCGCTCGCTTCCGGGATATAGCCGCTGTGAGCAACGACCCCTGCGATGCCGGCCGGCCGCGTCAGCGCCACAGCCAGGGACATGACCGATCCCATGCTGAAGCCGAAGAGAAAAAGACGGGCGGGATCAACAGGGTAGTTCGCGCACACTTCATCCAAGAACTTCACAAGGCGGCTATAGCTCTCGGAGAACATCGCCGGATCGGGGCTTCCGACCTCCTGAAGATCATACCACGTGAAGCCGCCGTAGGAAAAATCAAACGGCGCCCGGGGAGCGACTGCGAAGAGTCGGGCATCCAGATACGGAACCAGTCCCAGCAGATCGTCTTCATGGGATCCCCGGCCGTGGAGCAGAATGAGCATCGGATACGGCTCCTTCGAGCCGGTCGGAGGCGGCGCGGTCTTATACAGGAGAGACGAAACCATGGCAGCTCGGGTTGGCGGAATGGTGACGCACGTGAGAACTGCGTCTAATGTAACACTTTTCGACGACTCCCCCAAGGGGGGAATGAACCCCGAGGCGAGGCTGGGGTTGACAATGTGGAAGATTGGTCAGTAGATTCCGGACGCTGATGGAGGGAAAGAGTATGCTCAGAATGCTTGCTGTCTGTCTGATGATTTCGGGGATGCTCTTCGGCTGTACCGATATCGGGAGCAACCCGCCGGGATCGGCACCGGTTATTTCGGCCGTCGTCCCCGATTCCGGAAGCGTCGGTGATACGATCCGAATTGTCGGATCGGGATTCGGAGCGGTGCAGGGATCCAGCCTCCTGTCCGTCAGCGGGATTGTTGCATCGGGCGTTCTTCAATGGACGGACACGTTGATTTATGCTGTCGTTCCAGCGGGCGCCTCGACAGGCTCCGTGACGATCACTGTTGCCGGAAAGCAGAGCAATGCTGTTGCGTTCCGTATCGTATCTGCATCATCCCCCGCAATCTCCTTTTCGGTTGATATCCAGCCGATCTTCTCACAGAACGGCTGCACCGGTTGCCACGGCGGGAGCGGCGGATTGTCTCTCACCGCCGGCCAGAGCTACGCCAATCTCGTCAACGTGCAGGCACAGGCCGGGTGCACCAATCGGAAGCGGGTCTTGCCGGGGAACGCGGATGAATCCGTCCTCTACCTGCGACTCGCCGGCTCTGCCTGCGGCGACAGGATGCCAAAGGGAGGGAGCGCTGTCTCTTCTGCCAGTGTGACCAAGGTGCGCGACTGGATCAACGGCGGGGCACCGAACAACTGACGACCACTCTTCATCG
>CAYXMK010000056.1:0-12081 GCA_964465905.1 uncultured Ignavibacteriaceae bacterium | reverse complement strand
TAACGGCGTCAAACCCGAGTTCGTCAAACAACGCAACCGCATACCGCTCCGCCGTATTGCCGATGTCCCCCCTCTTCCCGTCGCCGATGATGAGGACGGAACGCGGGATCATCTTGACGGTAGCGGTGAGGATTTCCCATCCTCGGCTCCCGAGCGCTTCATAGAACGCCAGATTGATCTTGTACGCACACACAAGATCGCGCGTTGCGCCGATGATTCCCCGGTTGAACTCCAGCACCGATTCGGGAAAGACGCCGAGATGCGGCGGGAGAAGCCGGGGATCTGTATCGAGTCCGATGCACAGGAGAGATCGCTGACTGCGCTGGACGGAACGCAAGCGGTCCACAAAACTCATCGTTGATCCTTCAGATGATTATTTCCCTGACACTCACTCGGGACAACCCCCGGCTGTCGAGCGCTCACCCCTCTTGGACTCCTACAATATAGCGAGTTTTGGGCAGATTCCGCATACGGGGCTAGAAGCCGACACTGATGTAGGCCAGCGCCGCCATGGAAAGATCATTGCCGATGGGAAGCAGTCGGTACTTCCGATCAAGAACATTCTGCAATTCAGCTCGAACATCAACGCTCCGAACGAACCAGACGTCCGACAGCCGCTGGGTCACGGACACGTCCAGGAGCCACCGTTCCGGGAGAACCACGTCTATCCCCGTGGCAAGCAGATCATCATCCTGCGGCCGGACGCGGAACTCCTCCCAGACTGTTCTGCTCTGTCCGGTGACTCCCGCAGCAATCGTCATTCCCTGCAGGAGGTTTAGCTCGGCGATAGCACCAACACTGTGACGCGGCACATCACGCGCCGTGCGGTGATCAACATACTGGTAGTGCACAGATGCAGTTGCATTGGTCGCGATCGGAACAACACATGAGAGCTGTCCACCCCATAGGAATCGGTTCGGCTGATGAACATACATCCCCGACCACACCACGTCGCCCGGCCGTGCAGAGCGGATCGATGCGGCCGGCAGAAGAGCAACCGGCCTGAGCATCTTCAGCAGAAAGAGCCCCGCAACAATCTGTCTGCCGTTCTGTGCAACCACATAGTTCAGATCCAGACTCTGCGCGCGTTGTGACCGCAACGATGAATTGCCCCCGATCACGAAGGTATCGACCCGGCCGAGGGGGTACCGTTCCCGATGCACCTCGTATCTCCCGTACAGCTCGATCGGGGAGGGCGCTGCGGTTACGCTTGCGAAACTCAGCTCCAGCCGCTGTTCCTCCCCAACATGCCATTCACCCCCTCCACCGACCGAACCGGCAATTTCTCCCTCGAGAAGCCGCTCCACTGTCGCCGAGGCGACCCAGGCCATGGTACCGGAGCGACTCCGAAAACGGACCGACAGCAGGCCGCTCCACCGGCTGAATTCATCCGAGAATAACTGAGCGCGGGTACCGGGAGGTCGGGCGGGAAGAACCAGGGCGTGCAGGACTCCGCGTCCCCCGAAGCTCAGGACTGTCGACGGCGTGGTGCGGACGTTCCAGCTCCCTTCCAGGGTCAGCTCCTGCAGACGAAACTCCCCTCCTGCCGAACGGAGCTGTTCATCGAGCTTGAATGTCTGAAGGTCTCCCCGCAGACAGAGCGAAAATCCACCGGCGGTATCCCTCATGCGGATCGAGCCGGAGATCCGGAGAAAATCATAATGCACAAAGGTGGGAATGAACGGAAGCATATCCCACCCGCGGACGCCGTGCACGGCCAGCTCTCCATCGAGACTGCTGCCGCCCGGAAGCCGCAGGGACGCCTCTCCCCGTACGAACCGGGTTGTGCTCTGATCACGACCAAGATCGGATCGATAGGCAGAGATGAGAGGATCCGTGCTGGCATAGCCGGTGGCAAAGTGCCCGAAGGATGCTCCATGGATACGGTACGCGAAGTCGCCGCTCCTGTTCGAGACGAGAGCCGAAGCGGAAGTGCCGATTTTCTGGCGGTTGCCGAGGGGCAGCGCATCCCTCGTATAGACATACAGAGCCGGATCGCCCGTTTCACTCCCGGCGAAGGCCCGCGCGGCAACAACCAGCGAATCGGGAATCTGTTTGCGCGACACGAGCAACGCTCCGCCGAACACGGGTGTGCCGTTCACGAGCGCCGGCCGTTCAACAAGCCGCAGCGAGTCGATGACAAGGACATCGAGGGATGCGACGTCAGGGGAGTCAAAATTCAGCGGCATGGCGGGAAGGGGATATCCATCCTCGAAGAGCATGAACCGCGAAGCGGCCCAGGTTCCCAGTCCCCGGGCTCGCACGAGGGGAGCATGGCGGGTCGGTGTCATCAACTGCAACGCGGGTGCAAAACGGAGCCTGTCCGTTGTCCGTTGGGAGAGCGGATCAGGCACTGTCACAACCTGCGCCGCCAGGGGGACGGCGAGGGTGAGCAGCGCGGCGGTGCTGAGACGTCTCTTCATAGAGTGAGCACGTGGATATTCACGTCGATGCTCCAGAACCGGGCGTATTCTGGTCCCGTGAACACGACGTGATGCCCGGCTATGAGTTCAACCGTCGGGAGACGATTCAGCTTCACCGCCATTCCAGCCAGCGCGCCAATCCCCACTTCCGACTCGACCCGGGCGTACAGGTTCCCCCGTGCCCGGGGACCGAGGTACGCGAACGTCTGTGTCTCCAACCCGATGCCGCCAACCCCTGTCACGCCTGCAGCCAGCAGGCACTGCGCGCGAAGTCCGACATGGAGGGTCATGAGTCCGAGGTCAGGAACGCGATCCTTGCGGGGAGTGTCGGCGGCGCGAAGCACCGAGAGCGCTCCTCCTGCCGCAAGGGCCAGACCGGGAAGCGCCTGTTTTCTGACTTCCAGTCCTGCCGCGGGCGCATCCATCCAGTAGGTGCCAAAGTCATCCATCGGCCGGAGCCAACGCATCGTCACCGACACGGACAGTTCATCCAGCAACTCCCGGACCGGCAACCGAGCGTGGTGGGCCTCCTGTGCCGCGGCGCCGCTGCAGAGCAGCACCGCCGCGAGCACGGCACGCATGCCGAACGTCAGAGCACAGGAACGAAAAGAGGGATGAGCGCTCACGACCGGAGCCGCCAGTCAGCGAAGGGCAAAAAAGATTTCCGAAACCAGCATGAGAAGGACGATCAGAGAGATCACGGCAAAGCGGTGATCCTTCTCCAGCAGAAACGTCACGACAACCGTTGCCACCCTGAGCACGGGGGTCACCATCAGGAGCACCAGTCCCCCGTACAGGAGGAGGACAAACAGCGGCGTCGCGTGCAGCTCGGGTCGAATCAGCTCCTCGAGAAGCTGGACTGCCGTTCGCCGCAGATCTTGATCCATCATCCCGGCATTGCTCGCAAGGAGTCCCGCGATGCCGGCAACCATCATGGCAGCGCTCAGCACAACGCCGGACCGGAGCAGGCCGCCGATCCAGTGTCGATGCTGTTCCTCCGCCTGCTGGGGCTTCATCATGCCGGCCTCAGAAGCATCTGGAGGGAAACCGCGAGCAGAATCAGGGCAAAGATCCAGGTCACCACGCGGGCGTGCAGACGCTGCGCAAGCCATGTTCCTGCGAACGATCCCATCAGCACACCGAGCACCGCCAGAGCGGTCACAGCGGGATTCACGTGCCCGTACGACAGGTAGATGAACGAACTTGCCGCCGCCGTCACGCCGATCATGAAATTACTCGTGGCCGTGGCCGCCTTCATCGGCACCCCCGAGATCAGGTGCATAGCAGGGACTTTGAACACTCCGCCGCCGATGCCCAGGAGACCGGAGATGTTCCCGGCAGCGAGCGACACCAGCATGGTCAGGGGCAGTCGCTGGACGGAATACGACACTGGTGTGCGACTGGCGCCGTCGATGTAGGACGCCGGGAGAGTCGTCGTCTCCGCGCGCACAGGATCGCGCGGGGCCATGCGAAGGCGCGCAATCATGATGGCCGCGACCACCAGCAGGAGGACGGCAAAGATCTTGCTCAGGGTACTGCCGCTCAGCATGTTCGCCGTCAGGCCGCCGAGGATCGCTCCCAACACGGTCATCGTCTCCAGCAGGATACCGAGGCGAATGTGCACGGTGCGCCGTTCCACGTTCACTGCAGCGCCGGCACTCGACGTTGCGATCACCGCCACGATGCTGGTCGCAACTGCCTGATGCATCGGGAGGCCGACGACGAGGACGAGGAAGGGGATCAGGAAGATCCCGCCTCCAAGACCCAGGAGGGAGCCGATGGTTCCTGTGACCAGACCTCCGGCCAGCAGGCCCAGGTACACGATCATGGGAGTCGTTTCAGTACTGTTCCACTATCACAGGGCTCAGAGTACCAAAAAGAGCGGAGAGTTTCAATGAATCCGGATGCATACCGTGCTACGGTCAAACTGCCGGCGGCGCGGCGGTGGTTCTGCGAAGCGCCTCAGTACTCTTTCCGGTTGGCGTAGAAATTCATCAGCAGTCCGGCCATCGTCATGCTGGCAACGAGAAAGGAACCGCCGTAGCTGAGGAAGGGGAGCGGTATGCCGATCACCGGCATCAGGCCCATGGCCATACCGACATTGATGAGCGTATGCGCTCCGAGAATCCCCACGATGCCGATGCTGGCGATGCTGGCAAACCGGTTGCGGCAGATGGAGGCGACGGAGATACCGTGCAGGAGGAGAAGAAGGAACAGGACGAGGACGACCGACGCCCCAAGGAATCCAAATTCCTCTCCCGGCACACAGAAGATGAAGTCGGTCCACTGCTCAGGGATGAAATTCAGTTGTGTCTGGGTCCCCCGAAGGTACCCCTTGCCGAGCAATCCCCCCGATCCGATGGCCACTTTGGACTGCAGAACGTTATAGCCCGCACCTTGAGGGTCAATACTCGGATTCAGGAATGCGAGAATTCGCTTCTGCTGGTAGACGGGCATACGTTCCACCAGCACCTGCACGGACAGTCCAACGGTGAGGGTGATGGCGAACGCAACTGCCGCCGTAAACAGATTCTTCCTCCAGACATACAGCGTAAGGATGCTCACACCGATGGCCGCAAGAAAGTACGCCATTCCCAGCAGCGCCCCGGCAGCGACCAGAACCGGCGAGAGAATCACCGCCAGGACAAAGTTATCCGCGCCGGCCCAGTAGAGAATCGGGAGGAGGAGTACGAAGAAGATTGCCGCCGTGCCCACATCGGGCTGTGCCAGCACGAGTCCCATCGGGACGACTGCAATCGCAAGCGAAAGGAAGAGGTGCTTGGGATCGGCCAACGTCGTGGTCGGCCTTGCGAGAAAGGCCCCCAGGGCAAGCACGGTCACCACCTTTGCCATTTCCGACGGCTGAACCCCGAGTCCGCCGACGCCGAACCAACTCTTCGACCCGGCAACCACCTTGCCGAGAATCAGGACGGCCACAAGCACCGCCAGCAGCACCACGTAGAGCGGGAGGGACAGTCGCTGGAGCGTCCGGAGGGGCAGAAGGGCAACCCCCATCATGATGAAGAAACCGACGATCGCGAACGTCACCTGCCGTTCGAAGATCGCCCCTGCCCGGGCATCGTACGTGGCGCTGTAGATCGATACCAGACCGATCCCTGTCAGCGCAAGGACAATCAGAAACGTCTTGAAATCGAAATATTCCTTGAAGTAGTCGAACATCGGTCATTCCGGAAACGTATGGGCGATGTGTCGCACCGAGTCCGAAGGAGAGGCCTGGACCGGCGCCTGTGGTCCGCTGATCGACAGATACCGTTGCAGGACGCGTCCGGCAATCGGGGCCGCCCGGGTTCCGCCGTAGCCGGCGTTCTCCACGATCACCGCCACGGCAATGCGGGGATTCTCGAAGGGAGCAAAGCCCACGTACCAAGCATGATCTGCACCATGGGGGTTCTCGGCGGTGCCGGTCTTTCCAGCAGATTCCATCCCTGCGATGCGCGCCCCCCCTCCCGTACCCCCGGGTTCCTGCACAGCTCGGCGCATCCCTTCGCGGATGATCTCCATCGTGGCTGCCGAAATACCGATCTTGCGCGATCGGTGCCCCACCTCCTCCACTCTGTTCAGACGCTTGTTCCGCAGAGAGGCGACGGCATGCGGCTGATGAAGGGTGCCGCCGTTCGCGAGTGCCGCCGTGTAGCACGCCATCTGCAGCGGCGAGACACCGACCTCTCCCTGTCCAATCGCCAGACTGATCAGATACCCCTGTGTCCATTTCCCTTTGCCGTAGACGCGGTCGAAGTACGCGGGAGTGGGCACAAGTCCCTGCGTCTCCTCTCCGATGTCGATCCCCGTCGGCTGGCCGAAGCCGAACCGCTTGCTGTACTCCACCCACTTCTCGAAGCCCACCTTCAGCATCAGTTGATAAAAGAAGACGTTGCACGAACGCTGGATCGCTTCCACAATGTTCGTGGATCCGTGGACATGCAGGTCCTTGAACGTTCGGTTGCCGAACCGGTATGCTCCATAGCACATAATCCTGTCGTTCTTGCTGATGATCCCCTCTTCCAGGGCGGCGGCGGCCAGCACCATCTTGTACGTCGACCCCGGCGGATAGCGCGTCATGCTGGCGCGGTTGAAGAGCGGCTTCGTGGTGTCGGCATTGAGCTCGGACCAGAGCTCGGGAGCCGTAACGCCGCTGAAAATGGACGGGTCGAAATCCGGTTTGCTCACCATCGCGAGAATGCCGCCGTCGGAAGGATCGATGGCCACAAGCGCCCCGCGGTGTCCCTCCATCAGAGATTCCGCATACGCCTGCAGACCGGCATCCAGCGTCAGGTTCAGGTCGAATCCTTCCCTGGCTTCGATGTCGTTCCGTCCCCCCTCAAAGCTTCCCAGAATCTGGCCACGCGCGTTGACCGCCAGGAACCGATATCCTTTTTCGCCGCGCAGTACGTGTTCATATCCCCCCTCCAGTCCCGAGGCGCCGATCAGATCGCCGAGGCGATAGAAGTCGCTCAGTTTCCCCAGCTGCGCATCGGTGACCTCCCGGCAGTAGCCGAGCAGGTGCGATGCCCGTGCCGGTGTCGGGTACGCGCGTTTGGACTCAATCTGGAATCCCACACCCGGAAGAAGATAGAGACGCTCTTCGACGGCAGAAACGGTGCGAAAATCGACATCCCGCAGAATCCGCGCGGGGGCAAAGCGGGAATAGGATTGACCCTTCGCGATCCGTTCCCTCACCACTTCCGGATCCAGGCGAAGGATGGATGCCAGCGGCCTGATGTTGGCGGGATTGAATTCCGCCGGCGTGACCGTCACCGTATAGAACGGCCCCAGATCAACCATGAGCACCCCATGCCGGTCGAACATGTATCCCCGCAGGGGAGTCTTCTCCACCGAGCGAACGCTGTTCTCCTCCGACTGACGGCCGAATTCGGTGTGATAGAGAAGCTGAAGCTGGTACAGGCGGAGAAAGAGTGCGCCCATCAGCGTCACGACAACCAGGCGCAGAACGAGGCGGCGGCGAGGATTGCCCATCTCCCCGTGATCAACGATCCTCGTCATGGGCGCACTCTCCGGGAAAACGCGAACATCGGGAGCACTGCCACAACCGTGGTGTACAGTGACGACGTGAATGCCGTCTCCAGGATGACGCGCAGAGAAAGTCCTTCAGATCCCTGAAGCACGATGCCGGCGTGCACGAGATTGTGCAGCAACGAGACGAGGAACAAGATCAGCAGGAATCTGTAGGTGCCGAGGGTGATGGACGTCTTGTTTTCGTTGTGGAAGTACCCTCCGCCGAAGCCGGCAAGAGTCTTGGCGAGCGCCGCCAGTCCGAAGAACTGCGTCGTCAGGAGATCCTCGAGCAGTCCGACCACGAAGCCCCCCAGAGCACCCTCCATCTGCCCGCGAACGAGGGCAAAGGTGACAACCCAGATCAACAGAAGATCCGGCACAACCCCTCCCAGCGAGAGGAAGGGAATGAACGTCGTCTGGAGCACCAGAAGGGCGACAACGGTGCCGGCGGCGCGGAGATAACGTTCCATACTCTTCGGAGAACTCCTTCTGGAGAACGGGAATGGCTTCAGGTTCGGCGCCGGAAATTCCTGACCGGCACCGTTTCCTCACTGCAGAGGAGCCAGGGACGGCGCCTGGCGCTCCAACCGCGAACGTTCGCTGTTCGGCACCGATCTCAGCACAAACACCTCCTCTAGCCGGACAAAATCGACGTCCGGCACCACCACAACTTTCTGAAACAGACTCCCGGCCTGTTGCTCAACACTCTTCACCACACCAACCCGCACACCCGGCGGAAAGGTGTTGCTGTATTCCGACGTGATCACCACATCCCCCGGCTGCACATCCAGCGTCTTCGCGATGTTCTTGATGAAGAGGTCGGCTCCGTCCCACGCCAGAATTCCGTCGACCCGGCTGCGCTGAACCTTCACACTGGCGCGGAAATCCGTGTTGGAGAGGATGTGAACCACAGAGAAGAAGTCACTGGAGGAGACGACAACGCCGACAAGCCCCGCGTCGTTGACGACCGGCATCGAGGGGATGACGCCGTCCTTCCGGCCGACATCGAGTGTCAGCGTATTCCGCAGCAGCGTGAGATGCTTCCCGACAACGTTCGCCGCAACGAGGGAGAACGGCGACTGCTGTTTCAACCCCAGGAGGCGGCGCAACCGCAGTGCCTCAAGCTTCGCCTCGCGCAGCCGGCTGGCTTCGTCCGCCAGCTCGATGTTGATCCGACGCAGCGTCGCATTCTCCTCTGCGAGTCTCAGGTAGCGGGGGACGAAGGAGAGCTGATCCTGCACAACGCCGATCATGACGGTCGCAACAGAGCGCAGCTGACGCACCTGGGGATTATCGTTCAGGGTGAGGAGGATGAGGGAGCAAACACAGAGCGCCGCAAAGACAACGTACTCTTTGAAGAGCACAAGCAGGGCGAAGAAGCGTTCAAGCATGGGAAGCGCTCCCGCCGGTCGGGGAGACGGCCGCCGCGCAGTCGCCGGCAGCGGGCGATCCGCAACAGCCGCGCGTCACTGCGTACGCCACGACCGGCCGGTGTGGATTCAGTACCGTTTCCCCTTCAGGAGCACCTTCGAGAAGCGATGGAGTTCTTCCAGCACCCGACCCGCTCCCTTCACGACTGCCATCAGGGGACTTTCCGCCACGTGCACGGGAAGATTCGTTTCAAGGCGCAGGCGCTCATCGAGCCCCTTCAAGAGCGCGCCACCTCCGGTGAGCATGATGCCGCGATCCAGAATATCCGCCGACAGCTCCGGAGGCGTCCGTTCGAGCGTCATCTTCACGGCTTCGACGATCTGCTGAATGGGTTCGTTGAGCCCCTCCCGAATCTCAACGGAACTCACTTCCGTGGTCTTCGGAACACCGTTGACGAGATCCCGCCCTTTGACCTGGATGGTGATTTCCTCCTTCAGGGGCATGGCGGAGCCGACTTCGCATTTGATGGCTTCCGCCGTCCGTTCCCCGATCAGGATATTGTGGTTCCGTTTGAAGAACTGGATGATGGCATTGTTCATCTCGTCGCCCGCGACGCGGATCGACTCTTCATTCACGATGCCCGACAGGGCGATCACGGCGATCTCGGTCGTCCCACCCCCGATGTCGACCACCATGTTGCCGACCGGCGCGTCGACGTCGAGGCCAACGCCGATCGCGGCCGCCATCGGCTCGGCGATCAAATGCACCTCCCGCGCCCCTGCGTGCTCCGCCGAGTCTCGCACCGCCCGTTTCTCCACTTCTGTGATTCCCGAGGGAACCGACACGACAATGCGCCGGCTGGGGACCCAGGCAACGTTCACCTTGCGGATGAATTCCCGCAGCATCCCTTCAGCGATCTCAAAATCGGCGATCACGCCGTCCCGCATCGGACGGATCGTACGGATATCACGGTGGGTGCGACCGAGCATCTCCCGGGCCTCATTGCCGATGGCAATGATCCTCTTCGTGTTGCGGTCGAAGGCAACGATGGAGGGTTCGTTCAGCACGACCCCTTTCCCCTTCATCCAGATGACGGTGTTCGCGGTACCGAGGTCGACCGCCATGTCGGCGGAAAAGAGTGAGAAGAGGCCCATAAGGGTTCAGCAAGATGTTAAGTGATCGTGAGAGGGAAATCGGCTCGCAACCTCATCAATGCCGGAAGTGCCGCACCCCCGTAAACACCATAGCGATGTGACGCTCATCCGCCGCTCTGATGACTTCCTCGTCCCGCACCGAGCCTCCGGGCTGAATCACCGCCGTGGCTCCCGCCTGAACGGCTTCGAGAAGACCGTCGGCGAAGGGAAAGAAGGCATCTGAGGCCACCGCACAGCCCCGCAGGTCCAGACGGGCATCCGCCGCCTTGAGAACCGCGAACCGGGCCGAATCAACCCGCGACATCTGTCCTGCCCCCACGGCGAGCGTCCGGTCCTTCAACGCGTAGACGATGGCGTTGGACTTCACGTGCTTCGCGACCCGCCAGGCAAACATCATGGCGTCCAGCTCTTCCCGGTCCGGACTCCGCTTCGTCACGACTTTGATGAGATCGGGGCTGACGCGCCGCGAATCGTGTTCCTGCATCAGGAATCCCCCGGGAATGCTCCGGAGATCGTACGGTACGTTCGCAACGAGGTCACACTTCTGCAGAAGCAGACGCCGGTCTTTCTTCTTCCGGAGCACCGGCAGAGCATCGTCGTTGAAGCCGGGAGCGACGATCACTTCGAGAAACAACGGTTCCAGCGCCGCTGCTGTCTCAAGATCGACAGCCCGGTTGAACGCCACGATACCTCCAAACGCCGATCTGGGATCCGTGGCAAGGGCCTTGCGGTAGGCCTCTGCGAGGACGGCATCCGAGCCCACACCGCAGGGGTTGTTGTGCTTCACGATCACTGCGGTGGGACCATCGAATTCCGCGCAGAGTCCGGCCGCCGCCTGCACGTCGAGAATGTTGTTGTACGAAAGTTCCTTACCGTGCAGTTGCTCGCAGAGGTCGAAGAAATTCCCGTAGAGGGCCGCCGCCTGGTGCGGGTTTTCTCCGTACCGGAGGAGAGCGCTCTTGCGTGCAGTGATGGTGAGGTATTCAGGAAACCGCTCGCCCGATTCCTGCCGCGCAACATAGTCCGCTACCGCGGCATCATAGTCGGCCGTATGCCGAAAGGCCTCACGGGCAAGCGCGAGGCGCGTCTCCGGAGAGATCAAACCCTCGTGCTCGCGCAGCTCGGCAAGGAGGGGAGTGTACCGCGCCGGGTCGACGACAATTGCCGTGAACCGATGGTTCTTCGCCGCCGACCGCACCATGGCAGGCCCGCCGATGTCGATCTGCTCCACTGCCTCTTCCCACGTGTGATCCTTCCGTGCGACCGTCTGCCGGAACGGATAGAGATTCACCACGACCAGCTCGAACGGCCTGATTCGGTGCTCGCGCAGCTGGCGGGCATGTTCAGGATTGTCCATCACCGCCAGCAGACCCGCGTGGATGGCGGGATGGAGCGTCTTCACCCGGCCATCGAGGATCTCCGGGAAACCCGTCACCTCCGCAACGGCAGTAACGGGAACACCTGCTTCCTTCAGCACCTTCAGCGTGCCGCCGGTCGACACCAGCTCAATACCGAGCGCGGCAAGTCCACGGGCAAACTCCACGAGACCTGTCTTGTCCGACACGCTGATGAGCGCCCGCCGGACCTTGACCGGGGCGCCACGACCGGGGGAGACCGCATTCATGTTGCAGCACTGCCTGAAGAGGGGGACGGCATGACCCACGCTTTCTGGTCGATGATCCGAACCCTTCCCTCCGCAAAGGCACAGAGGGCAAGGGGATAAATCTCATGCTCCACGGCGAGCACCCGGGAGGCGAGCGTCGCGGGTGTATCATCCGGCAGAACGGGAACCGCCTTCTGCAGGACAATAGGCCCGTGATCGTACTCCTCATCCACCAGGTGCACCGTTGCTCCGGAGATCTTTGCTCCCGAGGCAAGCACCGCTTCGTGCACGTGGATGCCGTACATTCCTTTTCCTCCAAACGCCGGCAGGAGGGCGGGATGAATGTTGGCAATCCGATGGCGGTACTGTCGCACCAGCGGGGGCGGCAGCTTCTTCAGATACCCTGCGAGCGCGATGAAGTCCACTCCGTGCTGCCTCAGGAGGCCGAGCAGGTCCGCGACGTAGGCCTCTTCGGACGGAAACTGCGATGGCGCGT
>CAYXMK010000055.1:0-12116 GCA_964465905.1 uncultured Ignavibacteriaceae bacterium | reverse complement strand
TACCGATCTTGACCGGCATGCCGAGCACCTCGCGGGCAAGCTCTGCGGTTCCCTTGATCAGGGATCCGCCGCCCGTCAAGACGACGCCGGCAGACAGATGTTTCGAATAGCCCGACCGCTTGATTTCCATGGCAGCGATTTCAAGAATCTCCTCCATCCGCGGTTGAATCACCTGGCAGAGGAGGCGCTTGTCAATTTCGATGGGGGGGCGTCCGCCGATTCCCGGCAGAACGATAGGATCGTTGTCGCTGATGGCCGGCAGGAACGCGAAGCCGTGCTCCTGCTTCAGCTTTTCGGCCTGTTCTGTCAGGATGCCGAAGCCCTTCCGGATGTCGTCGGTCACCTTCTTTCCCGCGATGCCGATGACGGCGGTATGACGAATTGTCCGTTCTTCAAACACCGCCAGATCGGTTGTGCCGCCGCCGATATCGAGGAGTGCAACTCCCACTTCCTTTTCCTCATCATCCAGCACAGCGTAGCTGGAGGCCAGCGGTTCCAGGACCATATCGTTCACCTGAAGACCGGCGCGCTGGACGCACTTATAGATATTCTGCGCTGCCGTGATGAGGCCGGTGATGATGTGTACGACGGCCTCCATCCGCACACCCGACATCCCGACCGGATCAAAGATTCCATCCTGCCCGTCCACGATAAACTGCTGGGGAATCACATGGATGATCCGGCGGTCGGAGGGAAGCGCCACGCGCTTGGTATCCTCGATCAACCGCTCGACATCCTTGACCGTGATTTCATTTTCCGGGTGGCTGATGGCAACCACCCCGCGGCTCTGGAAGCTCTGGATGTGATCGCCCGCGATGCCGACCGTCACAGAGGTGATCTTCACTCCCGATCGCGCCTGCGCCTCCTGGACAGCCTGTTGAATGGAGCGGACGGTCTTTTCGATGTTGGTTACCACCCCGCGGGTGAGGCCGTCGGACGGACTGCGCCCGATACCGAGAACACTGAGCTTCCCGGGGTGCTGCTCGTCCGGTGCTGCGACAATGGCGCAGACCTTCGTGGTGCCGATGTCAAGTCCAACTGCAAAGTCACCGCTCATAGAGAATCGTTCGTCTCCTTCCTATGAAGCTTGCCGCTGTCGGGGTTGATGCCGACCCCAACGGACGACAACCTGGTCTTCGAACCGCAGATCGATGTATTCGAGATCCTGAGATCCCCGTTCGCGGACAACCTCTGCCCAGAAGGATTCAAGGGACGCGAACTTGCGTGCTGCCGCGCCCCGCCCGAAGAGAATGGGCAACCCGCCTTCCGCTGCGTAGAGGACGAGATCTCCGCCGCCGCGGAGGTGAACCTCTGAGATCTGATGGTACATGTCTCGGGTGATGATCCGGGCCATGGATAGTATGGACAGCGCCTCTTGAAGATCGGGGTCGGTGATCTGCGTGCCGATGGTCAGCGGCAGACGCGGATCCATTCCCGTGATAATGGGGAGGTCAAAGAGCTCGCCGGGAGCGGCGTGAGGCAGCAGAACGCCGTCCTGGTCGACGTAGAGGATATCGCCGCGGTGGATCATAGCGACGGGAACGCGCTCCGCGACATGGATGTGCAGAGTTGAAGGAAGGTCGCGTTCGACGGTGGCCGACTTCAGGAAATGATGGCTGAGGAGATTGCGCTGGAGGGCCATGAGATCGACATCGTACATCCGCGTTCCGGGTTCAAGCTGTGCAAGCTGGAGAATTTCGTTCGTGTCGACGATGCGATTGCCGGTCACCGTCACATGCTGGACCACAAGACGGGTCTTCCAGATATTGGCGAGGACAATGCATGCCGCCAGGGTGCCCAGAGAGAGCGCAAACAGAACTGATGTACGCCGGGCTGTTGTCATGCGACCTTCTGCAGAATGTCCTGTGGGAACCCTATGAGCTTCACCTCCAGTTCAAGGAGGATGCCCGTGTTCTGGTAGACAGTGCGGCGCGCGAGCTCGAGGAGAGTGAGAATATCTGTCGCCGTTGCCCCTCCGAGGTTCACGATGAAATTGGCGTGTTTTTCCGAAATTTGAGCCCTTCCGACCCGCTTCCCTTTCAGACCGGCCTGCTCGATGAGCTTTGCCGCGTAGGTGCCGGGGGGATTCTTGAACATGCTTCCCGAGTTGGGGAGGTTCACCGGCTGGGAAGCATTCCGCCGCTGGATCAACTCGCGGCGTCTCTGAGCCAGTTCCTCTCTATTCCCGGCGGGAAGGCGGAAACGGGCGGAGAGGACAACATCCCGCTCAAAGCCTGAACGACGGTAGGAGAAGTCCGCCTGATCCTTCGGCACGGTGAGGATCTCATCGTTTCTCAGAAGCTCCACATCGACGAGCAGGTCGGCCATCTGTCCGCCGTGCGCACCGGCGTTCATGATGATGCCGCCGCCGACGGTTCCGGGAATTCCGGCAGCCCACTCCATGCCGGCCAGTCCGTTCTGAACACAGAACTCAACCAGTCTGGAGAGGCGGGCACCGGCCTCGGCGACCACGAGGTCTCCGTCACGGTACACGCGCGAGAGTCCCTGTTCGATATTGACCGCGGCACCGCGGAAACCTTCGTCGCTGACAAGCACATTGCTCCCCCGGCCGATCATCATGAAGGAAAAATCACGCTGCCGGAAGAAGCGGACGACGCTGCGCAGATCATCTTTGTCTGCCGGCTCGATGTAGTAGTCGACGGGGCCGCCGACGCGCATCGAGGTATACTTTGCCAGCGGCTCGTTGATGGCAATGTGGCCACGCAGGAAGCTCTTGATGTCCATCAGGGAAACCATCGTGTTGTTCTCCGCGGCGCGCCCCCTGCCGTCTATTAGGATCCCTTCTTCAATTCCTTGAGAAACTGTTCGCCGAACTTCCAGATGTCCCCCGCTCCCATCGTGATGACGATATCGCCTGCCCGGACGATCCGTTTCAGCGAGGATGGGAGAGCCGTCTTGTCGGCCACGTAGTAAGTTTCCTTGTGTCCAAACTGCTTGGCGGCGTTGATGATGAGCTCTCCGGTGATGCCCTGGATGGGCTCCTCGCGCGCCGGGTAGACATCCGTTACCACAAGAACATCCGACAGAAGGAATGCCTTGCCGAACTCTTCGTAGAAGTCGCGGGTTCGGGAGTACAGGTGTGGCTGGAACACGCAGACCACACGCCGCCGCCAGCCGGCTTTGACGCCGGAGAGGGTCGCGCGGCATTCCGTCGGATGATGGGCATAATCGTCGTACAGCGTAATTCCCTCTGCCTCGCCCTTGAATTCCCACCGACGATAGACGCCGGTGAACCGTTCAATGCCGGCGCGGATCTTTTCAAAGGGAACCGCCAATTCCAGTCCGACGGTGATGGCCGCGAGGGCGTTCTGGACATTATGGTTTCCCGGCACCTGCAGGGTGATCGGTCCCAGTTCCCGGGTTCCGCGGACCAGCGTGAAGGTGCTCGTATTCTCCCGGTGGCGGATCTCGACCGCCTGAACATCGGCCTGGGGATTCAGGCCGTAGGTGATCATCTTCTTCCTTGCGAGCTGCGGCATGATGTCCAGCAGGGCGGGTTCGTCGAGGCAGAGCACGATGAACCCATAGAACGGCACCTTGGCGGCGAACTGGACAAAAGCACCCTTGATGTCGTCAAGGTCCCGGTAACAGTCGAGGTGGTCCGTCTCCAGCGTCGTCAGCACGGCGATCGTTGGTGTAATGGAGAGAAAGGAGCGGTCGAATTCGTCGGCTTCCACCACAATGAACTCGCCCCGCCCCAGACGGGCGTTCGTGCCTCCGAGTCCGCTCAGTTTGCCGCCGACGATAACCGTTGGATCAAGACCTCCCTCCATGAGGACGAGGCTGATCATGGAGGTTGTCGTTGTCTTGCCGTGGGTGCCCGCGATGCCGATCCCGTACTTGAGTCGCATCACCTCTGCCAGCATTTCGGCCCGGCGGATGATGGGGATCTTTCGCCGGCTGGCTTCGACCAGTTCAGGATTATCGGGTCCTACGGCCGACGAGTAGACGAGAGCATCGACATCAGCGGCCACATGTTCGGGGCGATGGCCTTCCATGATCGTCGCGCCGAGCTGACGGAGCCGTTCGGTGACTTCGGAGGTTGCGCGGTCGGATCCGGTGACGATGAAACCCTGGTCGAGGAGGATTTCGGCGATCCCGCTCATGCCGATGCCGCCAATGCCGACGAAGTGAATCTTCTTGATGGATGAGAACATATGGCTGACCGATCTCCAGATCGTCTTATCGTGGTTTTCGTCGTCGCATTCCGAACGGACGGAGTTTTCGCTTCGGAACGGCGGCGGCGATGCGTTCCATCTCAGCGATGAGCTGCTCGCCCCGTTCGTACCGTCCCACGCGGATGCGATAGACCCGCCGACGCCCCTTGACTTTGATGAGAATCAACTGGAACCGCCCTGCGGTCTGCACGAGCTGCTCGCGTCCGATATGCATCCACTCGATCTCGGATAGAGGGATGGTGCGCTCCCGCGTGCGGCTGCGGAAAACGATACTCTCCGGCGTGACCATGAGCTGCCGGTTGCGGATGCGATTCATGATCAGACCGGCCAGGGAAACGATAAAGAAGAGAATGATGATATAGACCAGCGGATCATGGTAGAAGAAGGTAAACTGCCCCTCGGCGATGGTTCCGCGCACGCCCGCGTAGAGAACAAGCGTTGCCAGGTAGATCAGCGTCTGCTGATAGTAGAAGTCGAGTTTGTACCGAAACGTGTGCTGCATCGTTCAGTGCTGAGAGTGAAGGAGTTCGCGAGCGATGACGGTTGCAGCTTCCGGCGATCCGAGCCGGCGCGCTGCTTCGCCCATTGCCTGCAGACGGGATCGATCGCTGAAGGCCGAGAGAACCGTCTCCGCAAGATGCTCTGCGGCATCCCGATCGGCGAGGAGAATGGCAGCACCGGCATCTGCCAGCGTTCGGGCGTTGATGGTCTGATGATCCTCCGCTGCAAACGGATACGGGACAAGGACGGACGGTTTGCCGAGGGCCGTCAGCTCGGCAAGCGTTGTTGCGCCCGCGCGGGAAACGACGAGGTCCGCTGCGGCGTACGCCTTCTCCATCGAATCGATGAACGGACCGATCCACACCGAGGGCCGATTGCCCAGGGCCGAGCGGATGCGTTCCAGGTGCGCCGGTCCTGTCTGCCAGATCGCCTGAATGCCTGCGGCGGAAAACCGGTCCAGGGCTCTCTGCGCCGCGGTATTCAATGAAGCCGCTCCCAGGCTTCCGCCGAGAATGAGAAGCGTCGGCTTCTCCGGGTCAAGGCCGAAGGATGTCCGGGCGAGAGAGCGATCGACAGCGCGCAGGAGCGCTTTGCGCACGGGAGTTCCGGTCTTCACAATGGGCGCGTTCCTGGGCAGCCAGCGCGCTGCGGCGTCGAATGCCGTAAAGATCCGTCGGACTCGTCTGGCGAGCAACTTCGTCGTGATGCCGGGGTAGCTGTTCGATTCATGGATGAAGGCCGGGATGCCGAGCAGGGACGCCGCGGCGACCACAGGTCCGCACACGTATCCGCCGGTGCCGAGAACGACATCGGGGCGGAGACGGCGCAGGAGCAGCAGGGATTGAACCAGAGCCACCATGATCTTGATTGGTACGAGGACGTTTGTCATAACCTTGCGCCGCTGGAATCCGCTGATCCAGATCGGGAAGAACGGATAACCCTGCTGTGGAACGACCCGCGCCTCGATGCGGTCGCGGGTACCGGCGAACCAACACTCTGCTGTCGGTGCCAGGATTCTCAGCTCCTCGGCAATCGCGAGGGCCGGGAACACATGACCCCCCGTACCTCCTGCGGCGACAACCATACGGAACGGCCGTGAGAACACGTCTCTCACCCGGTTATCTGCTGTTCGACGGGTGTGAGTGGAACGACACCGTCCGCCAGAACTGTCGCGCGGGGATGCAGGTCCGTTTGAGCCGAGATATTCAACAGCACACCAACAGCAAACGAAGAGAACAACAGTGATGAACCGCCGTAGCTGACAAATGGCATCGGCAATCCCGTAGTGGGAAAGATGCCGAGCGATACACCGGCATTGACCACGGCATACATCGTGATCGTGCTTGTGATAGCAATAGCCAGCAGGCGGCCGAACTCGTCGCGTGCAGACCGAGCAATTCTGAACCCCCGCAGGAGAATGAGCACAAAAAGGCCCAGGAGAAACGTCGTTCCGATCAGCCCGTACTCTTCTCCCACAATGGAGAACACGAAATCGCCGTACGATTCGGGCAGGAACAGGTCGCGCTGCTTGCTCTCCCCGGGTCCGACGCCGAACAGTCCTCCGTTCCCAAAGCCGATGATTCCCTGCCAGAGCTGGTAGGGCACGCGCCCCTCTCCGGCGTTGCCGGCGAGGAAGCCTTTGAGCCGTTCAACGCGGTACGGTGCGCTCAGCAGGTACAGCGCGAGCACGGGCAGGGCGGCCAGAGCCGTGGCCAGCATATGCGTGAGGCGCGCACGGCTGATGAAGAGCATGACGAGACTCAGCAGGAGGATCATACTGCCGGCGCTGAAATTCGGCTGCAGGAATACCAGTCCCGAGACGAGTCCGATCCAGATGATCATCGGAACAAAACCGCGCTTGAAATCCCGGATACTCTCGCCCTTGACGGCGATGAGCGAGCAGAGATGGAACAGCAGGGCGAATTTGGCAAACTCTGATGGCTGGAAGCTGAACGAGCCGAACCGCAGCCAGCGGGCAGCTCCCTTGATCTCTCCCCCCGTTAGCACGGTAACGATGAGAAGCGCCACGGCGACGAGCAGCGCTGTTTTGGTGAGCTTGCGATACTTCCGGTAGTCGATCATCATGCCGGCGAAGAGCGCGATGATGCCGGCGAGGACCTTGAGCGCGTGGGAGTTCAGCAGTCGGCTACTTTCGCCGAACTTCTGGAGTGCCCAGCTTGCGGACGCGCTGTAGACAACGCCGAGACTCAGCACCATAAGGGTCAGGACGGAGACGAGCACCAGGAGATCGATATGGTTCCGCTGTACCTTGCTCATAGTTGATGCACAAGCTCTTTGAAGACGCGCCCCCGGTGTTCGAAGTTTTCGAACCAATCGAAGGATGCGCAGGCCGGCGACAGGAGGACGATATCTCCTGCGGCGGCGAGCCGGCGCGCGGTCTGCACGGCATCGTTCAACGACGATACCTCGGTGACGGGAACGGTGTGTTCGAACGCGTTTCGGACCTTGGCGGCCGACTCGCCGAGAGCGATAATGGCCTTGACCCGTTCGCGCACGATCCCGAGCAGACGGGAGTAGTCATTACCTTTGTCCCGCCCTCCGAGCAGAAGAACGATAGGCCGCCGGTATGCCAGGAGCGCATAGTAGACAGAGTCGACGTTGGTCGCTTTTGAGTCGTTGATATACTGCACGCCGTCAAGGTCGCGTACAAATTCGAGCCGGTGTTCCACTCCCTTGAAGTTGCGGAGCGTTGCCCGGAGGGAGGCGGTTTTGACACCGGCCACCTGCGCCGCGAGAACGGCGGCCATGGAGTTGTAGAGATTGTGGATTCCGCGGATGGAGATCTGGTCGGCGTCGATGACATCGGTCCGCACGCCGCCCAGGCGTGTCACAAGCAGGGTGCCGTCAAGATACGCCCCTTCGTTGAGCCGCTGCTGCGCGCTCACCGGGATGGACCGACAGCCGCAGCTCTGCGCAACCCGCGCCGTCCAGGGGTCATCAGCATTGTAGATCAGCACGTCGCCGTCCCGCTGGTTCATGAAGATCCGCGCCTTTGATGCCGCATACTTCTCCATGGAGTGGTCATAGCGGTCCATGTGATCTTCGGTGATATTCAGGAGGAGAGAGATCCATGGCCGAAAGCGTTCGATATGATCGAGCTGAAAACTGCTGATCTCCAGCACTGCAAGGTGCGCGTCGGTCAGATCCGGCAGGAGCGATGAAAACGCGGTGCCGATGTTTCCCCCGACCAGGTGAAGCCGTTTTGCATCCGCCAGTATTCGTCCCAGAAGCGCCGTCGTTGTCGTCTTCCCGTTGCTGCCGGTGACAGCAATGATCCGGGCAGGGCAGAACCAGCTGGCCACTTCGATTTCGCTCACCACCCGCCGGAGGCGTCGCACCGCCTCCCGAACAACCGGCGCATCACTGGGTACGCCGGGACTGAGTACGAGGAGATCGGCATCATAGACCCGATCGGAGTGTGAACCGGTTTCGTAGGGGATGCCGGCTCTTGCCAGTTCCGCCGTCTGTGTCTGCAGGTTCTGCTCCGGCTGCTGGTCACTGACGAACACCTGCGCGCCCTGCGAGGCCAGAAAACGGGCCACCGCTACGCCGCTTCGGGCGGCGCCGATGACGCTGATGCGCATCCCCCGGACATGTTCAATCGCCGTCGTGTCCACACTCTTACCGGACTTTGAAGGTCGCCAGACTCAGAATCATCAGGAGAACAGCAACGATATAGAACCGGGTAACGATCTTCGGTTCGGGCCACCCCAACAGCTCAAAATGGTGGTGAAGGGGAGCCATCCGAAAGACTCGCCGTCCCTCACCGTACTTCCGTTTCGTGTACTTAAAGTATGACCGCTGGATGATGACAGAAACAGTTTCCATCAGGAAGACGCCGCCAAGCGTCGGCAGCAGCAATTCCTTCTTGATCAACACGCACATCGCTCCGATGACGCCGCCCAGGGCCAGCGAGCCCGTGTCTCCCATGAAGACCTGGGCAGGATAGGAGTTGAACCAGAGGAAGCCGAGCGCTGCACCTCCGAGCGCTGCACAGTAGACCGCCAGTTCGCCCGTACCCCGGAGGTACGGAATGGTAAGGTACTGGCTGAGTTCTGCATGGCCGCACACATAGGCGATCACGGCCAGCGTCATCCCGACAATGCCGACGGTACCGATAGCGAGGCCGTCCAGGCCGTCCGTGAGATTTACCGCGTTGGATGTCGCGGTGATAATGAAAACGACCAGGGGGATGTACAGCCAGCCGAGCTCCAGCTCCAGTCCTTTGAAGAACGGCACGGTGGTACTCGATTTCAGCGGGACGAGGCCGGGGTCGATCCACTGCGGGGCGAAATAGATAACGGAACCCACAACGAGTCCGACGAAAACCTGTCCCACGATCTTGTACCGTCCGATGAGCCCTTGCGGCTTCTTCCGGATGACCTTCAGGTAGTCGTCAAGAAAGCCAACGATTCCCAGAGCAACGGTGACGAAGAGAATCAGCAGGACGTACACATTGGCGATATCAGCCCACAGGAGACCGGGAACCACCAGGGAGACAAGAACGATCAATCCCCCCATGGTCGGTGTTCCTGCCTTGGTCAGGTGGGTCTTCGGAGCCTCCAGCTTGGCGGCTTCGCCGATCTGGAGCTCCTTCAGACGCCTGATGATTCTGGGTCCGAGCCAGAATGCGAGGATGAGAGCAGTGACAGCGGCCGCTCCCGCGCGGAACGTGATATACCGGAAGACGCCGAACCCCGGTATGTCGTAGAGACGATCAAGATATGTGAACAGGTGGTAGAGCATCGTCATCCAGAAATCAGGCAGAGGTCCTTCGGGAAGCGGCGGCGGGCTGCAGCCGTTCCTTCAGGAACAGGACAACATCTTCCATACGCATACCGCGGGAGCCCTTCACAAGAACGGCATCCCCGGCTGTGAGCAGCTCGGCAAGGTACTCCGCCAACATGTTTTTCTGTTCGTAGTGCACCTTGAACGGAACCGCGCTCGCCTCGTGAGTCAGGCGGGACAGCGGTCCGTAGGTCAGGAGATAGTCAACACCCGCTTTTCCTGCCAGGCGTCCAATGCGGCGATGTTCCCGCTCCGCTGCAGCGCCCAGTTCAAGCATATCCGCCAGAACGGCGACCTTCTTCCCGGGCACCTTCATCCCCGCAAGGGTTTCCAGCGCCGCTGCTGCGGAATCGGGATTGGAGTTATACGTATCGTTCAGAACGAGTACGCCGTTCACCTCCAGACTCTCCGAACGCTTGCTGGAAGGGGAGAAGTCTGCAAGAGCCCGGCTGATTTCCGCAGAAGGGACACGGAAGCCGAGTCCTACAGCGCAGGCAGCAAGGGCATTCAGGGCATTGTGCCGACCGGGAACGGACAGCCGGATATCCAGAGGTTTCTTCCCTTTGGGATACACTGTGAGGCGCTCGGTTCCCTGCGGCGTTGTACCACGGAGTACGCCTCGCGCGGTCAGACCGCGCCGCGTAATTCCGTACGTCACCGCGCCGGGGAACTGCCGCGAATACCGTTGCAGGTATGGATCGTCCGCATTCAGGAAGATCCTTGCCTGTTTTCCCCGGTGCGCGTGCAGCCAGGCGAACAGCTCGCCTTCGGCGCGGGCGACGCCCGAGCGGTTGCGGAAAAACTCCAGGTGTTCGGAGCCGATGTTGGTGATGAGACCGTGTGTCGGCTCCAGAAGATCGCACAGGGACGTGAGTTCACCGAAGTGGTTCGTACCGATTTCGACAACCGCGCACGTATGATGCTGCTCGAGGCGGAACAGGGTAAGCGGTACGCCGATCTGGTTGTTCAGATTCCCTTCGGTGCTCAGCACGCTGTACCGCCGTGCAAGAATCCGGGCGATCATATCCTTCGTCGTGGTCTTGCCGTTGCTGCCGGCAACAGCGAGCACCGGTATGCGGACCTTCCTGCGGCAGAGAAGCGCCAGTTGGCCCAAGGCGCGCGTTGTGTCGTCAACGACGACGCGTGCCACCGGAAGACTCATCAACAGCGCCGCGTTACGTTCTGCCCAGGAGTGTTCGACGATGATGATGCGTGCGCCGCGCGCAACGGCCTGCGAGACGAAATCATGTCCGTCGTACGTCTGTCCGCGGAGGGGTACAAAGAGGTCACCGCGCTGCGTCGTCCGCGAATCCGTGGAGATGCCTCCCAGGACGCCGGTGGAAGCCGGATTCAGTTCGAACACCCGGCGGTGTTCAATCTGGAGAATATCGTGTTCCGTCAGGAGCATAGGTTCACGCTGTCAACGGCATTGCTCGACAACTTCCCGATCGCTGAAATGCAGTCGCTGGGTTCCCACCACCTGGTACTCTTCATGACCCTTGCCGGCGATGACGATGACGTCGCCGGGGCGTGCGTCTTCGAGGGCGCGGCAGATGGCGGTACGGCGGTCGGGTTCCCGGATGAGGGGGGTACCCGTCGGGATGCCGCGGAGGATCTCGTCGATAATTGCCTCAGGATCTTCCGTCCGGGGGTTGTCGGATGTGACAATGACGACATCACTGAGGCTGGCGGCGATTCTCCCCATGAGAGGGCGCTTGGTCCGATCGCGGTCTCCTCCGGCCCCGAAGACGGTAATCAGCCGTCCTCCCCGAGATGTGTCGTGAAGGTCGCGCACAGACCTGAGGCACTTCTCGAGTGCATCGGGCGTATGGGCGTAATCCACAATAGCCGTCCATCCCCTGGAAGAGGTAATACGTTCAAATCGTCCCGGTACGGAGTCGACGGAAGCCAGGCCGCGGAGGATGCTCTGCGCAGGCAGGGAAAGAGAAATGCCCGTCGCAAAGGCGGCAAGGAGATTATGGACGTTGAAGCGTCCGACCAGCGGGGACTGGAGCTCAAAGGTGTTTCCGGCGTAGTTGACCGTGACTGAAGTTGCCGAGAGCGAGCAGTGAACCGTGTGGGCGCGCACCTGGGCGTCGGCGTGAAGGCCGTAGGAGAGGATGCGCGCGGGTGTGCAGGACGCGAGTTCATGTCCCCGAGGATCGTCGATATTCACAACAGCCCAGGACGAGCTGTCCAGTGATTCGAAGAGCTTTCGTTTGGCTCCGAAGTACCGCTCCATGGTCCCGTGGTAATCCAGATGGTCCTGCGTCAGATTCGTGAACACGGCGCTCCGATAGGGTATTCCATGGACCCGGTATTGATCGAGCGCATGGGAGGAAACCTCCATGACGACCGCCTGTGCAGCGGCCGCTTTCATCTCTGCAAGCAGGCGCTGGAGATCCAGGGACTCGGGCGTTGTGTGCGGTGCAGGGAACGATCGATCTCCGACGCGGTACTGGACGGTCCCGATCAACCCGGTTGTCCATCCGCCTGCCCGGAGCACGGCGTCTGTCAGAAACGCCGTGGTCGTCTTCCCGTTGGTTCCCGTGATGCCGACGACGGTCATCTCTGCCGCAGGATTGCCATAGAAGTTGCCGGCCAGCG
>CAYXMK010000054.1:1106-12257 GCA_964465905.1 uncultured Ignavibacteriaceae bacterium | reverse complement strand
AATCCGCCGATGAACGAGAACAATCCGAGTACGCTGACCAACCTCGTCTCGTACCTCAACCGGGAGCAGTACGGCCAGGCGCCGATTCTGCCGCGGCGGTACGGAGCCGAGCCGGAGCAGAGGGCGGCGCATCAGAAATACAGCAGTGATCTGGATTTCCTGTGGCGGTACCAGATCAACCATATGTATCTCCGCTACTTCCTGTGGAATACGGTCGGCAGAGAAAGCGATGTCAAGGACGCAGGCTGGAGCTTCAAGGAGTTCTATGCCCTCCCGCTGCTCCTCGGCCTCTTCGGGGCGTACTACCACTGGCGGAGAACGCCCAAGATGGCTGTCGTCGCGCTTGTGTCGTTCCTGATCATGGGGGTGATCCTTGCGCTCTACCAGAACCAGCAGGAGCCGCAGCCGCGCGAGCGCGACTACTTCTACGTCGGGTCGTTCTTCATTTTTTCGATGTGGATGGGGGTGGGTACGGCGGGGCTCATCGATCTCGTGCGTGAACGGTGGAGCGCCCATCCCCCGACGATCGCTCTCGGGGTGCTTGCGGTGGCATTCGTGGCCGTGCCCGGAAACATGCTGCGCATCAACTGGCACGAGGCGGACCGGAGCGGCCAGTACGTTGCGTGGGACTATTCCTACAACCTCCTCCAGAGCTGCGAGCAGGACGCCATTCTCTTCACGAACGGCGACAATGACACGTTTCCCCTCTGGTACCTGCAGGATGTCGAGGGGGTGCGACGGGACATCCGCGTGGTCAATCTGAGTCTGCTCAACACGCCGTGGTATATCGAACAGCTGAAGAACGGGGAGCCCCACGGTGCACGGAAGGTGCCGATCGGCCGGTCAGATGCTCAGATCAAGAACATCCAGCCGATCCAGTACGAGCCGCGTACGTTCGAGCTGCCGGTTCCGGAGGACGTGATTCGCACCTACAATGAGGTTCTGCAGGGCCGCGGCGGGATGCGGGATACGGCACTGCTGAACCGGCGCGTCCTCAGTTTCCTGCTTCCCCATACCATCGAATTCGGCAACATCAAGGCGCTGCGCGTTCAGGATCTCATGGTGCTGGATATTGTCTTTACGAGCCGATGGGAACGCCCGATCTACTTTGCCATGACGGTGGCGGATGACGGAAAGATCGGCTTGAAGGACTATCTCCAGATGGAGGGTCTTGCGTTCCGCCTGACCCCGGTGAAGGGGGACGTGTACTGGGCCAACCTCCACGAGGGGAAGATGCGGGCGCATCTCTTTACCGATGTCGACGAACCCTCGCGGACCCCCAAGCTCGGATACCTGTGGAGAGGGCTGAGGGACAGCACGCAGTACTATGATGAGGATGTGCGCCGGCTGATGCTGAACTACCGGCAAGCGTTCTTCTCCCTCGGCTACTACTATACGGAAGTGGAGCGGGGGCCCCTGAAGTTCGCAGAGGTCCTGGACCGCATGGAACAGGTGATCCCGCGTCGCGTGATGGAAATGCCGGTGGCAATGAAGTTCGACATCGGACTCTTCTATCAGCGCGCCGGCCGGAAGGAGGCGATGGAGGAATACATGAACGAGATTGTGGAGGAGCTGAAGCCGGTCGTCGAATCCCGATCGCCGCAGCGCCTGGCACAGGACAATCCCTATCTCGTTCTTCTCAACGCGTACCAGCTTCTCGGCCGATACTCGGAGGCGGATCAGCTGCTGGACGTGATTCTGAGTGTCTATCGGAGCGAGCCGGGCGTCAACGAATTCATTGCACAGGAGAGGAGCAAGGTCCGGATGCAGATGCGCCTGGATTCGCTGCGGGATTCCTCGGCCGCGGCATTGCCGGTTCGCTGATATGCGCTCTGCGCGCTGTGCACATCAACGAGATATGACGTGAAGATCCTCGTGCTGGCCCTTTCGGGCATCGGCGACGCTCTCATGTTCACGCCGGCGCTCCGCCTCCTGCGCCAGCGATTCGCCGAGGCGTCGATTGACGTGCTGGTGATGTATCGCGGTGCCAGTGACATCTTCGAACGCAATCCCTGCGTCAACCGCGTGCTCCACTGGGATTTTCTCCGCGAGGGAGCTGTCCGGTCGCTCAAGTACCTCCTCCACCTCCGGGGCTCCTACGATGTCACCCTCAACGTGTATCCCTCGAATCGCAGGGAATACAATGTCGTCCAGTACCTCATCGGTGCCGAACGGCGCCTTGGCGTGCGCTACCTCCGGGGTGACAGAACGAACTTCGGCTTCCTGAATAACGGCCACGTCGACGAAGACGATGCGCTGCACAATGTGGAGGAGAACGTACGCCTGGTCTCCCTGCTCACCGGCCCGGTTGCCGGCCCTCTCCCGGATCTTGAATTCCCGCTCCTGGAAGGCGACCGCGAAACGGCTCGCCGGGACCTGGAGCTGCTGGGCATCCGCGAGGGAGAGCCCGTCGTGGGCTTCCATCCCGGCTGTTCAACCCTGAAGAACCATGAGAAGCGCCGGTGGGAACCGGACAAGTTCGCCGAGCTTGCCCGGAACCTGGTGAGACGGGATAACTGCCGGGTGCTGGTGTTCGGCGGATCGGATGAGGATGAACTGAAGGAACAGGTCTGCCGTCTCGCCGGGCTGCCGGGTGTTGTCAACGTGCGGACTCGGAGCCTGGCTCACACGGCGGCCCTGATGGCGCGGTGTACGTGTTTCGTTACCAACGACTCCAGTCTGATGCACGTGGCGGCAGCTCTGAAGCGAAATGTCGTCGCCATCATCGGACCGACGAACCCTTCCTACATCAGGCCGTGGAACACGCCGCATGTGCTCGTACGGATCGGACTGGAGTGTTCCCCCTGTTTCGTGTACTCTCCCAAACCGCTGACGTGCACTCGCCGCGACGTCCTCTTCAAGTGCGTGCGCGAGATCTCGGTGGATCAGGTGTACGACGCCGCAAAGGCCTTCCTGCGCCCGTGAAGTCTTACTGCGCCGAGAAGTGCTTCTGAAGCTCGCGGACGCACGCCTCGGGGTTGTCGACAACATGCACGCAGCGAACGCCGCTGCTCCGCCCTTCCTCCCTCAGCTCCGCAAGAACAGTCTCCACAGTGCTCCGCCAGAACGGCCCGAGGATGAGAATCGGCTTCTCTCTCATCATCCCCTTGTTGACGGCCTCCCAGACGGCGGCGAGCTCCAACAGCGTCCCCGTGCTTCCCCGGAAGACGACATACGCGTCTCCCCGCTCCATGAGAATGCGAAGGCGATCCCACAGTGACGCAGCCCGGATCTCTTCCCGGATGTAGGCGTTGGGAGGGGACGAGAGGTGAGCCAGAGTGACGCCGATGGTGTGTCCCCCCGCTTCTCTCGCGCCACGCGCCCCGGCCTCCATTGTTCCGAGGTACCCTCCGTTGCACACGGCAAACCCTGCCTCGGCCAGAAGTCGACCCGTCGTGCGAGCGAGAACATAGTCGGGATGATCCTCCCGGGGCCTGGAGCTGCCGAAGAGCGTAATGACCTTGCTCATGGTTCAATCGAAGAAGACCCAGTTTACGCCAATGCTGACGCCGGACTCCGGGAGAGGATACGTGAGGACCCGGTACGTCTGCGCATTGGTGATGTTCTCCCACGTGATCTGAAGAAACGCGTCCCCGATCCGCGCGACGGCGACGAGGTCAATGCAGGTGGTGGACGGCTGGCGAGGGCCCTCCGCCGCGCTGAAGATTCCGTAGGCGGGATGAAAGCGGATGGCAGAGGCGGGACCCAGATGGCGAATCCGTCCTCCGGCCCGAGCCGTCAGGTGGCCGTCAAAGAGGGTGTCGGACCACATGACCTCACCGAAGAGAGACATGCGCGGCAGACCCGGGTCGGCTGCCGGAGCTTCGATCGGTTCCTGAAACGTAAGTCCTGCCTCTCCCACGAACTTCCAGAGACGGATGTTCATGTCGGCTTCAACGCTGTTCAGCACAAGCTTGCTGATCGGAGCGGGGCGCAGGTCCAGGAAGCGCGGAGAAAGGAGGGCCGGAACGGCGAAGGCCGTCAGCCAGCGGTCCAGGGCCGTCCGGCGCACCCGGACGGATGCCCGGAGCACTTTCCATTCTCCCCTCAGACCAATCTGGAGTACGTCGTACCGCGACACAAGGTCGGTGACTTCCCGATTCGCACCCAGGTGCAGACTCATGTCGCGGGTCGTGGGAAGACGGTAGGAGCGGGAGGCGCCCAGTCCTGCGGACAGTTTGTCGAAGAGGGAAACGGAAAGATCGAATCCTGCCGACGTGTACCACCGGTTGTGAATCAGTTCCTCTTTGAAGAACACGGCGGGGGACGCGTCGTTGATGACCCGGAGCATGCTCTCGACGGAGAGGGAGACGAGCCTGAGCGACGCAACGGGCAGGAGAGTGTCGGCCTGCACGTGGCGGCGCTCTCCGTGGACGGCGACGACTGTAGAGTGCAGCGGATGGTCGATGCGCTGTTCGATCCTTGCTCCCAGCCGATTCCAGGCGTAGGAGCCGATGGTCTCCCAGGTGCGGAACGACGAATCGACGTAGGTCCGTTGCGCGGACGTGCTGAAGAGTCGGAGCGTTGTTTTCCATGAGGAATCGGCAAGGGGGCGAACAGCAGCTATCGCCGTGACGTCGTGCCGGCCGGTTTCCTCGCGGGCATTCGGAAACCGCACGGTCGCTGAGGCGGGCTCATAGATGGAAAACGTACTGTCCGCGTAGACACCTCCATTCATACCGACGAGCGCATCGGTGTAGAAGTAGGTCAACAGGACATTGAGTCGGTCGCCGGGATTCCAGCGCACTCGGGTGCGGACGTTCCACGACTCGAAGCCCGCATTCTGGTAGCGGCCGTTGGCGACGTGTCGCTGGACGCCGGCTGTGAGATTGACGGTGCGCGTCACGTTCTGCGAAAACGAACCATCCGTGAGGAGATGCTCGTCCGGTCCCTGGAAGAAGCGGAGCTTGGTGACCGGCCGGCTGGTCCACCACGGGTGGCTCAGCAGGTGTGCGCTGCTTCCGCCGCCCGGCCCCCAGGAGGGAGCGAGCACCGGTCCGTCGATTTCGACTCCGTCGAGGTCCTCGAGCGGAATGACGTGGAGATTGGCAAGTCCCGTCACGGGATCGTTCCACGGATGACCGTCCAGCAGGAGGGAGAGTTCCGATCCGGTGAGGAGGAGCTGTTCCGGAAGCCCCGCCTCTCCGAGCTCGCGGAGAATGATTCCTCCCTTTCGGCGCAGGAGACCACCGAGATGATAGACATCCGTCCAGCGAAACTGAGCTCTCTGGAGGGAGGAGCTCGAATCGGCCGGCTGGCGAAAGGACGTGAGGTCAAGCGTCACCCGCGACCGGAGTGAGTCGGGGCGGGCCACAGCGTGGGACTGAACCGACGAAAGAGAGTCCTGCCCTCGCGCCAGCGATGAAGCCACGCAGAGCGACAGGGCGGGAAGGAGGAGACGGTTGACCATGCGGCCGATGATCACGGCGTCACTGCATCTGTGCCAGCTGGTCGGAAGCCGGGCCTGGTGAGGGAGACCACGTGATCGGGGGCGAGCGAAGCGGCAACAGTCCGGGCGCGGGATTCTTCGGCGAACAGTCCGAACACCGACGAGCCGCTCCCCGACATCAGTGCCGCTATCGCCCCGTGTTCCAAGAAGAGCTTCTTGATGCTCCTGATGCCGGGAAACGCCTGCATGACAGACGGTTCAAAGTCGTTCACCATGAGCGAACGGACCGTAGCAGGGTCGGCCAGGTTTCCGATGCGCTCGAGGGTTTCATGTGTTGAGGCGTCCTCGTTCCTCGGCGTGCAGTGGGCGTAGGCCCAGGACGTGGAGACGTGCAGAGGGGGTGTAGCAACGACGATCCAGTACGGGAGCGAGATATCCACGGGTGAGAGCAGATCGCCGCGACCGGTTGCGTATGCCGAGCGGCCGAGGAGGAAGAAGGGCACGTCGGCGCCGAGTTGCGCGGCCAACTCCCTCAAGGTTTCATCCGGGAGACGGACGTTCCAGAGCAGATTGAGACCGCGGAGAACGGCTGCCGCGTCGGCGCTTCCGCCGCCGAGCCCTGCGCCAAGCGGGATGCGCTTGGTCAGCAGAATATGTGCTCCACCTCCGAAGTGCGTCGCGTTCTTGAGGAGATGGGCGGCCCGCAGACAGAGGTTAGATTCATCGGACGGGAGGGAGGAGTGACGGGTCACCGTGGAGATCTCGCTGCCCGTTGCCGTCAGCTCGAGGTCGTCGTAGAGATCGATCGGGTGAAAGAGAGTCTCCAGATCGTGATAGCCGTCCGGTCGTTTCCGGAGGATCTTCAGGAAGAGGTTGATCTTGGCGTATGCCCGGCTTTTCATGCTGGACTCCCGTCTCTGTCCCATTATACGATATGAACGACGGAATATCAAGAAACGGGCCTTCTTTGACAGTCGCTTCATTTTTTGCTATGTTTATGTTCCAGCGTCTCCGCATCGGGGGACACAGAAAAGGGAGTCATCAGTGGCAGTCACCATCGGATCCGTCGTCGTCGGGAACGGCCACCCACTGGTTCTGATAGCAGGCCCGTGTGTGGTGGAGAGTCGCGAACTGCTCCAGAGAACGGCGGAGCATATCCGCGCCGTCGCGCAACGGCATACGCTCCCCGTGATCTTCAAGTCGTCCTACAAGAAGGCCAATCGGACGAGCAAGGACTCATTTGTGTCGATCGGCATGGAGAAGGCCCTTGAGATCCTCGGCGAGATACGGCAGGAATTCGGCTTTCCGCTGCTGACGGACATCCATCATCCCGAGGAGGCGGCGGTGGCGGCCGAGGTTGCCGACGTGCTGCAGATCCCTGCCTTTCTGTGCCGCCAGACAGAGCTGCTGCAGGCGGCGGGGGAGACGGGAAGAGCGGTGAACATCAAGAAGGGACAGTTCCTGGCTCCTGAGGATATGGCTCTGGCCGCTGAGAAGGTTGCAGCGACAGGAAACCGTCGCATTCTCCTTACGGAGCGGGGAACATCGTTCGGCTACCATAACCTCGTGGTGGACATGCGGGGACTCGTGGTCATGCGCAGAACGGGCTATCCCGTCGTTCTGGATGCGACCCACTCGGTTCAGCTTCCCGGAGGGAATGCAACCAGCAGCGGCGGACAGCCGGAGTTCATCCTCCCGCTTGCCCGCGCCGGGGTTGCCGCAGGGTGCGACGCGCTCTTCCTTGAGACGCATCCCGATCCTCCGCGGGCACTGAGCGATCGAGACAGTCAGTTGCCGCTGGACCGGCTGGACGAAGTTGTCCGCCAAGTCCAGGCCATCCACCGCGCCGTTCACTCTCTACCGTCATCCTGAGTCCCTTCCCACACTCGCTTGAATTTCCGTGCGTTCCTCAGAATCCATGCTGCGAAGACTGCGATCGGTCAAAATGCTTCTCATGGATGTCGACGGAGTGTTGACCGACGGAGGTATCTACTACGGAAACGACGGTGAAGAGCTGAAGCGGTTTCACGTCCATGATGGCTATGGGGTAATGAAGCTGAAGAGGAGTGGATTTCTCGTTGGGATTATCACGGGCAGGGTGTCGAGGATCGTTCAGCGACGGGCGGGTGAACTGGGGTACGACGATGTTCATCAGAACCTGGACGACAAGATGTCGGCGTACGAGGCGATCCTGCGTCGGCATGGCCTCGAAGACCGCGAGGTAGCTTACATCGGAGACGATGAGCCCGACATCCCGGTTCTGAAGCGGGTGGGATTCTCCGCTGCCCCTGCCAATGCGCTCCCGTCCGTACGGCGCGTCGTGCACTACGTGTGCCGCAGGAGGGGAGGGGACGGCGCAGTGCGGGAAGTCATCGACATGATCCTTCGAAGTCAGACACGCCCCCGTGGAACCTGACGTCTCTCTGTCACTCACTCCCCGCGAGCGGGGGCTCCTGGAGTGGATCCTCCCCGAAGACCGGCCGGGGTATCGCAAGGTCCGGGAATTGCTGGACCAATGGACTGTTGCGACGCGGGGAGTCTGGGGACCAGGACACTGCATCCTCGTGCCCCCGGGCCGATCGGCAGATCTCGGTGCGCCTCTCCTGCAGGTGCTGGCCTTCGGCGTTGTGGAGACGACGGTAGGAACCATTACGGTGACCGTGCGTGAACCGGACCGTGAGCGCCTGGACTGTGAAGTGACCGATTTGCGCGAGAGCGAAGACGGTGTGCAGATCAAGGAGCTGAGGCGGTGGACCTATTCGACCTGGCTGCCGGGGTTGCCCTGCCCGGCGTGCGGAGGGAGTTTGAGGGAGGTTCCCATGCGGACGACGGGAGGCATGCCGCTGTCGCTGGCCTTCTGCGTTCACGATGAACGCCTGTGGGTGCACAGCGGCCGGACGCTGGTGAACCATCCTCTGCCGGTTACGAACTTCTACAATGAGTTGATGTTGCAGACCCGCACGCGAGATCCGCGGATCGCGTTGGCTCCGCGCTTTCTGTTCGAACGTCTGGCGACGTATTCCGACCGTGATCTGACAGCCGCGTTCCGATCCTACAATCAGATCCGTCCGAAAGTCCTGCTGTCCGAACCTCTGGAAGTTCCTCTGCCGGCTTCCCGAACTGTGCTCGCACGCATCATCCGGTTGTTGCGGCGCTCCGGTGCGCATTCAAAGGACCCATCATGAACTCAGCCATTGAGAAGGGGAAAGAAGTGGTCCGCCTCGAAGCGCAGGCTGTGGCGGGCCTTGAGGAGAAGATTGACGAGAATTTTGCTCGTGCCGTCGAATTGATCCTGCAGAGCCCGGGCCGCGTGATCATCACGGGCATGGGCAAGTCGGGGCTCGTGGCACGCAAGATCGTGGCCACGCTGAACTCCACGGGCACCGCTGCCGTATTCCTGCACCCGAGCGATGCCGTCCACGGTGATCTCGGCATGGTGAGGGGAGATGATGTGGTGATCTGTATTTCGAAGAGCGGTGACACGGAGGAAATCCGGGAACTGATTCCCCTGTTCAAGAGGATGGGGGTGAAGATCATCGCGATGGTAGCGCACAAGGAGTCGCCCCTGGGGCAGCAAAGCGACGTTGTGCTCGACGTGGGTGTGCCGCAGGAGGCGTGCCCGCACGATCTGGCCCCCACGTCCTCCACCACAGCCACGCTGGCGATGGGGGATGCCCTGGCGGTTGCCCTCCTGGATAAACGGAAGTTTACGAGGGAAGACTTCGCCATGTTCCATCCCGGAGGGGTGCTTGGGAAACGCCTGCTCCTGCGCGTTCAGGAGATGATGGTCAAGGGGAACGACATCCCTGTGGTACGGGATGATGTTCCACTCTCCGACGCGATCTACGTCATTACGTCAAAGCGGCTGGGGGCCACGTGCGTTGTTGACGGAGGGGGGAAGCTCGTTGGGGTCATCACCGACGGTGATCTGCGGCGTCTGTTGCAGCGGACAGCCAACATCGCCGGCCTGACAGCGGCGGAGGCGATGACCAGGAACCCCAAGACGATCCGCCCCGAGATGCTGGCGGCGTCGGCGCTGGAGGAGATGGAGTCCTTTGCGATCACTCAGTTGATCGTGGTCGATGGAGAGCATCGACCGGTGGGCATGATCCATCTGCACGATCTTGTGAAGGCCGGCCTGCGCAATGAGGCGGGTTGATGATGCGCTCCTCACTGAGTCTGTGCGCGGCGGGATTGCTTGCGCTGGCGACGCTGGCCTGCGAAGACAAGGTCAAGCCCTCCGTCCTTCCCGACGTTGACAGCGCCACGCTCCCACAGCAGGAGAGCTGGAACAGTCGCGTTGTGCTCTCCGATTCAGGCGTGACGACGGCCGTCATTGAAGCCGGCTACATCCGCGTGTTTGCCCATACGCAGCAAACCCTCCTCAGCGAGGGGGTGGTTGTGCATTTCCTGGATCCACAGGGACGCGAGACCTCGGTGCTGACATCCCGCGAAGGGAGGGTGGATGATCGCACGAATGATCTGCAGGCCTCCGTGGATGTCCGCGTCGTATCGAGTGACAGCACGGTCCTCACCACATCGATCCTCCGGTGGGATAACCGTCGGCGGTTGATCTACACGCCAGAATTCGTGACCATTGTGTCGCCGACGGAGAAGATCGAGGGGCACGGATTGGAAGCCGACCAGCATCTGCGATCCTATCGTATCTTCAGAGTATCGGGCGAATCGAGGCCGGAATAAATGGGTTCTGACATCGTGCGTTACTTCATTCCGCCCCTGCGCCTCCTTGTTCTTCTCGCCGGTATGGTTTCGCTGATGCCGATTCCAGTCGGAGCGCAGTCCGGACGCGTCATCGAACTCAAATCGGCTCAGGAGCTCTTCGTCCGGACCATCAACGGCTTGGAGGTGCGGGAGCTGATCGGCGGTGTTCACTTCGTCCAGGCATCGGCGGAAGGGGGTGCTGTCGATCTCTGGTGCGACCGGGCCCTCCGTCACGTTGCCGAGAACCGCATCGAGCTGTTCGGGAACGTGCGCATCGTCCGTGATTCCATCGTTCTGACGTCGCGAGAAGGTGTCTACCATGGTGACCGGCGGCTTGCCCGCGTCACGGGGGCTGTCCGGCTGCTCCGGGGAGGAGTGACACTGACGGCGCGCGAGGGGGAGTACGACCTCGGCCGGAAGGTCGCCACCTTCCGCGGAGAGGTCGTAGTTGTGGACTCCGTTTCCACGACCCTCTGTGATACCCTCGTGTACCACGAAGAGGAGACGGTGTCCATAGCGACCGGCAGCGTCCGCGTGCACGATCGGGGAGCCCGCACGACGGTCTTCGGCGACTCCCTTCTCCATGTCCAGTCAACGGAATACTCGCAGGTCCCGCTGAATCCCAGACTCGTGCAGATTGACTCCGCGGAGTCAGGGATACCTGATACGCTCGTCGTTGTCAGTCGCGTGATGGAACAGCTGCGGGATACGGCGAGGGTCTTTGTGGCAAGGGGAGAGGTGTTGTTCGCCCGGGATGATCTGGCGGCGCGCTGCGGAGAAGCGCGGTTTCTCCGGGATCAGGCCGTGATCATCCTGCGGGAGCGGCCGATTATCTGGCACGGCGACCGACAGGTGAGCGGAGACTCGATGCGTATCGTCCTGGAGAATAACCGCCTTCGCCGCGTCGAAGTGTATGAACGGTCCGTGGCCGTCAGCCGCTCCGACACGGCGTTGCGGGAGCGGTTCGATCAGCTGACCGGTCGCTTCCTGACGATGATATTCCACGACCAGCAGCTCTCCCGGATCATCGTCGATCAAAC
>CAYXMK010000054.1:0-1096 GCA_964465905.1 uncultured Ignavibacteriaceae bacterium | reverse complement strand
CAAACCGCAACGAGTTTTACGTACCTCTTCGACGAAGAGGAGCCCAATGGCGCCAACAAGTCGACGGGCGACAGGATCGTGATCGACTTCGCGGGAGGTGGGGTGGACCGTATCAGCGTCACGGGAGGTGTTCAGGGCGTCTACGTGCCGGAGACGATGGTACGTCATCACGAAGCAGAATACCGTCTCGACGGATTCCGCTGGGAGACGATGCGTCCCACCCGCAGCGGCACGGCGGTCACCGTGCACGTGCAGGACTGAGAGAGCCATGGAACCAAGACAAGGGCAGGACGTGGAGAGAGCTTCGCGGGACGATGAGCGACCGCTTCTGCTGCGGGCCGAAGGTCTGGTCAAGCGGTACAAGAAGCGGACCGTGGTCAACCGTGTCGGTATCGAGGTGCGTCAGGGGGAGATTGTCGGGCTGCTGGGACCCAACGGTGCCGGGAAGACGACGACCTTCTACATGATTGTCGGGATGATTCGTCCGAACGAAGGGAGGGTATTCCTGGGAGATCGGGAGCTGACGTCGCTTCCCATGTACGCCAGGGCGCGGAGCGGGATCGGGTATCTTCCTCAGGAGGCCTCGGTGTTCCGTCGTCTGACGGTCCGGGAGAATCTGCTGGCTGTATTGGAGCTGAGCGATCTCACCAAGGAAGAGCGGCGCCGCACCTGTGAACGCTTGCTGGAGGATTTCGGTCTGACGCACGTTGCGCGCCACAAGGGGTACGTTCTGTCCGGCGGCGAGCGGCGGAGAACGGAGATTGCGCGTGCACTGGCTCTCGATCCGAAATTCATGCTCCTCGATGAACCGTTTGCCGGCATCGATCCGATTGCCGTCGAGGATATCATGCGCATCATCCAGACGCTGAAGGAGCGAAACATCGGCGTGCTGGTGACCGACCACAACGTCCACGAGACTCTTTCGATCACCGATCGGTCGTATCTTCTCTTCGAGGGAAAAATTCTAAAATCCGGGACGGCCCACTTCCTGGCGAACGACCCGGAGGCGCGCCGACTGTACCTGGGGGAACGCTTCCGCCTTGACCGCTATGAGTAGGAGAATGGACGATTCGGTGTGGGAAGGCGAAAGCTCCGG
>CAYXMK010000053.1:0-12462 GCA_964465905.1 uncultured Ignavibacteriaceae bacterium | reverse complement strand
GTGGGAACGAAGTCGAAAACGGGTCCCGACACAGCCCCGCTGCCGGTCTCCTCCTTCACGAGTCGGTTGAGGGGCACCTTCAGGGTCCCGTGTCCCCAAACGACTGTTGCCATACCATCCCGCACGCTTTCCACCTCCCCTGTTCCCGATCCTTCCCTCAGGCGAACGCGGTCTCCTTGAGTGATCGTCTCCGGAGTTGGCATTGCCTCCTGTGGAGCCCATTGCTCTACCTCATCGTGCAGCTTCTGAACCAGCGATTTTGCCTGACGGACGCTCTCTTTTTCCGCCCCCCTCTCGCGGATGTCCCGGATTGCAGACTCGATTTCGGACTGTGCCCTCTTCAGGAGTTCTTGCGCTTCTTCCTTCGCTTCCTGCTTCAGCAGTCGAACTTCTGCGCGAACCCCCGCCAGCTTCGCCTCATAGGTTGCAGCCATCTCTGACAGCCTTCGCCTCTCCTCGGCAGCTTCCCGCAGGGCCTTCCGTGCCTCCTGAGTCTGGGTCATCAGGTCTCCGATGAGTGCCTCAAGTTTCACCTTCTGGGGGCCGAGGAGCCTCCAGGCCTGTTGCAGGACGGCTGGCGGCATTCCCATGCGATCCGCGAGCTCCAGGGCGTAGCTGCTCCCAGGGATACCCATCTGAAACCTGTAGGTGGGCTGAAGGTGTTTCTGATCGAATTCCATCGACCCATTGACCATCCCGGGGTGGTCATGTGCGAACACTTTGAGGATTCCCGAATGAGTTGTGACAATGGTCAGACATGAGCGGCGCGTCAGCTCATCCAGAACCGCCATGCCCAGGACCGCTCCTTCCTCCGGGTCAGTTCCTGCCCCGATTTCATCCACCAGCACAAGAGACGCCGGTGTCGCCTCTTGCACGATTTCCTTCAAGTTCTTCAAATGGGAACTGAACGTACTCAGATCGTGCTCAATGGACTGCTCGTCACCGATATCCAGAAAAACCTTCTCGAACAGGAAGATCTCGGAATCCGGAGCCGCAGGGATGTGAATCCCCGCCTGAGTGAGGAGGACCAGCAAGCCGGCCGTCTTCAAGGCCACACTTTTTCCGCCCGCATTTGGACCAGTGATGACTAGCGTTCGCCGATCGCCCCCGAGGTCCAGGTTAAGCGGCACGACCTCCTCCCGCCGGTGACGTCCGAGCAGGACGGGGTGGCGCGCGTCGCGCAGGCGGAGGACCGGCACCTCAGCGAGCGCGGGCGCATGGGCCATCAGTTCGACGGAATAGCGCGCCTTCGCGAAGACAACATCCAGCAGAACGAGAGACCGAAAAGCGGTTTCAAGCCGTTCCCGGATCTCTCTGACCTGTCCGGTCAGTTCCTGCAGGATCCGTCGGATTTCCCGTTCCTCCCGTAGCTGGAGTTCGCGCAGTTCGTTATTGAGTTCGAGGGTTTCTGCCGGTTCGATGAACATCGTAGCTCCGCTCGCGGAGCTCGAGTGGATGAATCCCGGGACCTGTTTCTTGTATTCAGTCTTGACCGGGATCACCATACGACCATCGCGCGTGGTGATGATCTCCTCCTGCAGGTACTCCTGTTTCGACACCCTCCGGAGAATCGCCTCGAGGCGCTTGCGCAGATTCTGTTGCGCGGCGATCATCTCGCGCCGCACGTCGCGAAGTTCCCGGCTCGCTTCATCCTTCACGCTTCCCCCCTCATCCAGCGCTCCCATGATGTTGAATTCGAGCACCTTGTCCACCACCAGCGAAGACTGGAGGGAGGCGATCGTCGGGGCCTCCCTGTGCCGCTTTGCCAGAACGCCGTGCACTCCCCTGCTCGCCCGTAAGGTCAGGGCAATTTCCAGCAGCTCTGTCGCCGTGAGAATGCTGTTCTCGATCGTGCATTTCTTGAGGGCACCCCGGATGTCCCGGAGACTATCGAGCGGGATCATTCCCTCTTCTACGAGGAGGCGTTTCGCTTCGCTGACGCGCGTCAGCTCGAGCTCGACCTCCTCACGACTGTCGAGCGGGCGGATCTCCCGCGCCAGGGCCTTCCCCGGCTCCGAGCTGGCGAGCGAGGAAATGCGTTGGACAACCTTGTCGAACTCAACCTTTGCGAGAAGAGATGGGGAATGCGTCATGCGCTCGGGACTCCCCTGTCAGCGTTTCGGGGCTTCCTGTGGCGGAGGTGCCGGGGCTACGGGTTGCGGACGGGTCAGTTCTTTGAGGCGCTCCTGCGCCTCCGGGAGGAGAGTCGTGGAGGTATCGAGCAAAGAAGGGGCGATGTTGACCAGAGAGCGATACAGACGAGACTCCTTCCGTGCCTGGCGCGAGGGCCATCCCTGAGTTGCCAGCATCATCAGGATGGCACTCACGACGATGGAGGCCTGGACGAATCCGAGCACACTGCCGATGATCCGGTCAGCGATTCCACCGATCTTGTATCCTTTGGCAAGGAGGCGGTAGAGGAGTGACTGCAGGATCAGGATGCCGAAGAAAACGGAGAAGTAGCCGAGCACCGGAGCAGAGGATTTGTCGACGTCAAACGCTTCGACGAGCGCATTGCCGGCGTCGGCCATCAGAAACTGCGCCAGGAAGAGTGCGGCAACCGTGGCGGCAATGGCGACGAGCTTCCGAACGAGTCCGTCCCTGAACCCCACGAGGATCGCAACGATGATAGGAACGGCGAGGAGCAGATCGAGTCCCACGGGCTAACCTCCCAGCTGTTTCCGCACGATCTCCTGGAGGACCTTCCCATCAATCTTCCCTTTCAGATCCTTCATGAGGAGTCCCATGACCCTGCCGATATCCTTGAGGGAAGAGCTGCCGGATTCCTGGATGGCACGGCGGACATGTTCTTCGGCTTCCGCGGTCGTCATCTGTTGCGGCAGGTAGACAGAGAGGATTTCGATCTCCTTCCGTTCCTGCCCCGCCAAATCGGCGCGTCCCCCCTTCTCATAGAGTTCGATGGCCTCCTGGCGTTTCTTGATCGCTCCTGCGACAGCGGCCACCTCGTCATCGGGCGTGAGGGGCTTCTCTTCCCCCCGTTTCGACAGCTCGATGAGTCTCGCCTTGAGAGTACGCAGCGTATCCAGCGTGAATCGATCGCCGCGCCTCATGGCAGCCTTCATATCCTCTGTCAGCCGCTCGCTCAGCGTCATACGGGGGTTCCTCGGGGAAACGAAACGAGGCAAGCGCTTGGCCTGCCTCGGGGTGAGAGCATTTCCGATTTCATCGATCGCCGAGTCCGGGGCCTACAATTTCTGCAATGTTGAATAGTTGATGCGGAGCGCATCGCCCATCCGGAGCTGCTGCTGGATATCGGTGACAATGCCCATCTTGGATCCCTCGTCGATCCGGAGGGACATGATGACATTGGGAATCAGCTGCCGCTTCCGGGCCGAGAGGTTCTGGATCTCGGGAATCACCACAATGTTGTCCTCGAACTGGATTCTGCCGTCCCGCCCGACCCAGATATACGACACGATCCGCTTGTTGTCGATCTTTTCGATCGCCTCGGCCGACGGGAGCGTGTAGGAAACCTTGACATCGAACTCCCGAAGGACGGTTGCGACCATGAAGAAGATCAGCAACATGAAGATGATATCGGGGAGTGACGCCGTCGGGATCGATTGCTTTGTCGATGCCGCTTTCTTCTTGAACTTCATCGCTCGTTCCTATCGCGTTCGTTCCGGTTCGGCAATCGAGATGCTCTGCTTGACGGCATCTCGAACCTCGTCCAGCTGACTCTTCGTGAGTTGTTTGAGGGGCAGACCGAATTGCCGTTGTGCGTACTCTTCGCGCAAGGTCTGGTAAGCAAGCTTGATGCCGTCCAGCGCGGCAATATAGACCCGATACGGGGTCTCCCGGTCGACCTTGATCGAGATAATCTTGTTCTTCTGCCGCAGCTTCGACGCTACGATTTCGTGGATCTGGGCAACGGACGTCGGTTCATCGTCAAGAAGCACCTCACCCGCCGTGTTGACGAGCACCCGGATCATGTTCTCAGGGTTGACCTTCGTGATGTCTCCCTCATCGATCGGAGGGGGTAGCACCAGGCCGATTCCCGTGTCCACATCGATCGTTGTTGTCACCAGGAAGAAGAGCAGCAACAGGAACGAAATATCCGCCATGGATGACGTGGGGATTTCCGCCTCCCGGGATGTGCGTTTACGCAACATCGGAGTCCCGTCCTTTCAAATGGAGAATCACTTGTGGCTTGGTGGCGCCGTTCGATCGCTCACCTTCTTCCCGCGCTTCAGCAGGACGAGAGAATCGATGAGTTCGATCGAGCTTTCCTCCATGTCAATGACAAGCCGGTCGATTCTCGACACAAAGTAGTTGTAGAACACCTGAAGGATCATGGCCGTCACCAGCCCGAAGAGGGTTGTCAACAGCGCCACAGAAATACCGCCGGCCACGATTTCAGGAGAGATGTTCTTGGCCTCTTTGATGGCGTCGAAGGCCTCGATCATGCCCTGCACTGTTCCTGTAAATCCCAGCAAGGGCGCGAGGCTGATGGCCAGAGAGATCCACACAAGCCCTTTTTCCAGAAACGCCATTTCGATGCCGCCGTAGCTGATGATCGCCTTCTCGGCTGATTCAATACCTTCTTCAGCCCGCAGCAAACCTGCCTGGAAGACGCTCGCAATGGAACCGCGGTTGTTGGCACACACTTCGAGCGCTGCCGGCACACCCCCCTCATCCAGCGCCTTCTTGACACTCAGAAGGAACTTCTTCGTGTCGACCGATGCCCGACTGAGGGTCCACAGCCGCTCGAGCGAAAACGCCAGTCCCAGAATCAGGACAATGAGAATCGGGTGCATGAAGCCCCCGCCATCCGTATACTTCTGTTGCAGCCAGTTCAGTGCTCCTCCCGTCTGGGCGGCCGCCTCCTGAATGAAGGTGATGAAGCCTGCGAGTTCCATGAACGAGCTCCTCCGGTTGGGATAGTGAAATCGGTGATACCCCGTCAATAACAGCCATTAGTATATCAAATCAACCCCTGAAAGTCAAATCCTTTTTCGCGGCCCGGGCGGCTAAAGCCCGCCAAATGCTCTGATCGTCGTGCCGTTGGCGCTGCCTGCTTCTTCCGAACAGAGGAAAACGATCGCGGCAGCGATCTCCTCCGGCTTGACCCACGCCCGATGATCTTCCTTCGGCATGGAGGTCCGGTTCGCCTCCGTCAGAATGATGCTGGGCGCAATGCAATTCACCGTGATCCCGCTCCCCTTGACCTCTTCCGCCACGACTGACGTCAGAAACACGACGCCGGCTTTGGAAACCGAGTACGGCGCGCGTCCAGGCCCCGGCGTCAGTCCGTTCTTCGCTGCAATGCTGATGATCCGGCCGTAGGACTGATGCTCCATGATCTGCAGGGCCTCGCGAATACACAGAAACACCGACTTGAGATTCAGCTCCATCATCCCGTCCCACTCGTCCACCCGGACGTCCCGCACCGGCCGAGGAGTCACGAATCCGCCCACCGTGTTCACCAGAACGTCGAGCCGACCCGCTTCCTGCGCGACGTCTGCAAAGAGACGGACAACGTCGGCTTCCTTGGTCACATCCGCCTCAACGGCGTGCCAGCCCCGCTCCTCCGCCTTCCGCACATCGAGCGACCCGCGACAGGTTACCCACACTTGTGCTCCCTCCTGTCCAAGCCGATGGGCGATGACCGAGCCCAGTGCTCCGGTTCCGCCTGTAATGAGAGCAACTCGATCTGTAAGCGACATCATGATCCCTCTGCTGAAGTTCTTCCCTCCAATCTTGAAGAGGGCCGAGGAGCCTGCAACGTTGGGGAGGGAATAGCCGGTGATGATGCACCTGAAGTATACGCGAACATCTCCACAGATTCCACTGGCCACTCGAGGCCACGCATGACCGTACGGCGGGAGGAAGATATTCTCGTTGCACTCTCGGGGAACAGTTCACAGGCCCGACGGTGTTATGACCATTGTCGGGAATCCTGTCTGCTTTCGTAGATTCTCAAGCGGAAAATCCGTACCATGCTACCCTCTTCTGGGGTAAACTCGGCCCCTGTTCCATCACTCGACACTCAAGACGATGCACACGTTCTTCTCCGTTCTTGCCGTTCTTGTGCTGACCTGGACCGCTCCGGTCCAGGACGGCATCCTGGCGCCGTCCCATGAGCCCCATCTGCGCAACATTGTCCAGTTGACGCGCGGAGGCACCAACGCGGAAGCGTATTTCTCGTTCGACGAGTCGCACCTGATTTTCCAGTCGACTCGTCCTCCGTTCAAGTGCGACCAGATCTTCATCATGCCTCTGAGCGGCCGGAACCAACGTCTGGTGAGCACGGGGGCCGGCAGGACAACCTGTGGATATTTCCTCCCTGGTGATCAGAGCATCCTGTACGCCTCGACCCACGGAGCTTCAGAAGCGTGTCCTCCCCCACCCGACAAGTCCCGCGGCTACGTGTGGGGAGTGTTCAATGCCTACGACATCTACGTGGCGGACCGCGACGGGTCAAATCCAAGGCTCCTCGCCGGCAGTGCCGGCTATGATGCCGAAGCCACCGTCTCCCCCACCGGCGACAGGATCGTCTTCACATCTTCCCGCGACGGAGACCTTGAGCTCTACACGATGAACACGGATGGCTCAGATATCCGGCGCCTCACAACGATGACGGGTTACGACGGAGGTGCGAATTTTTCGTGGGACGGGAATTCCATCGTGTTCCGGGGCTACCACCCCACGGACCCGGCAGAGCTTGAGGAATACCGCAATCTGCTGGCCGAAGAGCTTGTGAAGCCCGGCAAGATGGAGATCTTCCTGTGCAACGCGGACGGATCGAATCTTCGGCAGATCACATCCAACGGGGCGGCGAATTTCGCGCCGGTCTTCCATCCCGACAATCGCCGAATCGTCTTCTCCTCCAATATGGAAGATCCCGCCGGCAGAGTCTTCCATCTCTACGTAATCGGGCAGGACGGCACAGGCCTGAAGAGAATCACCAGCAACGGAAACTTCAACGCCTTCCCGATGTTCACACGCGACGGAAAGCGGCTCGTCTTTGTATCCGACCGGCACGCTCAATCGCGCTATGAATTCAATGTCTACCTCTCAGACTGGGTCGAGGACTGAGAGACTTCGTCCAGCACTTGAACGGGACTAAGCTACCATGATCCACCTCAGGAAGTTGCACCTTCTCCTTGCTGTTCTTTCCACCTCTCTGCTGACAGCACAGGTCGAGCGCAGGGCCGACATCACTGCTGCTGAGCTCCGGCACCATCTGCAATTCATTGCCTCAGACGAACTCGAAGGGCGCCGTGCCGGGTCTCGGGGGGCTGATCTCGCGGCGGAGTACATCGCCCGAGAATTCAGCCGGCTCGGTCTGCAGCCCATGGGCGACAGCGGGTCATACCTCCAGCACTTCGACTTCGTTTCGGGGGTACAACTTGGCACGCGGAACCATGCTGAGATTCGCCGAGAGACTCGGGTGCTCCCGCTGAAGCTCGAAACGGACTTCATTCCGCTGGGTTTCTCTGCCAGCGGTGATTTTGACGGAGAGATGGTGTTCGCGGGATACGGCATTTCAGCTCCCGAAAAGGACTACGATGACTATGCAGGGATCGACGTCAAGGGGAAAGCAGTTCTGCTCATGCGGTACCACCCCGACAGTGGCAACCGAGAGAGCCCGTTCAACCCGTACGGCGAGATCCGCTACAAGACGGCAAAAGCTCGGGAGAAGGGGGCTGCTGCGATTCTTCTGGTCACCGGTCCCGCCGATGGCGACGAAGACCGTCTCACGAAACTTTCGTACGACAACCGGATGGGAAACGCCGGCATTCTGACCTTGAATGTCACGCGCAGGGTTGCGGATCTCCTGCTTGAATCCTCAGGTTGCTCTCTCCAGTCGCTTCAAGACTCGATCAACCGTTCGCAGCGACCTCTTTCCCGTTCCATTCCCGGCGTGTCGATCAGTTTCTCAACTGATCTGATGGAAATCCGCAAGCAAACCGCCAATGTCATCGGGTTTCTGCAGGGGCAGGCGGAACCTGTGGGCAACGAGTTCATCCTCATCGGCGCGCACTACGACCACCTCGGCTTCGGCGGTGAAGGATCCGGCTCTCTGCAGCCCGATACGATTGCCGTTCACAACGGCGCCGACGACAACGGCTCTGGCACGGTAGGCTTGTTGGAGCTCGCCCAATGGTTTGCCGCCCATCGGGGAGAATTGAGACGGAGCATGATTTTTGCCGCGTTTTCCGCCGAGGAGCTCGGACTGCTCGGGTCGGGTCACTACGTCAAGGCTCCGCCCATGCCGTTGGAAAAGACGGTTGTCATGATCAACATGGACATGATCGGGCGGATCAGGGATCGCAAGCTGATCGTCCACGGTACCGGGACCTCGCCCCTCTTCGAGTCCCTGCTGAACCGCAGCAACGCGGATTCCACCTTTGTGCTCAGTCTGATCAAGGACGGGTTCGGACCCAGCGATCATTCGTCGTTCTACGCGAAGAGCATTCCAGTCCTTTTCTTCTTCACGGATCTTCACGAGGACTACCATCGACCGTCGGATGATGCGCAGAAGATCAACTATGACGGCATGGTTCAGGTACTGGAGTACGTCCGAGCAATCGGCTATGAACTCAACCGCGCAGATCAGCGTCCTCCCTTTGCCCAGGTCGAGGCGCCGCGCCCACCGGGCGGCATGGGTCGTGGCGTTCGGGCGTACACGGGGACGATCCCGGATTTCGGGGAGCAGACCGAAGGAATGAAGATTTCGGGCGTTCGGGAGGGGAGTCCTGCCGCCAAAGCAGGGCTTCAAGGAGGAGACATCATCGTCAAGTTCGGAAAGGTTGAAATCAAGAACCTCTACGACTACACGTATGCCCTGGGCGAGTACAAACCGGGCGACGAAGTGGAAGTCTCGTACCGGCGGGGTCCGGAGCTTCGGACCACAAAGCTCGTCCTCGAGCGGCGCACCAACTGATCCCTGCCCGACGCAGCAGTCTTCTCTGGGAGACCGTGGAGATCGCCCCTTTCCACGTCAGTCCGCACCAACACCGGTGACGCGGCTGTTGGCCGGACATCACCCTGTTCACTTCCCGATTCTCCGCCGCCCTCCGACGCTTCACTCCACTGCGACGAGCGTTGAGTATCGCGTGCTTCCTTCTTTCACGAGCGCGTTCAGCCGACGGACGAGTTCTTCGCTCTTCTCGTCCAGGTCGTCCTCCAGACCCTCATACTCCTCCATCGATGAGCAGACGAACTGCTCGACGAACAGATTCTGCTTTCCCTTGACCTCGAACACTCCGTAGTTCTTGTTTCGCACCCTTCTGAAGTGGTCCTTCATCTCCCGAACGAGGGCAAGGTACTCCTGTCGCTTCTCGGCAGTAACTTCGTAGGAGATTTCCAGAATCACGTTGGCCATGGCTGTCTCTTGAATTTTAGGGGTGAGGGGATATCATTCGAAGTCCTGGAGCATAGCACGCACGGCGCGTTCACTCATGCCAAAGTAATGCCCCAGTTCGTGAAACAGCGTCACAACGATCTGCCGTTCGATCTCTTTCTCCGATCTGCAGATCGCTTCGATGTTGTTCTGAAACAGCGTGATCGTATCCGGCACCGTCGGCGACGTGCCGTACCACGTGGTACGATGCGGAAGCGGGATGCCCGTGTACAGACCCAGCAACAACGTCCGGTCACCACCATGCTCTCGTGCCAGCTCGGCGGAAGGCGCGTCTTCAACCACGATGCGCACGTTCTCGATCCTCGATCGAAATCGGTCCGGCAGGCGCTCCAGCGCTCGCTCGGCAATTTCTTCAAAGCGCTTACGGGTCATCTTCAGAACCATCCCGGCAGAAACACTGTATGCTCGAGATCCCGCACGAAGAGAAAAAATGCCCCCGCCGGCACGGCGAGAGCGAGCAGAACTGCCAGAGCAGCCCGAGGGACGCTGAGCCCGTGGACGATGATCGTTCCGGTGATTGCGAGAAGAAGACTCCACACCGACACGCCCACATCGGCACCGATGAGAATCACGTAGGACACGGGCTGGACGACGTACGGGTGAGGGTTTGACGTGAAGAGATAGATTCCAAACGTCATCAGCTCGAATGGCAGAACCACCACCAGCGACAGAGCAATGGGCACGCAGGCGTACGCAAGGAGGGCGAACGAATCCCGGAAGGCCGACTTCCCCCCCATCACGCGCGCAAGGAGATGGTATATCACTACCAGAAGCGTAAAGAGCAGACTCCCTGCCGTTGTCCCCGTAAGGATCCCAGCCGTCACAAGTTCGACGAGGGAAAAGAACTTTCCGCCCATCTTGAGATACCAGAAAACTGTAAAGGAAAGGGCAATGCCGAAGAAGGCAGAGAGCGGCAGGACGTAGTTCTTGTGCTCAGCGAGACGGATATGACGGAAGGTTTTCCGCGGTGACTCGATGATCCCCCAGACCGTTGGGAAGAAATCGAGATTGGGGATTCGGTTCTGGAGGTACCCCCTGCAATTCGAACAGACGATCGAGAATTCATCGTTTTCCGCGGCACAGGTCGGGCAGACGATCATCGTTCGGAGCTCCCTTCATATTCAAAAAATATGGAGTTTGCGCGGCGAATGCAACGAAAAACTGTGTTTTCGAGCGTTGTGTCAGTCAGGGAAACTGCCTGGCACAGACTTCTGCGGTTCAATCACATTCATCGCGCGCCCGTCGGGCCGATGAGGGCTATGAATTCCAGCGCGCTGCCGCGGGAAGGCGGGCTCATGCAGCGGCCGCCCCCCGCTTCGGGTGAGTGTCGCAAAACGTGGGGTAGCTTCTCCGAGCGGGGAGTTAACGGAGGGGACGGAATTTTGCCGTGAAGTGTCGGAGTACCGGGGGCTCTTCCGTGATCTCGTATCCGCGGAGGTCGTTCCTGCGATTGAAGACGTCTACGACGACCTCGACGACGTAGTCAATATGACTCTGCGTGTACACCCGTCGGGGAATTGCCAGCCGGACGAGTTCCATGGTGTGCGGGACAAAGGCCCCGGTGCGGGGATCGTGCTTTCCGAACATTACACTTCCGATTTCGACGGCCCGAATGCCTCCGGTCCGATACAGCTCACAGACGATGGACTGTCCCGGATATTGTTCCGGGGGGACATGAGGCAGGAAGCGCTTGGCATCGAGATAGATGGCGTGTCCGCCGGGAGGTTGAACGATCGGGACTCCCGCGGCCGTGAGCTTTTCTCCAAGGTAGGCGACGGACCGGATGCGGTACTTCAGGTAGTGCTCATCGACGACCTCTTCCAGCCCCTGCGCGATCGCTTCCAGATCCCTGCCGGCCAGCCCTCCGTACGTGGGGAACCCTTCCGTCACGATCAAGACGTTCCGCGCCCGTGCCGCAAGATCATCATCGTTCAGTGCGAGGAATCCGCCGATGTTGACAAGCGCATCCTTCTTCGCGCTCATCGTGCAACCATCCGCCTGGGCGAACATCTCCCGCGCAATCTCAAAAACGTTCTTGCGAGCGTACCCGCGCTCGCGCAGCTTGATGAAGTATGCATTCTCGGCGAACCGACAGGCATCGAGGAAGAGAGGAATGCCGTGTCGTTTCAGGATGCGGCGAACGTTCCGAATGTTGTCCAGAGAGACCGGCTGACCGCCGCTGGAGTTGTTGGTCACCGTCAACATGCCGAGGGGAATCTGCTTTGCGCCGCGTTCCGCGATGAACGACTTCAGTCGTTCGATGTCCATATTCCCCTTGAAGTCCGCGACCACCTCCGGATGGAGACCCTCCTCTGTCGGAAGGTCAACGGCCTCAGCTCCGGTGAACTCGATGTTCGCGCGCGTCGTATCGAAGTGCGTATTGTTGGGTATGGCTTTGCCCGGACCGCCCACGAGCGAGAAGAGGATCTTTTCGGCTGCCCGTCCCTGGTGTGTGGGGATGATGTGTTTGAAGCCTGTCAGTCGCTGTACCACTTCCTGAAACCGGTAGAAGCTCCGTGATCCGGCATAGGACTCGTCGCCATCCATCATGCCAGACCACTGCCGCGCGCTCATCGCGGACGTTCCGCTGTCCGTGAGCAGATCGATGAGCACATCGTCCGCATGGATGCGGAAGGGGTTGTAGAAGGAAGCCCTGAGGATCTTGTCACGTTCCGCGGGGCTCGTGAAGCGGATCGGCTCCACGGATTTGATCTTGAAGGGCTCGATGATGGTCTTCATAGCGATCGCCTGACAAAAGGAAATTCTCGTCGCGCTCTCGCAGGCACCTGCGCGATCTGAGCAGGAACGGAACCCGTCATGCCTCCGAGGTGTAGCAGATGAGGGAGTGAACCGGAACACCGCAGAGCCGGGCTCTGCCGTTCAGCGGGCCAAGTTCGATGAGGAAGGCCACCTCCACGATTTCCCCTCCCAGCCGTCTGATGAGCTGACACGCCGCGGCGGCGGTGCCCCCGGTCGCGAGGAGGTCGTCGTGCAGGAGCACACGATCACCGGGCGTGATAGCATCGCGGTGCACCTCCACTGCGTCCGTACCGTATTCCAGTGCGTACTCT
>CAYXMK010000052.1:0-12715 GCA_964465905.1 uncultured Ignavibacteriaceae bacterium | reverse complement strand
GTCATTTCCGCATAGCCGACCATGGGACCGGACTGAAGGTGGGCGGTCTGGGCAGGGAGGTTGATGAAGAGGCAGCCGAGGAGAGCAGAGGAGAGAAGCAGGATCCTCAGTTGTCCGGGGAGGGGAAGTCGTCTCATGTGAGCACCGTCATGAAGTGGAAATCGATGGGTTGGAAGCATGAAACAACGGCAAAATACGAGTCGACGCGTGCAAAGGCAAGCAGCATCCGATCCAAAGAGATGAAGAGTGCTTTCCGCACTTGCGGGGATTCGGGAGAAATCTTACATTCATCACAGGTCAGCCATGCAGAAGAAAGTCTCGCTCCATCTCCTGAACGAACGGTTCACGATCAACAAGCTCCCGCAGTTCGCAGAGCTTCCTCATATTTTTACCAAAGGGGATAACTGCTTCATTGCGCGCACCGAGAAGGAGCTTTCGATCATCTGTCCGGAGTTCATGGCCCCCAACAATGTGCAGCAGGAGGCGGGCTGGCGTTGCATGCGCATTACGAATGAAGGGGGGTTGCTGGAGGCGGGACTCCTGGCCTCTGTCATCGTCCCCCTCGCAGAGGCGAATATTCCCATCCTGGCGGTCAGCAGCTACGACACGGACTACATCTTTGTGATGGAAGAGAATCTCGTGAACGCGGTGCAGGTGCTTCAGAGGGCCGGACACGATTTCTCTCACAAGGAATCGTGACGGTCCGGCGGTCGCCGTTCCTCGTCCTACTTCCTCCTTCTCTCCAGTTCCCGCAGGACGTCCGTCCAGGAAACGTCGCGCGCGTTGAGCAGAACAAGCAGGTGATAGAGCAGGTCCGCAGCTTCGGCGCGCAGTGATGCAGTGTCCTGCTTCAACCCTGCCACGACCACTTCCGTTGCCTCTTCACCCACCTTCTGCGCAATCCGTTCGATGCCTGCTGCGAACAACCGGGCAGTGTGAGACTGCTCGGGCATCTGCGTCCGTCGAGTTGCAATGACCTCCTCCAGGCGGCGAAGGATATCGGCGGGTCCATCGGCCGTTGCGTCAAAACAACTCTCGGTACCACGATGACACACCGGCCCCGCGGGCACCGCCAGGATCAGCAGCGCGTCGCTGTCGCAATCGGAGATCGCGTCGACTAGTCTCAGGGTGTTTCCGGAGGTCTCGCCTTTCCGCCACAGGGTCCGGCGGCTCCGGCTCCAGAAAGTGACGAGCCCCGTCCGGAGCGTTTCTTCCACCGCCTCGCGGTTCATGTAACCCACCATCAGAACCACACCGGTCGTTGCATGCTGAACGACGGCGGGAATCAGTCCGTCGAGTTTGCTGAAATCGAGTTCGTCGGTGTTCATAGGCGCACAGGAATGTTCCGGCTGCGGAGAGAGGCTTTCAGGGAGGGGATGGAGATCTCGCCGTCGTGGAAGATGCTTGCCGCCAGCACGGCGTCGGCCTTCCCCTCGGTTAACGCCTGCACCATGTGGTCACTGCTGCCGGCTCCCCCGGAAGCGATGACGGGGACCGGAACGCGCTCTGCGACGGCCCGGAGAAGATAAAGGTCATACCCCGATCTGCTGCCGTCCTGATCCATGGACGTCAGGAGGATCTCCCCTGCTCCGCGTCGGACGGCTTCCGCGGACCACTGCACGGCGTCGAGCCGTGTCGGGACGGTGCCGCTGTGGGTGTAGACCGTCCAGCCGCTCTCCGTCCGTCGCGCGTCGATGGCGGCGATGATCGATTGCGATCCGGCCTGCTCCGCAGCTTCGGAGAGCAATTCGGGCCGGGCGATGACGGCCGTATTCAGTGATACCTTATCCGCCCCGGCGTCGAGCGCTCTCAGGATATCATCGACCGACCGAATGCCTCCTCCGACAGCAAACGGAATCCGGATGCTCCGGGCGATGCGACGCACCAGGGCAAGAAAAGTCCGGCGCCCCTCGAGCGTCGCGCTGATGTCGAGGAATACGAGCTCGTCGGCCCCTTCGTCGGAATACCGGGCCGCCAGCTCCACGGGATCGCCGGCATCTCTCAGCTGGACGAACTGGATGCCCTTGACCGTGCGACCGTCCTTCACATCCAGGCACGGAATGATGCGCCTGGTCAGCATTGAGATCTCTCCCACCGTTGAAGGTCTTCCAGCCGGATCGATCCCTCATGCAGTGCACGGCCGATGACGGCTGCCGGGATTCCCGCCGCTGCGAGATTCTCCACATCCTTCTGGATGGCGATGCCTCCGGAGGCGATCAGCTGAAGATCCGGGAACCGATCGAGGAGGTGCCGGTACAGTCCGATGTTGGGGCCGGACATCATTCCATCCCGTTCAATATCCGTGCAGAGGATCCGGCGGATACCGGCTGCCCGGAGACCGCCCAGAATGCTTTCCAGCGTTCGGTCTGTTTCTTCTTGCCATCCCCTGATTGCGATGCGTCCGTGCCACACATCGAGGGCGACCACGAACCGCTCCGGGGAAAACTCCGACAGCAGTTCCTCGAACGCGGCAGGTCTCTCCACGACCAGGCTTCCGAGAACGATTCTTTCCGCGCCCAGTTCGAGGAGGCTTTCCACATCGGCACGGCTCCGGACTCCGCCGCCCGCCTGCAGGCGAACACCCGGCACCGAGGCGATGGCCTTCAGCGATCGGTGGTTCACGACGGCTCCGCTGCGGGCGCCATCCAGATCCACCACGTGGAGAAAAGGAAATCCCGCCTGCACGCATGCCGCGGCGGCTTCTTCGGGTCGCGAGGGATAGCGCGTGATCCGGGAGAAGTCTCCTCTGCGCAGGCGGACGATCGTTCCGTCCGTGATGTCGATGGCCGGGAGGATCAGCATGAGGTCACGAAATTCCTGAGCAGGGTCAGGCCGTCTCGCCCGGATTTCTCCGCATGGAACTGAACGCCGGTGAAGTTGCGGTACTGGACTGCCGAAGCGAACTCAACCCCGTGAATCGTTCGTCCGATCGTGTGCGGTCCGCACGGACCGTAGTACGAGTGAACGAAATAGAACCAGGATCCCGGGGGAATGCCGGCGAACAGCGGGTGTCCGGGATCGGCCTCGACGCTGTTCCAGCCCATGTGGGGAACCTTGATCGACCCGCCGTTGAAGCGCCGCACGGTGCCCTCGAGGATGCCCAGGCCCGGCGTGTTGCGTTCTTCGGACCGCTCGAAGAGGAGCTGCATGCCGAGGCAGATCCCGAGATAGGGCTTGGTGGTCGAGCGGAGCCATTCGGTCAGTCCGAGGCGCTCGAGTGCCGTCATGGCACTGCGGGCCTCGCCGACGCCCGGCAGGATGAGCCGGTCGCTCCGCTCCAGTTCCCGTACGTCCTGGGAGATGACGTACGGGATCCCGAGCTGTTCGAGCGCATTCGCCACGGAGCGGTGGTTGCCAGCGCCGTAGTGGATGATGCCGGTCATAGAACACCCTTCGTGGAGGGGATTGAGGCGGGAGCACGCTCGTCCTGGGCAATGGCCTGCCGGAGGGCTCGAGCGGTCGCTTTGAAGAGCGCTTCGATCTTGTGGTGGTCGTTCCGCCCGCGGACGCTGAGGTGCAGGTTTGCCCTGAGTCCGTCTGCCAACGCGCGAAAGAAGTCCTCGACCAGCTCCGTCGGCAGTCCGCCGACGCGCTCGCGCTGAAATTCCGCGTGGAACGAGAGGTACGGACGCCCGCCCAGGTCCAGCGCCGCCTGAGCGAGGGATTCATCCATCGGCAGGACGAATCCGTAGCGCTGAATGCCCCGCTTCTCTCCCAGAGCGCGTGCCAGCGCTTCTCCGAGCGCCAGACCCGTGTCCTCGACCGTGTGATGCTCATCCACCTTCAGATCGCCCTTCACCGTGACGTCGAGGTCGACGAGTGAATGCTTTGCCATCTGCGCAAGCATATGATCGAAGAATCCCACACCGGTGTCGATCCCGGCAGTGCCGGTTCCGTCCAGCGAGACCCTGACGCTGACTTCCGTCTCGGCCGTCGTTCTGCGGACGGAAGCGGACCGAAGCGATCGGACGATATACCGGCAGGCATCGGGGAATGAAGGAGCGGTGTACGATGCGCGCGATGAACCCTCCGTGAAGAGACGAATGCTCCGGATACCGATGTTCTCCGCGAACGTCACATCGGTCTCCCGGTCGCCGATCATGAATGATCGGTCCCGGTCGAGGGGCACGGAGGCAAGGAGATTGTCGACGAGACCCGTCTTCGGCTTGCGGCAGGAACAGCTGTCGCCGGCGGCGTGGGGACAGACGAAGATGTGGTCGAAGCGGATCCCTTCTCCGTCCAGGAGCTTCACGATCTTCTCCTGCACGGCGTGGTATGCTGTCAGGGGATAGGACGGGGTGCCGAGGCCGTCCTGATTGGTGACCAGCACGAGCCGGAATCCCCGATCGACCAGCATGCGGAGGCCCGTGATGATTCCCGGCACGAACTCCAGCTTTTCCAGGGAATCGACCTGTTCGTCCGGCGGTTCGGCGATCAGTGTGCCGTCGCGGTCGAGAAAGACGATCTTCATGCCGATATCTCGCGAAGCGCTGTGATGAGTGCGTTGTTCTCCTCCGGCGTGCCGACGGTGATGCGGAGGCAGTTATCGAGCCGGGGTTCGGTGCTCCTGTCGCGCACGATGATGCCCCGTGACGTCAGGTGTGCGTGGACCGCGCGGGCATTCCGGAAACGAACGAGCAGGAAGTTCGCCTGCGAAGGGAACACCTGCTGGACGACCGGAAGCACTGTCAGCGCCGCACCGAGCCGCCTTCGCTCGCTCCTGACGGCGTCGACGGTACGGAGCATGTCGGCCCCCCTGGTGAGCGCTTCAAGGGCTGTTGCGGCGGTCAGGGTATTCACGTTGTACGGCGCCTTGACGCGGAGCAGAACGTCCACGATGTCCGGATGTGCCAGGGCGGCACCGAGGCGGATGCCTGCCATGCCCCATGCTTTCGAGAGCGTCCGCAGGACGACAAGATTGGGGTGGGAGGTAAGTGAGCGGGTCAGCGATACCCCTTCCGGTCCGGCGAATTCGATATAGGCCTCATCGACAACCACGATCCCGCCGAAGGAACGGCAGAGCGACCTGATGGCCTCAGGGTCGAGGACGTTGCCCGTCGGGTTGTTGGGAGAACAGCAAAAGATCATCCTGACTGACGAATCACACGCCGCGAGGACTGCCTCGGTGTCGATACGGAATCGCTCGTCGAGAAGAACGGATGAAACCCGGACGTTGTGCAGCTGTGCGGCCACGCGATACATCCCGTACGTCGGCTCGGCGATCAGGACGCCGTCCCGCTCCGGTTCACAGAAGACGCGGATCAGCAGATCGATAGCTTCGTCCGATCCCACGCCGACGAACACCTGACGGTCGTCCGTGGCGTAGAGTGAGGCAAGCCGCTTCCGCAGAGTGTGCTGGAGCGGATCGGGGTAGCGGTTCAGGGCCGTCCCGGGAATGACCACGGGAGAGCCGAAGGCGTTCTCATTGGCGTCCAGGAGGATGCCTTCCTGGAAATCGTGGCGCGCACTCCGGTACGGTGCAACGGCCTTCAGGTGCGGACGGATGAGGCTGGCGATGTTCATCGGCCGTCCGCTCCGTTTCGCCGCAGAGCAATGGACAGGCGATGGGCCTCGAGTCCTTCCGCCTCGGCGAGTGTTTCGACGGTCTCGGCCAGGCCCTCCAGGCCGAGGCTCGTGATGTTCTGGAACGTGAGGGCCTTTGTGAAGTCCTCCACCGAGAGTCCGCCGGTGATGCGTGCCGCGCCGCCGGTCGGCAGCGTATGGTTGGTGCCGGACGCATAATCGCCTGCTGCGACAGGCGCATAGGGTCCGAGGAACACGGATCCGGCGTTCCGGATGTGCGGCACCAGGCGTTCCGGTTGCTCCGTCAGGAGGACGAGATGCTCCGGTGCATACCGGTTCGAGAACTCGATTGCGCGATCGAGCGTCGGGACAATGAGTACAAAGCTCCCTGCGAGGGCGGCCTCCGCCAGAGAGCGTCGGGAGATTGTCGGGAGCAGGCGTTCGACTTTCTGAAGGATCCGGCGCGCCGTCTCGCTGTCCGTTGCAACCAGTACGCTCTGGGCGTCGGCGTCGTGTTCGGCCTGCGCGAGCAGTTCGAGCGCGGCGAAGAGGGGAGGGGCAGACGCATCGGCGATGACGAGAACCTCCGAGGGTCCCGCCGGCAGGTCGATGGCGCAGCCGTCGGGATCGGCCGCCACGATCCGTTTGGCGGCCGTGACGAAGCGGTTCCCCGGCCCGAAGATCTTCTCCACCTTCGGGACGCTCTCCGTGCCGTACGCCAGCGCGGCAATGGCTTGTGCGCCTCCGACGCGATAGATCTCCGTGATGCCGGCGATGCGTGCGGCCGCGAGGATCAGGGGGTCAAGGTCTCCGGAAGTGCGCGGTGGCGAGCAGAGCACGATACGCCGACATCCGGCGACGGATGCGGGGATGCCGAGCATCAACACGGTGGACGGCAGGGGGGCGGAGCCGGCCGGGACGTAGAGTCCCACGGATTCGAGAGCCCGTCGTTCCCGCCAGCAGGTCACGCCCGGCGAGGTTTCGATTGCCTCCGGCGATGTCAGCTGGGCCTCGTGGAACCGTCGGATGTTCTCGGCCGCCGCGGTGAGGGCCGACAGGCGGCCGGGGGAGAGGTCGCGGGTTACGCGCTCCAGTTCGTGCGGCATCACTCGCAGTCGTTCTGGCCGCACGCCGTCGAAGTGCTCCGTCAGATCCAGCAGGGCGGAGTCTCCGCGCCGGCGAACGGCGTCGCAGATGGCGCGGACTTCCGCCGGGGTGTCCGGCCGGCGGTCGGCGGGCCGCCGGCAGAGGGCGTTCAGCTGGTCGGGGTCCAGGTTCTGGAGGGTGAAGATGTTCATCGGATGATCGTCTCGATCGGAACGACGATGATGTCGGATGCCCCGGCCTTCTTCAGCTTTTCCATCACGTCCCAGAAGACATCTTCGGAGACGACGGAGTGGAGGGCGACCATTCCTTCTTCGGCGAGGGGGACGACCGTCGGGCTTTTCATGCTGGGGATGAGTTTCTGCAGTGAGGGGACCGCGGTGCGCGGAGCATTGAGCATGATGTACCGCTTGCCGCGTGCCTGGAGACTTCCGGCGATGCGGATGAGGAGGCTGTCGATCCGGCTTCGAAAGCTGCGTCGGCGGAGGGAACCGGGGTGAGCGATGAGCGCGGCCTGGGACTCCAGCACCGTGAACAGGGGGCGAAGGCCGTTCATCCGCGCCGTGGTGCCCGTGGAGACAATGTCGCAGACGGCATCTGCCACGTCGAGGGATGGAGCGATCTCCACCGCGCCGCTCAGCTCAACGATCGTTGCGCGAATGCGCCACTTCCGCAGGTGCCTCCGGAGCGTCTCGGGGTAGGTCGTGGCGATGCGCGCTCGGTGAAGGTCCCGGGGCGACCGGAGGGCAGAGCGCTCGGGAACGCTGAGAACGAGCTGGCAACGTCCGAAGCCCAGCGGCGTGAGGGTCTCGATGCGCGCGCCCTTTTCGAGCACGATATTTTCGCCGACGATTCCGAGATCGGCGACTCCGTCCTGGACGTATTCGGGGATGTCGTCGTCCCGCAAGGAGAGAATATCGAGATCGAAATTCTTGCAGGGGAAGTACAGACCTTCCGTGCGGAATTCGAATTGAAGGCCGCAGGACCGGAGGAGGGCAACGGAGTCCCCGGTCAGGCGTCCGTTCCGCTGGATGGCGATCTTCAGACGGCCGTTCGTGGCGAGCATACTTTACCTTGATAAAGTCCTGGCGGAAAAAAAAGAACTATGGTTGCTCCAGACGCTTCAGCATGATCACGTAGCCTCCGCGCCCCTGCTTCATCCACTTGTGGACCCGGGCGATGGTGCGGGAACTCAGGCCGGTTTCGCGCTCGATTGTCGTGTACGGAAAACCCTGCGACAGCATCCGGGCGGCTTTCCAGCGCTGGGCGATCTCGTGGATCTCGGTCTCCGTCAGCAGGTCGCGGAAGAACCGCCGGCACTCCTCCACCGAGGCAAGCCGGAGGATCGTCCGGTACAGGTGATCGATCTCTCTGGGTGTGGCTCGTCTCATGCTTTACCTGAATAAAGTATACGGAAGGAGGATCGAAAAGTCAAGTCCCTTCACTGCAGTGCGGGGACCCGGGGGCGGCCCGGGGCCGGGGGCTTGTCCCCTTGTCCTTCAAGCCCGATTTTTCTACATTTCCGAGCCATGATCGGGTTTCGCGACATCGAGTCCGCATACCGGCTTGTCCGGCCGGTCGTGCATGAAACGCCGCTGCTGAGGTCCCGGACGTTCGACGAACAGTGCGGCAACAGGGTGGTTCTGAAAGCGGAACACCTCCAGCGGATCGGCGCGTTCAAAATCCGGGGGGCGTACACAAAGATTGCCTCCCTGACCGCCGAGGAACGAAGGCGGGGCATCGTGGCCCACTCCTCGGGAAACCATGCCCAGGGAGTTGCCCTGGCGGCCCGCCTGCTGGGAGTGAAAGCCGCCGTTGTCATGCCGAAGGGATCCATTGCCCCCAAGGTCGCCGCCACCAAGGCCTATGGTGCCGAGGTGATCTTCTGTGAAGATTCGTCGGATGACCGCGAACGCGTGGCCCGCGAAATTCAGGAACAGCATAACCTCGTGCTGGTACCGCCGTTCGACGATGACAGGATCATTGCGGGGCAGGGGACGGTGATGCTGGAAATCGCGCGGCAGTGCTCCGCGCTGGACTATCTCTTTGTGCCGGTGGGGGGAGGGGGATTGATCGCCGGCGTCGCCCTCGCGGCCAAGCATCTGATGCCAGACATCAGGGTCATCGGCGTGGAGACGGAAACGGCCAACGACTGCTGGCAGTCGTTCCGACGTAAAAGCATCGTTCGCATCGAGCCCCCGAAAACCATCGCCGACGGCATGCGAACCCAGGCAGTCGGCAGGCGCAATTTCGAAATCATCCTTCGCTGCGTGGACGACATCGTCACCGTGACTGACGAACAGGTGGTCGGGATGATGCGCTTCCTGTTCCAGCGCATGAAGCAGGTCGTGGAACCGACAGGCGCCGTAGCTCCGGCCGCCGTGTTCTACAACGTGCTGGGCATCAAAGACCGGACGGTGTGCGCGGTCATCAGCGGAGGCAACTGCGACCCGGCGCTCCTTCGCCGGATCCTCTGAGTCTGCCGCAAGCGCTTGAAGCACAAGGGATTGTTTCCTACTTTGATTCGGGAACAAGCAAGGGAACGGATTCGTCTGAACGAAGGAAAGCGAGCATGAAGCTGGTCGTTTGCGTGAACCATGTGCCGGATACGGAGACGAAGATCAGGATCGGCGGCGACGGGAAGTCCATCGACCGCACCGGCGTCAATTTCATCATCAATCCCTACGATGAATTCGCGGTCGAGGAGTGTCTCCGGCTGAAGGAGAAACACGGCGGAGAAGTGCTTGCCGTGTCGCTGGGCGGTGATGCCCATAAGGATACTCTCCGGAAAGCTCTCGCGATGGGAGTGGACAAGGCCGTACTGCTGAAAGATGATCAGCCGCGCGACACCTTCGCGGTCGCCCGTGCCCTGGCCGACTACCTCAAGGAGATTTCGCCGGACATGATCTTCTTCGGCAAACAGTCGGTCGACAGCGACCACGCGGCCGTTGGACAAATGGTCGCGGAGTTTCTGGGACTGCCGTCGGTGTCGGTTGTGGTTCGTCTCGACGTGACGGGCTCGACGGCCGTCGCGGAGCGCGAGGTCGAAGGGGGGCGTGAACGCGTGACGACAACGCTCCCTGCCGTGATCACGGCACAGAAAGGACTGAATGACCCTCGCTATCCGTCGCTGAAGGGGATCATGGCGGCCAAGAACAAACCCATCGAGGAACGGCCGGCATCCGTGGTGCCGAACAAGGCGGAGGTCCTGACGATGAAGCGCCCTCCCGCCAAGGCGGCCGGCAAGATCGTGGGGACCGATGCCGGGGCCGTCCCCGAACTGGTTCGGCTGTTAAGGGAAGAAGCCAAGGTTCTCTGACGCAGAGCACTCATCGGGAACGAGACTGAAGAGGAGCACGCATGAAGATTGTGGTTGTTGCTGAACACCGTGAAGGACAATTTCGGAGATCGACGTTTGAGACGCTCCGTGCGGCGAGTACCGTGGCGCGAGCGCTTGGGGGAGAGGTGATTGCTCTGGTTCTCGGTACGGGTGCATCGGCCCTCGCGGGAAATCTCGGTGGCTACGGTGCCCACAAGGTCATCCTCGTCGGGCAGGAGGAGATGAACGCATACTCGAGCACGGCGTTTACGAAAGCTGTGGCGGAAGTGGCGAAGATGACCGGCGCCGCGGCGATCTTCTTCTCTGCCACGGCGTTCGGCAAGGATCTCGCTCCGCGGGTGGCGGCGCGGCTGGAGGCGGGTCTGGCTGCCGATTGTACCGGTCTCGCCGTTGACGGCGGTTCGATCGTTGCCACGCGTCCCGTCTTCGCCGGCAAGGCGTTGACGGATGTGAAGATCCTGTCAGCCATCCAGGTGTTCACCCTGCGTCCGAACGTGTTTCCCGCCGGTGAGTCCAGCGGCGACGCGGCCCCGGTGGAACATGTGAGCATTCCCCTCGCGGATGCAGATTTTGCGATGCGAGTGACGGAGCTGATCAAAGGCTCGGGCAGGCGGGACGTTGCTGAGGCGGATATCATTGTTTCGGGGGGAAGAGGGTTGAAGGGCCCCGAGAACTTCAAAATGCTCGAAGAACTGGCAGAAGCCCTGGGTGCCGCCGTCGGTGCATCGCGGGCCGTCGTTGACGCGGGCTGGCGCCCGCACGAGGAACAGGTGGGTCAGACGGGGAAGACGGTATCTCCCACCCTCTACATTGCCGTGGGCATCTCCGGCGCCATCCAGCATCTTGCGGGTATGTCATCGTCCAAGTACATTGTGGCTGTGAACAAGGACAAGGATGCCCCCATCTTCCAGGTGGCCGATTACGGGATCGTCGGGGACGCCTTTGAAGTTGTTCCGGCCCTGACCGCGGAAGTCAAGAGAGTCCGCGGCCAGTAGAAGCAGTTCGTGGTGCGAGGAGGACGGCGTGGAACGTGTGCAAGTGGATATCTTGGGTCTGTCTACCAGCCCGTCGGCAGGAGGCGCCTACGCGCTCATCCTGAAAGAAGTGAACGGCGAGCGGCGGTTGCCGATCATCATCGGCGCGTTTGAGGCTCAGTCCATCGCCCTGGAAATGGAAGGAATCAAGCCCCCGCGCCCGCTGACGCACGATCTGATCAAGAGCGTGATCGATTCCCTCGGCGGCGGTCTCTCGGATGTCTACATCAACGATCTCCGGGATGGCACGTTCTATGCCCGCCTGCTGGTGGATAACCAGGAAATCGATTCACGCCCCAGCGATGCCATCGCCCTTGCTGTCCGCTACGGTGCCCCCATCTTCGTGGCGGAGAAGGTCATGACAGAGGCCTCGTTTATTCCGGAGAGTGAAGAGAACGAGAAAGTTCCCCCGCCCGAGATGCCGGGGGAAGAGGGTACTCCGAAGCGGTCGCGGTTGGAGGAACTCCAGGAACAGCTGAAAGAAGCCGTTGCCAGGGAAGACTACGAACGCGCCGCTCGCCTGCGCGATGAAATCCGGAAGCTTCAATCACGCGACTCATGACCGTGCTGATTGCGCTGCATCGGCCCGAGCGTCCCGCTGTATCCCGTCACAACCTGTGGTGTTGCTGTTCTCTCCTCTCTCCCCCCAATATTCAGGAGGACCTTTATTGAAATGAAGACTCTTAGCATGGTTACCCTCGTTGTGCTCTGCTGCTGTGCCGTATCGATCGTCGGCGCGCAGCCGGCCGCTGACCGTGTGGCGCAGTTGATGCGTGAGGGAGACGAATACGCCACCAAGACGTTTGAAAACCAGAAGGCCCTGGAGAAGTTCCTCGAGGCCGAACAACTGGCTCCCAACAATGACGAGGTGCTCTGGCGGATCAGCCGCTCGTACATCGACATTGGCGAGCACATGCCGGCGACCAACGACGAGCAGAAGAACCAACAACTCGCCGTCTATGAGAAGGCACTCGCGTACGCCGAGAAGGCCGCTGCGGCCAATCCGAAGAGTTCAATGGCCTTCACACGAAAGGCGATTGCCAAGGGACGGATTGCCCTCTTCCGCGGCATTTGGGAATCGCTGGATCTCGTGAAGCAGACGAAGGCCGATCTCGAAACCGCCCTGAAGCTGAACCCCACGAATGAAACAGCCCTCTACGTGCTCGGCCGTACCCATGCCAAAGTCTCAGAACGCCCGCGGATGTTCCGCTGGCCCCTCGGACTCGGCTGGGCCAACATGGAAGAGGCGATCAAGAACTACGAGAAGTCCATCGCTCTTCGCCCGGATTTCATTATGTATCGTTTAGACTGCGCACGGGCGTACATCGAAGAGGAAGAATACGAGAAAGCGCGGACACACCTGAACATCATTGCCACCCTGCCGACGCTGGATGAAGATGATGACAGGTTTCGCCAGGAAGCGAAGGAGCTGCTGGAGCAGATCAAGGGGGAATAGCAGAGCAGGACTGACCTGAGAGCCCGACTTCCGCAAGGAAGTCGGGCTTTTCTGTTGTTGCCCGTCAGGAAGGGGAACGAGATTCAGGCGGCGACACCGGCGCAAACGGACCGATGAGGCCCACAGAGTTTGCCGTGGCTCCTGCCGCGAGCATTGCCGAGAAGATGTAGGGAAGACTCTCGTGAATCTCGAACAGAAATCCCGCCACGATCGGCGCTACCACCATCGAAGCGGCAAGGAGGGACGCCGTAATCCCCA
>CAYXMK010000051.1:0-12868 GCA_964465905.1 uncultured Ignavibacteriaceae bacterium | reverse complement strand
ACCGCACTCCATGCAGCGATACTCGTACGTCGGCATTGCTTACTCCTTCGGCTGCCACCTTCTGAACGCTTCTCGCTCTGTGTCGGTTCCCTAGATCTTCGGCCCTGATCGGAGGACCTCCGGTGGGCAGCCGGACTCATACTTCTTGAAATTCTCGATGAATCGGGCCGCGAGCTGGCGGTACTTGTCGCGGTACGCCTCCTTGCTTGGCCAGGACGTTGAAGGGTCGAGGATCTCCGCAGGCACACCGTCGCAGGTCGTGGGCACCTCGAAGCCGAACACCGGGTCCTTCTTGAACGGTGACCCGAGCAACGTTCCAGCCAGCGCCGAGTTCAGGAGTGCGCGCGTGTAGCCGATGCTGATGCGTTTCCCCACTCCGTACGCCCCTCCGATCCACCCCGTATTGACGAGCCAGCAGTTGACGTTGTGCCGGAGGATCTTGCGCTTGAGCAGGTCGGCGTAGTAGCTGGGATGGTGGACCATGAACGGAGCGCCGAAGCACGTGCTGAACGTCATCTCCGGTTCCTTGCCCAGGCCCACTTCGGTGCCCGCGATCTTCGAGGTGTAGCCCGAAATGAACTGGTAGAGAGCCTGATCCGGCGTGAGCCGGGCGATCGGAGGCATGACGCCGGAGGCATCGCAGGTAAGGAAAATGATATTCTTGGGATGTCCCCCCATCTTCTCGGGTACAGCGTTCTCGATAAACTCGAGCGGATAGGATGCCCGCGTGTTCTCAGTGATCGACTCATCATCCAGGTCGATGAGGCGGGTGACGGGATCGTACGGCACGTTCTCGAGGATGGTCCCGAACCGCCGCGTGGTGGCGTAGATCTGCGGTTCAGCGGTTGGGGAGAGACGTATCACCTTGGCGTAGCATCCTCCTTCGAAGTTGAAGACGCCATCGTCGGACCATCCATGTTCGTCGTCGCCGATCAGTCGCCGCCTGGGGTCTGCGGAGAGCGTCGTCTTCCCGGTCCCCGACAGTCCGAAGAAGAGAGCGCTGTCGCCTTCGGCGCTGGTGTTGGCCGAGCAGTGCATCGGCATCACGCCGTCCAGAGGAAGGAGGAAGTTGAGGATCGTGAAGATGGATTTCTTGATCTCGCCGCCGTACGCGGTATCCCCGATAATGCAGAGCCGCTGATCAAAATTGAGAACAATGAAGGTCTGTGTCGTCGTGCCATCGATGACGGGCATTCCCTTGAAGGACGGGATGCAGAGGACGGTGAAGTCCGGCACGTGTCTTCGGTACTCCTCGTTGGTGGAGGGGAGGATGAACATATTGCGGGCGAAGAGGGCGTGCCAGGCGTGTTCCGCGATGATGCGGATGGGCAGCCGGTAGTTCGGGTCGGCTCCGGCGTAGCAGTCCTGCACGAACAGGTCGCGCCCCTGGAGAAATCCCTGCATTCGGTTCACCAACTCGTGGAAGCGCTCCGGGCTGAAGGGCCGGTTGTACTCGCCCCACCAGATCTTCTCTTCGGTTGTGCCCTCTTTGACGATGAACTTGTCGGCGGCCGCCCTTGCCGTGTGCTTCCCTGTGCGGACCACGACGGGACCGCTCCGGGCGATGCGGGCTTCTCCCCGGAATGCGATCTCCTCGTAGAGAGCTTCCGTGGGGAGGTTCCAGTACGCCATGCGCAGGTTGCCGAGGCCGTGATTCTCCAGCCCGTAATCGCTCTTGAGCGCCCGAGCTTCCTGCTCGGCTGGTGTTTTGATTCCGAGGATGTTGTTCATAGCCAGTCTCGCACCAGTCGTCGTTCGCCGATATAGATTTCGTTGGGGGAGGAAGGATCGAGAGCCCACTTGATGCGCTCGACCCCCTGTCGCACATCCTTGATCGTGGTGGCGTAGCTGAGGCGGAGATGTCCCTCCATGCCGAATTCCTTCCCCGGCACGGTCACCACGAGGGCCTTCTTGAGAAGAAATGCCGAGAGCTCGACGGAATTCATGCTGTACGCGCGGAAGTCGGGAAGGCAGTAGTACGTCCCGTTGGGTTTGACGATCTTCACGCCGTTGAACGATTGCAGCTCCTGCATCATGACGTTCCGGTTGTTCTCGAGCGTCATGCGCAGCGTGTCCACAACGCTCTGGATGCCCGTCAGGGCGCCTTCGGCCGCTGCCTGGAGCAGGATGGAAGTGCAGGAAACGGTCTGGGATTGCACGTTGGCGGCAACAGCAATGATGTCTCTGTTGGCTACCGTCCATCCGATGCGGAAACCCGTCATGCCGTAGAGCTTGGAGATGCCGTTGATGACGATCACCCGTGTCGACTCGATGTCCTTCGTCGTGAAGCGAAATGCCGACGGTGCCGTCTTCCCGTCGAAGACGAGCTTGTGGTAGATGTCGTCCATGATCAGGTAGATCCCCTTGCGCTCGCAGAGATCCACAACTTCTGCAATGAACGATTCGGGATAGACGACGCCGGAGGGGTTGTTGGGGCTGTTGATGATGATGGCTTTGGTGTACGAGCTGATGGCGGGCTCCAGATCCTTCATCGTGGGATAGAAGCTGCCGTCTTCCGGCGTCACGACGACGGGAATTCCGTAGACCATCTTGATCATCTCGGGATAGCTCACCCAGTAGGGGGCGAAGATAATGACTTCGTCCTGCGGGTTCAGGAGCGTGAAGAGGAGATTGAAGAGTGCCTGCTTCGCTCCCTGGGAGATCATGACGTTATCCATGCCCACGATGCGGTCGTAGTTTTCCTCGGTATAGCGGAGGACGGCCTTCTTCAGCGAAGGAAGACCGTCGGTGGGCGTGTACTTGATATCGCCGGTGTTGAGCTTGGCCGCCGCACTGAGGATGGCGCTGATGGGGGCCTTGTTCTTCGGCTCTCCGGCTCCCAGATGGATGACGGCCTCGCCCTTGTCCCTGAGGCGGGCGGCTTCCTCGTTCAGCTTGAGGGTCGGAGATTCGGCGATCTGACTGGCGAGTTTGCTGATGCTCATGGATTCACTGGCCTCCGATTGTGACGGAGCGGCTGCTGGAGATTCTGCGGTGCTTCCCTGCGCCGGCTCCTGGAGTCGACACGTGAGCAGGTCTTTCCGTCTCAACGTACGTTTTTTTCCGGGCATTTCAAAGACGGACTGCACGCTGACGGCGCGGGGGTGTGTCGCTGGGAAAACGCCGCTGCAACGCCCGATGGACGGGAGGCGGCACCAGTCCTTTCACGTCGCCGTGGAGTCGCGCGATTTCCCGGACGATGCTGGAATTGAGGTACGTGTACTTCTCGTTCGGCATCAGGAAGACGGTCTCCACGGTGTCGTCGAGACGGCGGTTCATGAGCGCCATCTGCAGTTCGTATTCGAAGTCGGAGATGGCGCGAAGTCCGCGCACGAGGGCCCGTGCGTTCTTGCGGCGTGCATAATCGACCAGGAGGCCGTCGAAGGAATCCACCTCGGCATTCTTCAGTCCGCGAATCGACTGTCGGATCAGCTCCAGGCGTTCTTCCTCGCTGAAGAGCGGATCCTTGGCGGCGTTGCGGGCAATGGTGACGATGACGCGGTCGAAGAGTTTCAAGGCACGTTGCAGGAGGTCAAGGTGTCCGTTGGTGAACGGGTCAAACGTGCCAGGATAGATCGCGATTCTCATGACGGAGAACCTCCCTGAAGGTACGGATGGGAAGCCGGGACGGTCAGGCGAAGAATCAACACCCTCGTCTGGCCGAAATCCCGACGGATGACTTCGTAGCCGTCCGGCATGTCGGTGACAGGAGTAGCGGTGCTGTGTTCCAGCACGATGAATCCTCCCGGCCGGACGGCGCCGGAGCGACCGATAACAGCTGGAAGCTCCCCGAGGGTGGGGAGTCGATAGGGCGGATCCGCAAGGACGAGGTCGAACGAACAGCGGACGTGCTCCAGGTACCACCCCACATCGGCCTGATGGACGACGCAGCGATCGGCGCAGCCGAGGTGTTCGATGTTGCGGCGCAGGAGGTCGAGAGAGACGCGGGAGGAGTCGACGAAGGTGACTCGGCGCGCCCCGCGACTGAGTGCTTCCAGACCCAGACTTCCGCTGCCCGAGTAGAGGTCCAGCACCTCGCAATCATTGAACGGCATCCGGGACGAGAGAATGTCGAAGACCGCCTGGCGCACTCTGTCGGTCATGGGCCGAATGGTGAGGTCCCGGGGAGTCTGGAGGCGGCGGCCCCGGAACGTGCCAGCGATGATCCTCATGCGGGTGCCCGGAGGGCGAGTCCGATTGTTGCAGCAAACTGGTGGCTCTTCTTCAGGAACGGCTCGTAGATCTTTCCTTCGATCCGGAGTTTCCGGAGCGCGTTGATATGGATCACCTGGATCTGCGTCTCTGCGCGGAGTCGCCGGATCGCGTCAGCCGGGACCTCCGCACCGCCGATCAGAATGGCCTGCGGCTCCTCAAGGCCTTCCAGGTGCGGGCGGTGCTTGATGTAGTTCGTCAGGGTCCGCACCACATCGTCCGGCGTGTGCAGAGGGAGAAACCGATAGTCCATCAAATGCCCGTTGTGCAGCGTGCTTACATTGACGCCGCTGTAGCGGACGGTAACCTGCAGGACCGTATGCCCACTGACTTCAGGGTAGTTGGCGCGAACTGTGTGTTCCGCGCTGAAGTGATCCACGTCGACGATCCGCAGAGAAAGCTTGAGCTGCCGAGCGGCTTGCTGGAGAAACGCCACCATCCCTTTCCGGACTGCGATCAGGAGGGAAGGCCGGATGGCAGCGGTGGCGGGTCCGACCGGGAGGGTATCGAGAATGACGTCCGTCTCGCTGGCCGAGGGTTCGTGCTGTCGAAGTTCCCACAGCAGATGTTCGGCCAGTTGCTTCCCCTTCAGAGCGGGATCGAGCGGGACGATGTTGAGGAAGACCGGTTCGCTCGGAAGGGCGAACGACACCGTCTGGCCTTTGATCTTGTTGCGCCTGAGAAGGTCTCCCAGTTCCTTCACCATGGTGGCGACCTGGGGATGCTGCGCGGTCAGATTTGTGCCGGCCTGCGCCAGATCCAGGGTTGTTCTCGCCTGAGCCAGGGAGAGGAGGCGCAGGTGCCGTCCGTGCTCGATCTCGGCCACCTGCAGGTTGCCGCTGCAGAAGGAGACGCCAACGTGTCGACTGCCGGCTTTCATGGATGGGATTCCCCGGATCGTGGAAGGGAGTAGAGTCGGTCTGGCCCCGTCACTCCTCCCACGAGGCCTTGTTGATCCGGTTGTCGTCGGTCAGGGAGCCGATGGAGCCGTAGCCGTCCGGATCTTCGAGCACATACTTCTTGATCGTCGTGGTGTCCACGCTGATGATCACGTACGGGCGCAGGGACTTCGGCGAGTGCCGCAGCGATTCCGGTACAAACGGTCCTGTGACCAGCGGTGTGAAGTTCTGCGCGCTCAGCGATCCCTGCTGGAACTTACGAAGGATATAGCTGATGAGGGTATCCGTCGAGGAGGCATATTTGCCGTAGTCCGTGATGTACTGGAGTTGTGCCGTGCGCAGATTGATCATCCGGGCCCGTGATTCCTTCCGGTAACGCTCCTCCTGCTCCCGGATCACATACGGCCGGTAGATGACGTAGATGAGGATCCCGACCAAGATCACGATGATGATCTTGAGGACGACGGAACCGCGAGCTTCAGAGTAGATGGACATTGTGCCTCCCGAGGCTGAATGAACGACTAGTGAATAGTAATCAACGGTTCGAGTTTCTGGAGCTTCTTCGTCCCGATCCCGGAAATATTCAGCAGTTCTTCAACAGATCTGAACGGCCCGTGCTCTTCCCGGTAGAGCACGATGCGTTCCGCCGTTACGGCTCCGACGCCCGGGAGCCGCATCAGTTCCTCCTTGGTGGCCGTGTTGAGGTTCACGGGCGCCGTTCGGCTCACAGGAACTCGGACCGTATCCTGCGCAGAGCGGGCGCTCAGCTCGGCGAACAAACTGTCGGAGGCGGCATACTCATAGACCGGCGGCTCCCGGAACTCCCGCTGGTACCACCGGATGGCCAGCCCGGCGGCGAAGGCCGTACCCAACAACACCGCCACCTTGCGCTCCGTGGGGGTGAGCGAGATCAGGGCCTTCCACCATGCTCCCATGCGGTTCAGGAGAACGTGTCCTTCATCCTGTCGAAGAAACTCCGGGAGTTGGACTTCCGGTCTTCTTCGCTGGGCGTCAGGTGTTCCTGCTTCGCAAGTTCCCGGAGCAGTTCCCGTTCCCGGGGATTGAGCTTGGTCGGAACCCAGACGCTGATATTCACCAGCTGATCGCCGCGCCCGTGACTGTTGAGGTGGGGAATGCCGCGCTCGCGCATGCGGAGCACGCGCCCCGGCGGCGTCCCGGGCTCAATCGTGAGGCGGGCCGTTCCCCGCAGTGTGGGTATCTCCACGTCTCCCCCCAACGCTGCCGTCGGGAAGCTTATCAGCAGATCATACACGATGTCGTCCCCCTGCCGGCGAAAATGCGGGTGCGGCTCCTCCTCAATCAGCACGTAGAGATCGCCGGCGTGCCCGCCGCGCCGTCCGGCGTTTCCCTGACCCTGCAGGGTGAGGTAGTTCCCCTCCGCCACGCCTGCCGGGACACTGACCTTGATTGTGGATTCTCCCTGCACGCGTCCCTCTCCGGAGCAATGACCGCAGGGGTCCTTGATGATCTTTCCTTCACCGCCGCAGGTCGGGCACGTTGTGATGTTGACGAACTGGCCGAACATGGAGCGGGAAACCTGCCGGAGTTCCCCGGATCCGTGGCACTGAGGGCAGGAGCTCTTGGAACTGCCGGACTTCGCTCCCGACCCGCCGCAGGCATCGCAGGTTCGCTGCCGTCGGACCTTGATCTTCTTCTCGACCCCGCTGGCAATCTCCTCCAGCGTGAGCGAGAGCTTGATCCGCAGATCGGATCCCGGCGTCCCCTGCTGGCCTGCCGGCCGCCGCCGCTGCTGCCGTCCCCGTGTTCCGAACACCTCGTCGAAGATTCCGCCGCCGAAGGCCCCGCCGAAGATGTCGCCGAACGTCGAGAAGACATCGTTGATGTCGGTGAATTCCCGGAAGTTGGTACCCCGCATCCCCTCATGTCCGAAGCGGTCATACCGGGCGCGCTTGTCCGCATCGCTGAGCACCTCATAGGCCTCTGCGGCCTCCTTGAACTTCTCCTCCGCTTCCTTGTTTCCGGGATTGCGGTCCGGGTGGTACTTCAGGGCGAGCTGACGGTACGCCTTCTTGATCTCCTCCTGGCTGGCCGTCCGGGCGACGTTGAGAACATCATAGTAATCGCGCTTCGTCATTGCTGGCCGCTCTTCTGCGGGGAGGGGGCTGTAGCCGCTGTGTCCGGTGCCTCCGTGGAGACGATGACCTTTGCGTGCCGGAGGACTCGATCGTGGAGCAGGTAGCCCTGTTCGACAACGTCGATGACGGTGTGGGGCGGGACGTCACTGCGCGGTACCTGCAGCAGGGCATCGTGGTAGGCGACGTTGAATTCCTTTCCGACGGCTTCCATCGGCTTGACGCCGTGATTCTCGAGAATCTTGAGAAGCTTCTGCCGGATGAGCTCGATGCCGAGCGCGAATCCGGCCGGATCCTTCAGCTCGGTGCCGGCCTTGAGCGACCGCTCGAGATCGTCGACAATGGGGAGCACGGAGAGGAGGAGATCCTCATTCGCGAAGCGGATGAGGGAACTCGATTCCTGCTGCACACGCTTCTTGTAGTTATCGAATTCCGCCGCTTTCCGAAGGTACAGATCCCGGTAGTCAATCGCTGGTTCCGTTCCGGCCTCTGCAACTGCCGTTGGTGCCTGCGGCTCCGCTGTCTCAGCCCCTTCGGTTGCCGCGGGGCGATTGTTCGTGTCTTCCATACGGTGTTCTGTCGTTCTTCTTTGTCTCAGGACGCGAGCAGCCGTGCCACAGTTCTTGCCACGTGCTCCACCAGGGGAACCAGTTTGGCATAGTTCATCCGCTTCGGGCCGATGACGCCGACCTGCCCCGAAACGCCGTTGGCCTCATACCGGGCCGTCACGATGCTGTAGTCTTCCGCCCGCGACTCTTCGTTCTCGGATCCGATCCGGATGACGAGGTCCTTCTCGGGCACATCGTGTCGTTCCAGGAGATGAACAATCATGTCTTCGTTCTCGATCAATTCGATGACGCTTCGGAAACTCCGGGGGTCCACGAATTCCGGCTGCTCGATGATGTTCTGGGTGCCGGCGATGTGCAGCTTCTCGTTCCGCTCGCCGCTGAAGAGCTGATCGACGGAATCGATGAACAGGCGGACAAGACCCGTCTGCTCGTCCTGTACCTCCCGGACGCGCTCGACGAAGGAGTCGCGGATTTCCTGCAGCGTCAGCCCCGACAGGCGCTCGTTCAGAGCGCGGGCCATGTCGTCCAGCTTCTCTCGCCGGAGTTCCGTTCCGATCTCCAGCATGAGCGTCCGGACCAGGCCCGTCCGGATCGACATGACGACGAGGAGTTTCGAGCCGGAAATCGGTATCAGCTCGAGTTTCTCGAGAACGCCGCTGCTGACGTGGGGTGACGACACGATACTCAGTTGATGGGAGATCTTGCTCAGCAGGCGGGAAGTTTCCCGCAGCATTTCGTTCGGATCCGCCGTCTTCTCAATCTGCTGGCGGATCATCGCCTTCTCCGATTCCGTGAGGGCCTGGACCTCCATGAGGTAGTCGACGTAGTACCGGTAGCCCAGATCGGTCGGGATCCTGCCCGCCGAGGCGTGAGGATGAGAAAGGAATCCCGATTCCTCAAGGTCGGACATGACGTTCCGGATGGTGGCAGGACTGAGCGTCTGTTCGAACTTTTTCGAGATGAAGCGTGATCCCACAGGGACGGCCGTCGTGATGTAGTTATGCACGACGTGGCGCAGAATGCTCTGCTCCCGGGGGCTCAGTTGTTCTTCTTTCCCAGGCATAGCGGCACAAAAAAAATCCCTAAAATCAAGAAAAAATAAGCTTTTAACGCTACGTTGTCAAGCCATTCAGCGCAAATCCCATCCCCGTCCGCCGACCTTCCGCACCACCGTTGCGGTCCGAGCAGCATCGGGCGAGTTCGTTGCATCGACCTCCAATTCTTTCTATCTTCACAAAACTTATCCCCGGCCAGAACACACCTTTGGGTCCCGAGAAGCACATGACAGCCCATCTTGCCCTCGAAAACGGTGAAGTCTTCAGGGGTGAGTCCTTCGGCGCTCCCGGCGAAATCACGGGAGAGGTGGTCTTCAACACGAGCATGAGCGGCTACCAGGAGATCCTGACGGATCCATCCTACGCCGGACAGATCGTCGTGATGACCTATCCGATGATCGGGAACTGCGGGGTCAACGAAGACGACCTCGAATCGGCACAGCCGCGTGTGGCAGGCTTTGTCGTGAAGGAGTACATCGAGGCGTACAGCAATTTCCGCGGAAAAGGGAGTCTCGGTTCCTGGCTGGCAGCCCACGGCATTATCGCCATCCAGGGGCTTGACACGCGCATGCTCACGAGGATGATCCGGACGGTCGGAGCGATGCGGGGTATCCTCTCGACAACGGAGACGTCGCCCGAGCGCCTGGTGGAGAAAGCGCGGCGATCCCCTTCCATGGCGGGACTCGATCTCACGAAGCAGGTGACGACGGGGGAACCGTATCAATGGAGCGACGTCGACCGGACGCCGTTTGCCCTTCCCGCGACGAAGCCGGCGGTCCCGGGCGGACCGCGCTACCGGGTGGTCGTCTGTGACTACGGTGTTAAGCGCAATATCCTCCGGCGGCTGACATCGTACGGCTGTGATCTGACCGTTGTTCCGTCGTCTTACTCGGCGCGCGACATCTTGGCGCTGAATCCTGACGGGATCTTCCTGTCGAACGGCCCCGGGGATCCGGCGGCCGTCACGTATGCCATCCGGACGATCGAAGCGCTGATCGGGGAAGTTCCGATGTTCGGCATTTGTCTCGGCCATCAGCTTCTGGCCCTCGCATTAGGGGGAAGGACATTCAAGCTGAAATTCGGTCACCGCGGAGCCAACCACCCTGTCAAGAACCTGGAAACAGGAGATATCGAAATCACCTGTCAGAATCACGGGTTCGCTGTGGATCCGCAGTCTCTCGATCCCTCCTCCGTCGAGATCACCCACGTGAACCTCAACGACGGCACCAACGAGGGATTCCGCCACCGTTCTCTCCCTCTGTTCTCCGTCCAGTACCATCCCGAGGCCTCCCCCGGACCTCACGACAGCGACTATCTTTTCCGCCACTTCGTCGCACTGATGGAGCGGGAACGGGTCGTTGCTCGTTCCTGAGAACGTTTCTCATGATGGGCGGATTTCCTGAAATTCCGCTCCCCGCCGGTCCAACGATGTTCCGTTCCTCTCTGGTACGGTGCTCCGCGGCCGGGTGCGTGCGCGTTTGACAGTTCATGGCCGCAGTCGTATACTGTAGCGGTTGTGGACCCCCGCTCATGAATGAAACCCCGTTTCTCCGGAACCTGCGAACTGCCGCCGCGCTGCGTGTTCTCCTCGCTCTGTTCGGATGGTCGTTTCTCCTCTCCGGTGTCGGCTGCAGCTCGTCGGCGGGTCCGGACCAGCTGCAAGCTGAGAGCTATGAGCACATTCGGGCGAGCTGGTCTCCGGATGGATCACGGATAGCCTTCTCGGGAAGAGTAGGGGGAGTGCAGGGGATTCATCTCGTGGATACGACCGGAAGGTATGTGCGGCTGGTCAAGGAGGGGGAAGGGATTGGTGTGGCGTGGTCTCCTGATGCGCAGTGGCTGGCCTATGCTGCACAACAGAACCTCTTCATGGTTCGTGTCACGGGGGACAGCAGTGTGCAGCTCACAATCCGGAGCGGAGCCATCCGTCCCGCGTGGTCGCCGAAGCGTGACACGATCGCGTTCGTGCGGACGGGGATCTGGCTGATCGACCTGAAGACCCGCGAGGAATGGGAGCTCTCGACGACGGGGAACTTCCCGAGCTGGCTCCCTGACGGCAGCGGCGTGGTTGTTCTGACCTCCCTGTCAGCGATCCGCGGGATCCAGTACAGCTTCGAGGTGTGCGATCTGGTCAGCCGGCAGTTGACGACGCTCTACGAGTTTCTGTCTGCAAGCAGTTGCGGCTTCTGCTCCATCAACAGCCGAGGAGATGCCATCGTCTTCAGCGCGAAGGCCTATGACGCGTTCGCGGAGGTCTGGGTTGTGGATCTTGTCTCCCGCACCCCGAAACGGCTGACGGACGACGGGGGCGATTATCCGGCGTGGAGCCCTGACGCCCGCAGCATCGTCTACACGCGGACACAGCCGGGTGACGGCGGGCTCTGGATCATGGACGCCGATGGAGCCAACAAACGGCGGCTGACAGCTCCGGACTGAACCCCGTGCTCAGGATAACCTCTGTCACTGCCTGCGGGCCGTCGCGGGAATTGCCGCGCCGCCGGCTTCCCCGTGCGGAGACACGGCCAAGGTGCCCGATGGGTCTGCAGAAAGCGAAGAGCGGATTGGCGGGCAATGCTACTGAGGGGAGCCGGAGCTTCCCGTTGCGTTCTGGAGTTCACGGGCGCGCGCTTCGACGGCGCTCCAGACGCGCAGGAGGTTCTCTCCACAGATCTTCCTGATGTCCGCCTCACCGTAGCCGCGCCGGAGGAGAACCTCGATGAGGTTTGGATACTCCGAGACGTCCTTCAGTCCTGTCGGCAGACTGTCCCCCACGCCGTCAAAATCCGATCCCAAGCCCACGTGGTCCACGCCCGCCAGCCGGACGACGTGATCGATGTGGTCGGCGACGTCGGCCACGTCGGCATAGGCCGGCGGGTGCTCCCGGTGGTAGCGTTCGACGTACTCCTGTGCCTCGTGATCATCCCAGTCGAGTCTGTGCGACCGGAGGTACTCGGAAATCTCCTGCTCTTTCCGGCGGAAGTCGTCGGTAAGGAACGAGGAGCCGAAATTGATCATGATGACGCCGCCGTTTCGGGAAAGCTCCATGATCATGTCGTCCGACATGTTGCGTTCAAACCCCGGCGTGAAGTGGCGGCAGGAGGAATGCGAAGCGATCACAGGTGCGCGGGAGATCTGGAGAACCTGGTGGAACGCCTCGTCCGTTATGTGGGAGACGTCGACCATGATGCCGACACGATTCATCTCGACGACGAGATCCCTTCCGAAGGGACTGAGGCCTCCCCACGTTCGTGTGGTATCGTACGATGAATCACAGATATGATTGTCGCGGGCGTGTGCAAGCGTAATGTAGCGGATGCCGCGCCGGTAGAAGTACGTGACGTTGGTGAGGTCCCCTTCGATGGGGGATCCGTTTTCCATTCCCAGGCAGAGAGCGAGGCGGCCGGTTCCCGCAAGCGATCGCACCTCATGGACACTCGTGGCCACAGCGAAGCGATCAGGCCATCGCTCCGCCAGCCCGTACACGAGATCGATGATCGTATCGGCGAGAGCTTTCGCTCCGTTTCCTTCGCGGTGGGAGGGGACATAGACGGACATGAAGGGAGCGTCCAGTCCTCCCTCGATCGCCCGCGGATAGTCGAACTGACCTGTCGATGTCCGTTGCGAGAGGTCCTCCATGCCCCGCAACAGTCGCATGGGGGCGTCGATATGCGTGTCGACGAGGATGAAGGAGTGCGCAAGAGCAGAGGCCCGGTCTCTCACTCCCGATTCCGTCGCTCCGAACCACGCGCAGCCGGAGACAGATACCAGCGTGGGGAGGAGGAAGCGGATCCACCGGTGCAGGTGGTGTTTGCACAGCGGGGCGGGGTGCGCGTTCATGACAGGCAGGTCTGGGATGGTATCTCCGTGATGAAAAACGGCACGCTCTCCACGGAGAACGTGCCGAAAGGGACACGAGGTCGTGCTTCTCGCCAGCCTCGATCCGCTCCACCTCGGTGCATCCGGCGCCCTTTCAGAATTCCGGGCGGTCGATGGAACATCCCCCTCCCCCCGGTTCCGTT
>CAYXMK010000050.1:0-13007 GCA_964465905.1 uncultured Ignavibacteriaceae bacterium | reverse complement strand
CCAGATCGAAGCCGAAGATCTTGCCCGCCGGTGCGCGATGGAACCAGCCGCCGTTCAGGTTGCTGCCGAAGGCGCTCACAATCGGATTCACGTACGCCTTCGCTGCATCAGCGGAGAGCTTTTCGAGGGTCTCCTGCATCGACTGCGCCTGGAGGGCGTTCCCGGCAAACAGAACGAGGACGGCGACAAGAACAAACATCACAACACTGCGCATAGGTGTGCTCCTCATGAAATGAGTGATGATTGAGTGGATGTCGAATCGAGTTCCGCTGACCAACGGTCTTTCGGCACACGGGGGAGGCGCCCTAATATAGCGATTCTCAGCCGGAACTCAAAGCTGCCCCTTCTGAACTACCATCACTCGCCCCCCTGCCGGTGTGACGGGTGTCAAGTTGTCCTCTCCCCCCGCCACCGACCGTCACGTTGCATCCTCCCCCCGTTTTTCCTACTTTTCTCCACCCCTCACTGTCCGGATGTTCCCCGGACGGGAGGGGTAGGTGTGTTTGCACAGCAAGAGAACCCCTCATGTCATCCCTGGCAGCCATAGGCGAGAGAGTCTTTTCTGCCCCTTCGTTCCGGGCACTGGCAGAGCAGGCGCGCGTCTGCACACCGGGAAGCAGTGTTGCGGTCTCCGGGCTTTCCGGCTCCCTGCTCGCTTTCGCGGCTGTACATCTCTTCCGTCAGACCGGCCGGCAGGTAGTCCTCCTGGCGGCCGACGCAGACCAGGCCCAGCGGTTGCATGACGATTGCTCCCTGCTGATGGACGCAGCGAAGGTGCATCTTGCGATCCACGCTCACCACCACGCGGGTGCACTCCTCGACATGACAGCCCCCGTGGCTCACGTCGAGGCCCTTCGCGCGCTCATCGCCTCTCCGGACCTTCTCCTGGTTGCTTCCGCCGATGGAATCACCGGTTCCGTGCCGCACCCGCAATCCTTCGCAGAGAGGATCATCGAGTTGCAGACGGGGGGCCAGCATCCTTTTGAATCGCTGCTCCATCGGCTTGCCGCGCTGGGATTTGAGCGGAAGGACTTCGTGGAGACGTACGGCGACTTCGCTGTCCGCGGCGGCATCCTCGACGTATTTCCCTTCGCCGGAGAGTATCCTCTCCGCCTCGAATTCTGGGGAGACTCCGTCGAGTCGATCCGCGAATTCGACACCCTTTCCCAACGATCCATCCGCCAGCTCGAACGCGCTCTCATCGTCAGCGGTCTGAACGACGGAGACCCCGGTCTGCGGGGATTTTTGACAGACTATCTGCAGCGGGATTGCATCGTCCTGATGGATGAGCCTGTAGCCATCGGTCGTGAGATTGAAGAACGAATGCGGGAGGGCGCGACGGACATGCTGTCCTGGCAGGAGCTGCAGGATCGCCTGCAGTCTTTCTGTCGAATCACGCACTCTACGCTCGCTCCGGAAGTCAATCGTCTGGTCCGCGTCGACGCTCGTCCTCAGCCCCCCGTTTCGGGAAGCATCCGACTCCTCCTGAACCACCTCGAGCAGCTCACACGTTCAGGTCAGGCAACGTTCATCACGTGTGACTCAGCGGAAGAGCGCGACCGCATTCGGGAGCTGATCGAGGAAGAACTGACCGCTCCGACGGCCGCCCCGGACCAGAGTCCCCGGCCGGACGAGGAGCGTGATGACGACGCGGGGGCTGACCGATCTCAGCCCATCGCTGACATCCGCTTCGAGACGCTGACCAGTACGCTGCACTCCGGATTCCTCTTCCCGGAGGCCCGTCTCGCCGTCCTGACAGAGCACGAGATCTTTGGCCGTCTGAAACGCCGGGGATCATCGAGGCGAAAGGGCTTCCGCGCTCTTACGACCAAGGAACTCCGCCAGTTGCGCCGGGGAGATTTCGTTGTGCACCAGGACTACGGCATCGGCCGCTTTGAGGGATTGCAGAAGATTACGGTCTCGGGAGCGGAGCAGGAGGTTATGCGGCTGGCGTACGATGACAACGGCGTGGTGTACGTCAATCTCAACTTCATCAACAGGGTACAGAAGTACTCTTCGCAGGAAGGGCACATCCCGAAGCTGAGCAAGCTGGGAACACCCCACTGGGAGCGCCTCCAGGAGCGGGCAAAGAAGCGGATCAAGGACATCGCGCGCGAGCTGATCCAGCTGTACGCGCGCCGGAAGCATGAAGCAGGGTACAGCTTCCGCCCCGACACGCACTGGCAGAAGGAGATGGAAGCCTCGTTCATGTATGAAGATACCGCGGATCAGGCGCAGGCCACGCTTGATGTGAAGAAGGACATGGAAACGGCAGCGCCGATGGACCGGCTTATCTGCGGCGACGTCGGTTTTGGAAAGACGGAGGTTGCCGTCCGAGCGGCCTTCAAGGCCGTGATGGACGGCAAGCAGGCCGCCGTCCTGGTTCCCACCACGATTCTGGCGCAGCAGCACTTCAATACGTTCTCCGACCGTCTCGGGCGATATGCGGTCCGCATCGCTCAGCTCTCGCGCTTCACTCCCGCGCACCGCCAGCGCGAGATCCTCGCTCATCTGAAGGACGGGGGCGTCGATATTCTCATCGGCACCCATCGGATGCTCTCCAAGGACGTGCGGTTCAAGGATCTCGGCATCCTGGTGATTGACGAAGAGCACCGCTTCGGAGTCACCGCCAAGGAGAAACTGCGGCAACTGCGTGCCACCGTCGACACCCTGGCGCTCACCGCTACACCGATTCCCCGCACGCTCCAGTTCTCGCTCCTGGGCGCCCGCGATCTCTCCATCATCAACACACCGCCGCGCAACCGTCTGCCGATCATCACGGAAATCGTCGGTTTCGATCTCCGACTGATCCGCGAGGTAATTCTGCGGGAGCTGCACCGGGGCGGACAGGTGTACTTCATCCACGACCGGATTCAGGACATCGATACATACCGTGCGCTGCTGGAAGAGCACATCCCTGAAGCCCGCGTACATGTGGCCCACGGACAGATGCCGGGCCACGAGCTCGAAAAGACCATGATGGCCTTCCTCGAGAGGAAGTACGACGTGTTGGTGTGTACGAAGATCATCGAATCGGGGATCGACATTCCGAGTGTGAACACGATTCTCATCAACCGCGCCGATCGATTCGGGATGGCGGAGCTGTACCAGCTGCGCGGCCGCGTGGGACGCTCCAACGTTCAGGCCTACGCCTATCTGATCACCCCTCCGCTTTCGGCGCTCCCCCGGCCGACGCTCCGCCGCCTGCAGTCGATTCAGGAATTCACCGAGCTTGGCTCAGGATTCAATCTGGCGATGCGCGATCTGGAAATTCGGGGGGCAGGCAACCTCCTCGGGGCGGAGCAGTCGGGGTTCATCCTCGACATGGGATTCGAGACCTACCAGCGGATCGTGGAGGAGGCCGTCCGGGAGCTGAAGGAGCAGGAATTCGGAGAGCTTTTCCCGGAGGACACGTCGGCAGGCCGCCGCCGGAACGTGGAAACGGTTATTGAAACAGACGTCCCGGCGCTCATTCCGGATTTCTACGTTGAGTCCGATGCCGAGCGTCTGGATGTGTATCGACGTTTGTACCGGCTTGATCGTCAGGAGGATCTCACGGCATTCCGCCAGGAACTGACCGACCGCTTTGGGCAATTTCCGGAAGAAGTGGAGCACCTGCTGACGATGGTGGAGTTGAAGATCATCGCCGCGCAGGCCGGGCTGGTCAAGGTGGATCTGCGGGGAAATAATCTCACCCTCACCCTTCCCGCCCCCGACGAGAAGTGGTTCTATGAGGGAGATGGCAAGAATCCCGCCCCGTTTCAGCGAATGGTGGAGAGGTTTCAGGCTCTGCCGGACTACAAGCCGAGACTGCACCAGGACGGGACCATACTGAGGGCCCGGTTGACGTTCGGTGCCGGCGCGGAGCCGGGTGAGCGGCTGGCCGCGGCCTCGCGTGCACTCTCGGTTATTCTCTCTCCCTCATAGGACTCATTCCCCCACGAGGAACTCTCAACCCTTTCCACCGGGTACTCTTCCCCCCTGCTGCTCCAGTCCTCGTAGGACCCGTCATAGAAGCTTGTCGTCCATCCGTAGGCGCGAGCCAGAAAGTAGATCACGGACGCTGATTGCCCCACCTGGCAGTACGGGACAAGACGCTGCTGCTTCGTAATGCCGGCGGACTTCAGCAGTCGGCCAAACTCGGCTTCATTCACGAACCGGTTGAGTGAGTCTATTCCTGTTGTCGTCGGCACGTTCGACGCTCCGGGAATATGTCCGTGGCGCGGCACGCCTCCGCTTTTTCCCTCAAACGAACTCTTCCCGCGCGTATCGATCAGAGCGACGGTGCCATCCGACAGCCGGTTGCGAATCCAGTCGCCGTCCACGAGCATGTCTTCCGCCGGCGTTGGCTTGAAGGAGCCGGGTTCAACCGTTGGAAGCTTCGCTGTGACCGCTCCTCCCGCGTCTTTCCAGGCCTGAAGGCCCCCGTCGAGGATCCCCGTCCGTTCTCCCAGACCGAAGTAGTCGAACGTAAGGAGATCATAGAACCAGAGAAACTGCGCTCCGGGAATATGCTCCGGTGAGTACTCCTTCCGGCTGGTGGCCACGTGGAGCACCATCAGATCGGGATCAGCCAGGCGAAGAGAGAGCCACTGCGCATCCACGATCGCCGGCACGGCCCGTTCCTGACTCGCCGCCGGGAAGGTAGCCGTTTGCCCGGCGTCCGTCAAGCACAACGTCTGCTGACCGGTGCCCGCCTCCTGGCTCCCACGATGAATGAAGAAACGCCGAATCTTGGCCAATTTGGGGGGTTCTTCCCCGCCGGGGTCGGGATTTCCCTCTTTTTCCCCATCGGGAACTTCCTGCAGGGACAATTAGTTTAAACTTCAAGTATTTAGCGAACTGCGGGAGAGGGTGTCGCATGAAGACAACACGCCAATACGGACCGAAAGCCGAGCTGGCTTTGAACATGTGGGTGAAGCTTGCCCGCGCGTACGGCACCTTCGCACGGCATTCGGCAAAAGATATCGAGCGCTACCATCTCACGCCTCCGCAGTTCTCTGTCATCGAGACCCTGGGCCATCTCGGTCCGTTGACGATGGGCGAGCTCGGAAAGAAGATGCTCGTGACGGGGGGCTGTATGACGGTCATTGTGGACAATCTTGAACAGAGCGGACTGGTGGAGCGCGTGCGCGACGAGTCCGACCGGCGCATCATCCATGTCCGTCTTACACCTGCAGGAACAGCTCGGTTCCGCGAGATCTTTGCCCAGCATGCACAGCGCATCGCCGAACTTGCATCCGTCCTTACGACAACGGAACAGCAGCGTCTGGCTCTGCTCCTCAAGAAACTCGGTCTGGCTCTCACACACGAAACCCCATAGGCATCCATTATTCACACTCTTCAAGGACACTGGTCATGGAACAATGGCTTTTTCTCCTCGGCCGCATCCTCCTCGGCGGCTTCTTCCTCATGTCAGGAATGAACCACTTCTCTCAGCTTGGCCCGATGACCGGCTACGCGCAGTCCAAGGGACTTCCGGCGCCGAAACTCGCCGTGCTGGGAACAGGACTTCTGCTCCTTGTCGGCGGCGCCAGCATACTGCTCGGCTTCTCCCCACAGATCGGTGTCGCAGCACTGGTGCTCTTCTTTCTGCCGACGAATTTCATCATGCACGCGTTCTGGAAGGTCAGCGATCCCCAGGCACGGATGGTCGACATGCTCCAGTTCATGAAGAACACCGCCCTCACCGGGGCTTCCTTGATGCTTCTTGCCATTCCACAGCCGTGGTCCCTCAGCCTCGGCTGGTAGTCACCACACTGTCACCGACAGGAGTACCGATGAACAAGTATATGGTAGAAATGACTCTGCCCGAGGTCCTCTCCAAGGAGTTCCTGGCGCTCATCCCTGCGCAGCGGGCCATGGTGGACCGCCTGACCTTCGCCGGCGTCATCGTGAGCTACGCGCTGGCGATGGACCGGTCCCGTCTCTGGGCCTCCATCGCCGCCGGGTCTGAAGCCGAGGCGATGCAGATCCTCGCGGGTCTTCCCCTCACACCGTACCTCGGTGTACAGATCCACCCGCTGGCATTCTACCAGGGCGGTGTTTCTCTGATTCCAAACCTTCAGCTGAACTGACCACGGAGAGCACAGCATGAAACCGATTCTCGGCATCCATCACATCACAGCTCTCGCCGGTGATCCGCAGCGGAACGTCGACTTCTACACCGACGTACTCGGGATGCGAATGGTGAAGAAGACCGTCAACTTCGACGCGCCGGATGTGTACCATCTCTACTATGCAGACCGGACCGGCACACCGGGCACACTGTTGACATTCTTCCCGTTCCCGGATGCGGCCCGCGGGGTGCGGGGGGCGGGAGAGATCTCGGCGCTCGATCTGGCGGTTCCGCCGTCGTCTCTCGACTTCTGGATCAAACGGCTTGCCTCCCGCGGCGTATCCTTCGATGGTCCGCAGCAAACCGATGGAGAACCCGTCATCGGACTCCTCGATCCCGATGGTATGAAGATCAGTCTCGTGTTCTCGGACCGGCTGACGATTTCTGAGGGATGGGATGGAGGTTCGGTACCACTCTCTGCCTCTCCACGCGGGTTCCTCGGCGCCTCCATGATTGTCCATGCCCTGGAACCTTCTGCGCGGATGCTGACGGATCTCCTCGGTTTCCGCCTCGACCAGCGGAACGGCCGTTCTGCCCGGTTCTCGGTTGGTCCCGCTGGCTCCGCCGTCACACTCACGGTGCACGAGCAGCCCGACGCGCCCTTCGCACGCTCGTCAGCCGGCTCCGTCCACCACATCGCCTGGCGCCTTGCGGACGACGAAACCCAATCCGCCTGGCGGCAGTATCTGGCGACGCACGGCGTCCGGGTCACGGAAATCGTCGATCGGCAGTACTTCCACTCCATCTATTTTCGCGAACCGGGTGGGGTGCTGTACGAAATGGCGACCGATAACCCCGGCATGAATGTCGATGAGTCCATAGACGAACTGGGCTCCTCTCTCCGGCTCCCGCCGTGGTACGAGCCGGACCGGAACCGCATCGAGCGCGGGCTGATTCCCATTGCTGTCCGCGGCCGGGAGACTGCCGGCCGGCCAGAACACAACCGTTGAGCACCATGCACCATCTCTCTTCATTCATCATCTACGGAGGTCCTATGAAGCAGTTCCTGGCGTTTACCGTTCTCCTCGTTGCCGCGGCCTCAACACTCTCCGCACAAACGTGGAAACTTGACAAGTCCCACTCCAACGTCCTCTTCAGCGTCCGCCATCTGGTGGTCTCCGAGGTGGTCGGAAAGTTCAAGGAGTTCGACGTGAACCTGAGTGCGTCGAAAGAGGATTTCTCCGATGCACGCATCGATGCCAGTGTCAACGTCAAGAGCATTGACACGGAAATCGCAGATCGGGACAATCATCTGAAATCGGATGACTTCTTCAACGCGGAGAAGTTTCCGCAGATGACGTTCAAGGCGACGTCGCTCAAGAAGGTGGGGGGAGACAGGTATCAGCTGGTCGGCGACCTGACGATCCGCGACATCACGAAGGAAGTGACGTTCGACGCCACGTTGCTCGGCGTCATTGATGCGGGCAAGATGGGAACACGCGCAGGGTGGAAGGCCCAGACGACCATCAATCGCTTCGACTACAACCTCCAGTGGAACCGCGCACTGGAAGCAGGCGGACTGGTGGTGGGGAAGGATGTCACCATCATGCTGAACCTTGAGTTTATCAAGGCCTGATCACAGCGTTGCGAATGCCGCGAAGGACGTCCCGCCGTTTCTCTCTGGAGCGGCGGGCGTTCCGTCGTACGATCCGCCCCGCCGTTCTTCCCTCTCTTCTGGAGAACCAACCATGCCGAGTACCCTGACACTGTCATCAGCGAATCCCGCAGTTCCACCCCAAGCCGCCTCGCCGCTGCGATCGGATGACCACGACCTCCTCGACGCTTACTCGCGGGCTGTCGTCCAGGCCGTCGCCGCTGTGACCCCTTCGGTCGTTAACATCTCCGTCCGCCGGGACAGCATACGACGCCGATCGGCGGGAGGGGCTGAAGCGTCGGGCTCCGGTTTCCTCTTCACGCCGGACGGCTTCATCCTTACTAACAGCCACGTTGTCCATCACTCCGATTCGCTTCGTGCCACCCTGAGTGACGGAAGAACCGCCGCCGCTGAGCTCGTCGGTGACGATCCGCACACCGATCTGGCCGTCCTCCGCATCAATCTCCCCGACCTGGTATCTGCGCGGCTGGGAGACTCTGAGTCAATCCGTGTCGGCCAGATTGCTCTGGCGGTCGGCAGCCCCTTCGGCTTCCAGACAACCGTCACCGCCGGCATCATCAGTGCCCTCGGTCGCTCCCTGCGGTCGCAGTCGGGCCGCCTCATCGACAACGTCATCCAGACAGATGCTCCTCTCAATCCGGGGAATTCCGGCGGACCCCTCGTGAATTCCCGCGGCGAGGTTATCGGCGTCAACAGCGCCGTCATTCTCCCGGCTCAGGGCATCTGCTTCGCCATCGCCGTCAATACCGCCAAGTACGTCGCCGGGCTGCTGATCAAGGAGGGGCGGGTGAAGCGCAGTTATCTCGGCATTGGCGGCCAGACCGCTCTCATCCACCGGAGTATGGTCCGGTTCTACCGCCTTCCCGCGGAAACCAGCGTCCGGGTGCTGACGGTTGAGCCGGGAAGCCCGGCATCAGCAGCACAACTTCTCACCGGCGATCTGATCGTTCGATGGAACGACACTCCGGTTCCCTCCATCGACAGCCTCTTGCAGCTGCTGACGGAAAAGGAGATCGATCGCCCTTCACGGCTCGGGTTTCTGCGGATGACCGAATACCGAGAGACCACGATCGTGCCCGCCGAAGCTTTGTCTTCCGGATAACGCTACGCGGGCGGAATCGGGAGAGGACGCGAGAACTGTTCACGAAGGACGGGAAAGAGCAGCACGTACGTTGCCGCCAGCTGCAGGAGGTTCGACCAGAACAGCAAGCCCCACCCGGTGTACTCCTCCCAGGTTCCCATCAGCTGAAACGCAAAGACACTGGAGAGGAGGATGGAGACTCCCAGGATTCCTGAGAGCAGCCGTTGTGTGCCGGGGGCAAGATGAGGGCGTTCCAGCACCCTGGAGAGCAGGAAGAGCTGGCAGAAAGGGAAGTACACAAGGTAGTGCGGCCACGATGTGGTGAGAACAAACGGGATCGTCAGGAACAGAAGAACGAAGGCCCAGGCGAAGAAGACTTTCTCTTCCATTCTCCGGATGAGGAAGAGGAGAACAACGTGCGCCTCGGCAATGAGGAAGCCCGCAGCGACAAACACCAAGCGTGCCGTGTCGATCCATTCTCTTCCGACAGGAAGTCCTCGCAGAGCAACGTTCGCAAGGTATTGAGAATTCGGCCCGCCGGCGTGCATCTGCACCTCTCGCGATTCTCCTGCGAGGTGCCGATAGAATTCCACCGTCGTCTCCCACCCCAGCAGCCCTGCCGGCAGGGCCAGCATCAGCACCGCTGCGCTTCCCGCAAAGGCAGCAATTGCCGACCAGCGTCCCCGGAGCACCAGCGGAATGAGGAACATCGCGGGATAGTACTTGATCGCCACCGCGCATGCAAGGAGGGCTCCTGCCGACAGGTGTCGTCCGCGCCGCAGCAAGAGGAGAGCGCCAACGACGAGAAGCGTCAACAGAAGACTTGCCTGTCCCCACTTGAAGTTGTGCAGAAGCGGGAAGGACGTCAGAAACACGAAGAGGAATGGAACGGCGACCTCGAACTGCGGTGCCGCAGCGCGGTAACTCGCCGCTGCGAGTCCAACCATTGCTGCGACGAGAACCCCGCCCCAGACGGACATCGCCGCAGCCGGCTGGAGAAATCCCAGCACCCCCAGCGCAAGCGCGAACGCCGGAGGATAGTAGAATCCGACAGCAGGCGTCCCCGACGTGAAGATGGTCTTTGCCATCTCATGGTAGTAGATGACAAAGTCGGCAAACAGCTGATCGTGGAAGTCGATGGCGCGGACGAACCCGTCGAGAGATCCCCACACAAACCCGTAGTAGAGAAGAACGGCGGCAGTCACACCGATGAGCGGGAGCGGCCTGCGCCGGCGGAAGGACGTCAGAGGAGGATGTGTCATCATGCGGAGAGGAAAGGGACTCTGCCGAACCCCTCCCTCATTCGTCTGTCTCTTTCATCCTGTGGGGCTCGTCATGTCCTTCCTCCGGCTCAAGGTGCGTCACGACGTACACCGGCGTCGGCTGACTGGACTGGACGGCTGCTTCAATCTCGGTGGCCTTCCAGTGCGCCTCCGCGAGGGGGGTGGAGGGAGGAAACAGCAGGTGAAACTCGACCCAGAGCGATGACCCGCTGTTGCGGAAGCGAAGTTCATGGTACTGAATCCCCCGCGGGCGGGTCTCCCGGTCGAGCACGGCCCGGATGGCGTTCTCCGTCGTCGGATCTGCTTCATCCATGAGACCACCGATCGACTGGCGGATGAGCCGGCTGCCGGACCAGAGGATGTTCACGGCAACGAAGATGGCGAGGAGGGGATCGAACGGAAGCCAGCCCGTGGCCATCGTCAGCAGCAGACCGACAATGACGCCCAGACTTGTCCAGGAGTCGGTCAGGACATGCTTCCCGTTCGCAACGAGGATGAGCGAACCGAGTCTCTTTCCCTCCCGGATGAGGTACCACCCGAGCACCCCGTTGATCGCCCCCGCACCGGCCACAACCACAGCCCCCACCCCGAGGTTTTCGAGCTGGATCCCCTGGATAAGCTTCGCCATCGCTTCATAGATGATCACCACGGCAGCGAGGAGAATCAACGCTCCTTCAATGCCGGCGGAAAAGAAGCTGATCTTCTCATGCCCGTAGGGGTGGCTCCGGTCGGCAGGCTGATGACTGAGCCAGAGACTGAAGACCGCAAAAGCGACGGCAATCACATGCACGATGGATTCTGCGGCATCAGACAGAATGGCCATCGACCCTGTCAACAGGTAGGCGTACCACTTTCCGCCAAGCATCGCAAACCCGACGGCAAGCGAAAGATTCATCGCGCGACGCCGATGGCCGGCGTCAACAGCCGCCTGTGCCTTTCCCTTGTTGCCTGCCGTATTCGGTTGCACGGCTGCGGACATCGACCCTTCCATTTCCTATACCTTGATGAACCACTTCATGCGGTACATGAAATATGCTATAGCGTAGAGAAACAGCATGAAAGCGATCGAGTGCGCGAAGGAAGCAGCCATCGGATCGCCGAAGAGACTCACGAAGAAGGTTTGATAGTACCATGACTTGATCGAGACGTCCATGCCGGAGAGTTTGAAGGACGTTAGTCGTCCGATCAGTCCCGACAGCACGAATACCGTGATGGCATTCTGCCCGTAGATGGCAAAGGGTTTCTCCCAGCCGCGGTACCCCTTGACGTCAAGGATCCAGTAGCAGCAGGCAAGCACAACGAGAGCCAGGCCCGCCATGAACACGGCATACGAGCTGGACCAGACCATCTTGTTGATGGGAAGCCAGTTGTCCATGATAAGGCCTAGGAGCAGCAGGATGTTCCCCGCCACGAACATCCAGGCCGTTTTCTCTTCCTTGGAATGCTCGCTTCGCAGGTACGCTCCGGTGAAGACACCGAACATCGTCGTCGCAATGGCAGGGATCGTACTGAAGATGCCCTCCGGATCGAAGCCGGGAACAGGCGCCCCCCGCCATGTGTGGCCGGCCAGCAGGTGCGAATCGATGTACCAGGCGAGATTTCCCTCTGCCGCCCATACCCCCGCACCGTAGCCCGGCACGTGGATCGTCTTCATGAGAATCCAGTAGAGTGCCAGCAGGCCGAACGTCATGCCGATCTGCACCCGCCGTGACGTGTAGAGGGCGAGGAATCCTGCGATGAGGTAGCAGACGGCGATGCGTTGCAGGACGCCGGGAATCCGAATGGTCGCAAGCCCCTCCGTCTCCATGATCGGAACGACAACGGGGAGTCCGGCCACGACGACGATACTCCCCGCCAGCAACAGTATGCGCTTGCTCGAGAGCGGCGCTGACTCCGCCGACCAGGCGCGCCTGATCCGCAGGAGGAGATAGACCAGAACAGCGATCCAGAGAAAGAAGACGGTCAGATGGGGAAACCCGGCGAGGAACAACCCCAGGAAGAAGATGACCACGGCACGCCATGCCACATGCAACGCCAGGGCGTGTTTGTCGTCTCCCCGCTCGATGCGCTTGGCGAACGAGAACATCATCGCCACGCCGACGATCCAGAGGAAGAAGGGAAACACGGTATCGGTATACGTCCATCCGTCCCATGGAGCATGCTTCCAGGGGGCGTAGATGTGTCCCCAGTCGCCCGGATTGTTCACAAGCATCATCCCGGCAATGGTAGCACCCCGGAAGACGTCGAGGGACAGCAGGCGGGTGCTCGAAGGTTGGCTCTCAGGCATGGCGGCACCTCTCACAGGAATTGACCGGGTTCACGGCGATACTCTCGGCAGGCGGTCCGGCATCGTTCTCCCGGGCCGTGCCCGAACGGAAGAAGAGCATGAACAGCGAGCGTACGACCGGGTCGGTGAGGATCGCAACGCGCAGCTTCTGTTCAGAGGTCCATTGCACAAGCACGTTTCTCAATGCGCGAAAAAGATACCCACAAAACGCGCCAGAAGCAAAGAAAGGACCGCAGTGCACACACCTGTGATCATGGGCAGCCCGCCTCGGTTCAGAACAGGGAGAACCAGAGCCAGTACACGGCGACCTGAGCGAGCGTCAGGGGCACGCCAACCCGGGCGAATTCCCAGAAGGAAAGGGAGTGCTTGCTCCGTCGCTCTGCTTGCTGGATGACGATGACGTTGCTGGCTGCGCCGAGGATCAGCATGTTCCCCGCGAGGGTGCTCCCGGCAGCAAGGGCCAGAAGGATTTCCTCGGAAGCCCTGAGATGGCCGAGCACCGGCAGCAGCAGTGCAACGAGTGGAACATTTGATACCAGCTGACTGAGCACAACGCTCACACTCAGCAACGGGCCTGTGGAAAGCAGATCAATCTCCATGGTGCCGATCAGCTCCTGGAAGAA
>CAYXMK010000049.1:6140-13042 GCA_964465905.1 uncultured Ignavibacteriaceae bacterium | reverse complement strand
TTCGGCCGCGGCTGAAGCGCCCGCCCCCGCCCCTCCGCCATCCCCGCCGGCTCCCCCCCCGGTACCGGCCACGCCACCCCCCACCGAGAGGTAGCCAACCGGAGTCCCTCCACTCAGGATGGGTGCCACGAAATCAAGCCCCTGCTGACGAAAGAAGGAGACGACGTCAGACGACGCTTTGGCGCTCGTCCCGAGACTGACGAATCCCCGCGGAGGGCGCTTCACCCTCAGTTCTGTGCCGATCAGTGACCGCCCGAGACCTTTTGCGGCCACAACCGTGAACACGCCGGGAGCCGTTCGCGTCAGCGCGATTCCCTTCGTCACCATCAACTTGCCCATCACCGTCAGCAACAAGGTATTGAGGACGAAGCTGACGTCGAGTGAAGCGTTGATGACAGTACTGAACTCAAAGAGCGGTCGAAGATCGCTGTCGGCGTTCCGGGGGGGACGGCGGGGATGGGGCGTCGGAGGCACGGGGTACCTGCAGGATGCAACAATCCGCTCTGGCTCAGCGGGCGTGAGATTTCAACGGCGCCAGGAACTTGACGAGGCGCACCTCATTCCTGTTGTCGGGGAGTGTCCTGTATTCAACCTTATCCATCAGCGACCGCATCAGGTAGACCCCCAGTCCTCCGCGTCGGTAGTGCGTGAGATGATCCTTCAGATCCAGGGGCACCAGCGTTTTGGGATCGAAGGTCCTTCCGGTGTCGTGGATGCGGACCTCAAAGCGGTCTTTCTCCCGATAGATCGCGATCCGGATTTCCCTGTCGGTGGCGAACTGATAGGCGTGTTTGATGATGTTCGTGCATGCCTCATCGACGGCGAGCACAATCTTCGAAGTCTCCTCCTCGGAGAACCCGAACGCACGGGCCGCGGCTCCGACAAACTCCCGTACGGCCAGGAGATTGTCCGTCTCGCTGCGGATGGTTTTCACGAGAGGCGTCGTCATGGATTCTGCAGCCCGGTCGTTTTCACCGTTCAGCGCTGGCCTCGTTGGGCGGCGGAGAACTTCTTGATGGCCTCCTGCTCATCCTTGTAGATTTCGTACAGAATCGGGAATCCGAGAAGGTCGAAGACGTTGTACACCTTCGGCGTCATGTTGGTGAGCTTGATATCTCCCTTGTTCTTCCGCACGTCCTCGATGAAGGCCATGAACACGCCGAGGCCCGCGCTGCTGATGTAGTTCAGATCACGGCAGTTCACGACGATATTGAACTTGTGGTCCTGGAGGAGCTTCTGGAATGCGTTCTCCAGCGTTGGAGCCGTATGGGCATCGAGGTACCCTTTCAGCTCGATGACGCTGAAGCCCTCCCCCTCGCGGTGATGGATCGTGAAATCAGCCATGGTCCCTATCTCCTTTGTGCCGCAGATGTACTTCCGGATGACGGCGCACGAGGCTCCCTCTCCTTCCCCTTCCACGCCAGGATCACAAATGTAAGATCATCGACATGATCAGATCCGGACGTAAACGCCCGCAGGGCCTTCCACAGTTCCTCTTTGACCGCTGCCGCGGAGGCGTGTCGGTTCCTCATGACGAGGTCTGTGAGCCGTTCTTCGCCGAACTCCTCTCCTCCGCTGCTGCGCGATTCCGTCACGCCGTCGGTATAGAACACACAGAGGTCTCCGGGTCGAAGGTGCAGGGTTCGCTCCTCAACATTGTGCGCAAAGATCTCGTCCTTCGCAAGGCCCAATCCGAGTCCGCTGGGTCGAATCAACTCCCGGTGTTCTCCGCTCACGAACAACATCGGGCAATGTCCCGCCCGAGCGAGCGTCAGAGCTCCCGCGCTCACATCGAGAATACCGTAGAGAAAGCTGACAAAGGAGTTACGTTCCAGCGTTGCCACCAGTGTTCCGTTGGCGCGGATCAGCAGGTCGCGCGGACTCTGATAGAGCTTGCTGAGCGACTGAAAGATGCCCTTCACCTCTGCCATATAGAACGCAGCCGACACTCCTTTGCCCGATACATCCCCCACGACAATTCCCACCCGGCGGTCATCGAGTTCCACAACATCGTAGTAGTCGCCCCCCACTTCTGACGACTGCTCAGAGAACGCCGAGAGCTCGAAGGCAGGGTGGGAAGGGAGTTCCTGCGGCAGGAGGCGGCGTTGTACCTGGCGGGCCACCAGCATCTCCTGACGGTACCGCTCGCGCCTCATCGACTCCTCGATGAGCCGCGCGTTTTCAATGGCGATCGTCACATGGTCGGCGAAGGTCCGCAGGACCTCCATCTCTTCCTGGTCGAAGGCATATTCCTGGTCGCTCGTGGCATGGAGAATACCCACAAGCCGTTCCTGCGAAAGCAGGGGCACGCTGATGATCGAGGAAACGGAGAGCCCCGTCGCGCTCAGGTGCCGGGTGCGACGATCTCGATCCACTGCTTCGATCAGCACAGGTTTACGGGACAGGGCAACCAGGGAGCGCAGCGACCGATCGCCACTTCCCACCGCAAGCTCGATCGTCCGCACATCAATCCCATCGGCCGCCACCACCTCGAACTGGTCCCCGCCGTTCCCTGCACGCGCCAGTTCGAGCCAGGCGCTGCGCGCTCCGCACACTTCCCTCGCCATCCGGGTCACTGTCGTCACAAGGTCCTGGAAATCGAACACGCGCGTAATGAGACGCCCCAGATGATGCAGCGAGCTCAGCTCCGACTGACGCCGTTCATAGGCTTCTGCGGTCGGGAGATGGAAGAGTGTGCTGACGAACGTCATGCCGAAGTAGATCGCGCCGAAGATCGTGTTCACCACCACGAACTGTTGGAGCGGCGCGCTGTAAAAGGCCATGGCTTTGTTGATCGGCGTCCGGTTCGACAGCAGGACCAGCAGAACGACCGTGGCAACGAACAGGAGAACGCTGTAGGCAATGCTGTAGAGCTTCTCGCGTCGCGACAGGTAAACCACCCAGCCCTGACGAAAGGAGACAACGATCGCGGCAAGGATGGCAATCCCCATGCCGGCGGAAGAGGCAACTCCGCCGGTTTGACCTGCCACGGGAAGCAGACCCGCGACCGAGATCAGCATGGCCCCGGTGTAGATCGTCAGGTTTCGTTTCGACGTCTTCTTCCGTCGGTGGAGAGCAAGCAGGGAGATACCGCGCACCAGGACAAGTGCGAACAGCACGAGAGACGCGCTCACGAGCGTCGCCAGGAGCAGTGTCATCACATTGGCAGGAACAAGCGCAGCCCCGCGTTCCGTGAATTCATACCCGGGAAGCCAGGTCACCAGCGGTGCGCCGAACAGGATCCCCACCCCAACGACCACGATCTTCCCTATTTCCCTCGGCAGCGACCGCGCCAGCCCTGACCCCGTTCCGGCCAGCACGGCGAAGACCAGACCGTACCCAAGGAAGAGGACGAGTTCTCTGACCGTGCTGAGTTCCCCGGCAACCGCTGGAACACGACTGCGGGCAACGTCCACGACGAACACGCCCGCCAGCAGCAGGCCACCGACAGTCAGGAAAATGGGTTGTTGAAATTTCCTCACTCTATACCTTGAGCTCTTTCCAGGAACCCGACAGGAATTTCCACCAGCCGACTCCCGAGTAGAACACGACGTAGATCGGCAACGACAACCATGCCCCCAGAATCCCCCACCCCAGCACGACTCCCGCGGTGTAGGAGAGAGGAAGGAAGATCAGCCAGTGGGTGACGATCTCAAGATACATCACATAGAGCGTTGCGCCCGCCGCCTGCAGCGCATGCGCCATGATGATCCCCGACCCGTAGATCATCTGCGCGCCTCCTGCGATCTGCAGCAGCGGACGGGCGACCTCCACGACATTGTCGTTGTTGGTGATGACACGCAGAATGACGTCCGGAGCGAAAATGAAGAGCAGGCCCAGAAGGAACGTGAACATTGTTGCCAGCTTGGCCGTCTCGACGCCGAAGAGCTGGGCTTCACTGATTCTCCGGTTTCCAAGCGACTGCCCCACCAGCGTCTGTGTGGCAATTCCAAACCCGAAGCAAGGCATGAACGAGAGGAAGAGAGCCGTAATCACCACCTGGGTCGCCGCCTGTTCCGTCGTACCGATCACTCCCGTGATCGCCACAAAGACAAGGAAGCCGAAGAGAATGAGAATGTTCTGAAACGAAACGGGCAGCGAAATACGCACAATCGAACGCATCTGTCCGAAGTCGATCCTGAATCGGCGATAGTACTGATAGGTCGTACGATAATGGGACACAAAAGTTGCAGCGACGAAGAAGAGGAAGCCGACGACCATCCCGATGGACGAGGCAAGGCCGGCTCCCCCCACCCCCATCCGGGGAAATCCAAACGCACCGAAGATCAGGAGGTAGTCAAAGAGGATGTTGACGACGTACGACACGATGGCGGAGAACATGAACACCTTGGTATGCCCGATGCCGTAGAAGAAGCCCCGATAGGAAACGGTGATGAGGAAGAACGGGAGTCCGAGCGAACGGTAGCGGATGTAGTCGGCGGCAACGGCGGTAACGCGTTCGTCGCTCGAGAAGACATTGATGAACTCAAAGGCGAAGGCGTAGCCCAGGATTCCGAAGAGAACGCCGAGGGTGAAGCTGAGGATCAAGGAATTGTTCAGCACGAAGCCGGCGGAGGCGTTGTCCCGCTCTCCGTGTCGCCGGGCAACGAGAATGTGGGTACCTGTGGCAAGACTTGAGAAGAAGCTTACGAGTGTCCACGTCGCCAGCACACCCAGGCCCATGGCCGCCAGCGAAATTTCCGCCTCCGCGAGGCGCCCCACCATGGACGTCTCGACGAGCGAAACGATCATCTGTGATGACATCCCGGCGATGGCCGGAACGGCAAGATCGAGGATACGGCGGGAATAGCGTTTTCGGGGTAAAAGGGACATGAAGTGGGAGTGCTTACGGCTGGCAGCGGGACTTCTCATCATGCGGAACGCGCACCGGCCGAGGTGAGTGAATCCCCGGGTGCTCAACGATCACGACGAGAACGGAGCCGCAGAGCGGATTCACTTCGGCTCCCGCGCGAAGCCGGTGGCAAGCATCACCCCCGCGTCCCGAACACGGGGAGAATCCGGATACTCTTTCTTCAGGAGATTCATGAGCTCCTTCGCCCGCTCCTCCCTCCCGGCACGGGCAAGATTTGCGGCGGCATGGTACAGATACTCGTGCGCAAGGACCCCTTCATCGTCCACGCGGTAGGCGCGCTCGAAGTACTCCGATGACTTTTGATAGTCACCGAGCGCCTCCCAGCACGCTCCTGCTCCTGCCAGGGCTGTTGCGCGCAGGCCGCGATCCGCCAGGTCCGCGTCCTCGAAGAGACGGAGGGCTTCCTCGTGACGGCCCAGCGCCATATAGCAGTCGGCCAGATAGAGCTTCGCCTGTTCCCCCGACGGTGTCGAGCCGTATTCATCCACGATCCACTTCAATCCCCGCACGTTCTGCTGGGGGATACCGTTTATGGCGATATCGTAGCGGCTTTCATCGAAGGAGCGAAGGATGTTCCCGAGATAGGTGGTCGCGTTTTCGTTCCGCTCTCTCTGATTGTTCAGGTATGCCCACCCCGCCACGATGACGATGAGCACCCCCACGCCGACCGAGCTGATGAGCTTGCGATTCTGGTCCAGAAACGTTTGGGCGCGAAAGGAGGCCGTTACAAGCCAATCTTCCTTGATCTCCCGCTTCGTGATTTTCTTCTTCGCTTTCAGCATCCTAGGGGTTCCTTGAACGATCGTTGATGTGCGCCTGGGGCGATTCGAACGCCCGACCTACAGCTCCGGAGGCTGTCGCTCTATCCAGCTGAGCTACAGGCGCAGGCTGTGCCGGTGTGGCCGCATCTAAGGTACGGAAGTCCGGCGTGTTTCGCAAACTCACATACCTCATCCTCCCATCCACCTCGTCCGGATCCGCCGGTTCCGGTGTGCCCGGGACCGCACGGGGATCCTTGATTTGTCGGAATATTGACGTACATTGCCACTGGAGCGGGCGACGTGTCGCTCAACTCCCGTGATAGTCCATTTCGGGGGATGGACGGCGGCAGAACATGAGACAGCCTTCGAGAAGGGAACTAACGATGGCCAGAATGACGCTCCAGGAATTCACGCAGCAGATTCATGCTCGCTTTCCGAACCTCCGCCAGTTTGATGAGACTCGCCTCTTTTCAGTTCTGCTGAGCGCGGGCGTCGTCGTCGAATTCGAACTCGATCCCGACGGCTCGACGCACGTCCGCTTCGACGATATCACGCCTGATGCCGAAGCGAAGCTCCGGCAGTCGTAAGGCGAGCGAGCAGAATGCCGCCCCCACCGATCTGACCGGCGACCGGATCGCAACCGCGCCGGACTTCTGCACTTCTTGACAGCCCCCCCTCAGACCGCCTGTTCCTCAGCGATTCCTGGATCCCTTCTCGGTGAAAACGTGAGATCTCCTCGTTGCGCGTCATCCCTGCTGGGCTTGTCGCAGGATGCCGAGAGCGGTAGCAGCAACCCGATCGGCTGAAATCCGCAGCATGCAGTCGAACGTGTTGATCGGACATCGGGCCCCGCCGTGTGACGAGCACGGACGGCAGGAAAGTCCCCGAATCTCAACCACCAGATCCTTCGGTCCGTACGGCGCGAAGCCGAATTCGGGAACGGTCGCACCGAACAGCGCAACCACCGGCGTCCCGACAGCCACGCCGAGGTGCATCGGAGCACTGTCATTGCTGACGAGGAGCTGACAGCGCCGGATCAGCTCAGCCGAACGGAGAAGAGACAGAGCCCCCGCGGCTGTAAAGATGCGCGCAGGAGCTGCGGCAGACACGATGGCATCGCAGAGCGGGCGATCTTCCGCGCCCCCGACCAGCGCGACGGTGTATCCTTCTCCGTCGAGCTTCCTCGCCAGCTCTGCAAACCGTTCTGCCGGCCACCGCTTCGTGTTCCACACGGTGCCGGGGGCCAATGCGATCATGGGCGCGGATGG
>CAYXMK010000049.1:0-6130 GCA_964465905.1 uncultured Ignavibacteriaceae bacterium | reverse complement strand
GGAGAGACCTTCCACGTCTGCAGGAGGGAATCTACGGAGGCCGCATCCTCTGCGGAGGGGACGACCTGAGGCCGCTGGAGGGGTACGTCCCGTATCCCAAGGGCCTGGAGGAGGGAGAGATTGCGCTCTGCCTCATGCAGTTGTTCGTTCCGGCGCACCGTGCCTGTGAAGGCAAGGCGACCGTGCACCGTACGAAAGCCGATACGGATGGGGGCCAGAGTGAGGGCAGCCAGGGCGGCACTGCGGACGGACTGATGCGGCACCACAACGATGTCGTAGCGTCGGCTGCGGAGCAGTCGCGACATTCCTAGAAATCCCTTCCAGCCGCGGTCGCGACCCCGCTTGTCGAACTCAATGACCTCCCGGATTGCAGGATGGTTGCGGCAGATGTCCGCCGCCCGGGGGACCACGACGACGTCGATGTCCACGTGACCCAGGAACTCCTTCAAGAGCTGGATGAGGGGAAGCGTCAGGACGACATCTCCGATGAACGCCGTCTGGATCACCAATACGCGATGAATCTCCCTCATGCCGCCTCCCCTGTCTCAACGCCGGGCAGGGCATGCTTCCAGCGCCGGTGCATCCACATCCACTGAGCAGGATTTCGGCGAATCACCTCTTCCGTCCACCTCACATGCCGGCGCGTCAGCTCAAGAATCGACGACGGGTCATCCGGCGCAAGATCGCTCGACGGAATCTCTTCGAAGCGCATCCGATAGCTTCCGTCTGCCTGTCGCTCCGCAACTGCAGCAACAAGCATCGAACCGGTCCGCAGCGTGAAGACTGCCGGACCCTGGTGCGTCGGGACGGGCCTTCCGAAGAACTCTGTCCAGACACTCTCCCGCGCTGCACTCTGGTCCGCCGCCAGCGCAACACATCCCCCCTCGCGAAGCACGGTGAGCGCTTCCCGCACTGCATGCTGCATGGGGATCATGGCATTGCCCAGACGACTGCGGAACTCATTCACCTTGCGGTCGATCAAACGATTGGACTGTGTTTTGACGATAACGTTGATGGGCATGCCGAGGTAGAGGGACGCCGCCTGGGCACACAACTCCCAGCTCCCGTAGTGCGCGGTCAGAAAGACGATCCCCTTCCTGCGCGCCTTCAGGGTCTCGACGAATTCCGGGTTTTCACATCTCACGAGCGTGAGAATGGAGTCTCGGGACAGACGCGGAAACCAGAGCAGTTCCAGAAACGTCGTCACGACACTCTCATACGCCCTTCCGGCAACCTCTTCAATCCATCTACTCGGTGCATCGGGGAAGGCCAGCCGGAGATTGCTCAGCGTCTCCGTTCTCCGGTACCTCAGTACTCCGTACGCCAGTTTGCCCAACCATCGCCCCAGCTTCTGCACAAACCTCAGCGGCAACAGCCGGACCAACATCGCCAGCAGGAAGAATGCCGCATATTCGAAAGTGTGAAGCATGCCCATCTTCTATTCGCCAAGCACCTTGATCACCACTCTCTTCCTCCGTTGGCCATCGAACTCAGCATAGTAGATCTGCTGCCACGGACCGAGATCGAGCCTTCCGGCGGTGATTGGCACGATGACCTGGTGATGCATGAGAAGACTCTTCAGGTGAGCGTCTCCATTCGTTTCTCCCGTTCGGTGGTGCCGGTAGTCCGGCTTGAACGGCGCCAGCCGCTCCAGCCATTCCTCGATGTCCTGGATCAGACCGTCTTCCGCGTCGTTCACGTACACCGCAGCGGTGATGTGCATCGCCGAGACCAGCACCAACCCTTCCCGGATTCCGCTCTCCGTCACCCGGCGCTCCACCTCTTCTGTGATATTGACGAATTCCCGGTGCTTCTTGGTGGAGAACCAGAGGTAGTCGGTATGGGACTTCATTTCACTCCCTCCTTTCCTCGCAGGGAACCAGAATCAACGACTCATACGGTTTGAGCAACACCACGAGACGGCCACCCTTGCTCGTGAGACGCCGGCCTGAGAGAGCATCGCACATCTCCTTGACGCCCGACGGCAAAGATGACAACCCAGCGCGTACCGACTGATCGGCGCAGTTGATCACGACCATGACAGTGTCCCCGTCTGCCGAACGAGTGAAAGCGAGAACACGCGGTGCACCCTCGACGGGAATCGGACGATAGTCGCCGCGGCGCAGCGCGGGGTGTGCCGATCGTACAGCCGCCAGCGACTCGTAGAAGGCTCGTACCTCGCCCCCCTTCCTCCAATCGATCGTATCCCGCTCATGGTGATCAAGACGCTGTCGACTGCCGATTTCCTCTCCGTTGAAGATGAGCGGAACCCCGGGGTAGCTTCTGATGAGAACGGCAGCAGCCTTTGCTCCGGCAAGTCCGAACTTCTCCACCGGCGGCGCATCATACAGATTCTTGTCGTGGTTGGTCAGAAAGCGCATCCGCAGGGCCCCCCGCGGATAGCGACTCTGCTCTTTGTCGTACTGGCGGTGGAACAACTCAGGCCCCGAGGCGCCGAGCCACACCTGGCTGAGGGCACTGTAGGTATTCCACGCATACGTCATGTCGAATGCCTCCAGGTGATACTCCGGCAAGCTCCCCTCCGCAAGCATCATGATCGGCTTCACCTTCTCCATTTCACGCCGGGCACGGATCCAGAAATCCGTTGGCACCAGTTCGGCAACGTCGCACCGGTAGCCGTCAATGTCGAATTCCCGGATCCAGTACTTCATCATGTCGATCATGTATTTTCGGAGCTCGTGCTGATCGTAGTTCAGGTCCGCCACGTCGTACCAGTCGGCATTCGGCGAGACGATGGCACCCTCCTCGTCCTTCGTGAACCATTCCGGGTGGTCCATCAGCAGACGGCTGTCCCATGCGGTATGATTGGCGACGAGGTCGAGAATGATCTTCATGCCGTGCCCGTGGACGCTCCGGACCAGCGAACGGAATTCCTCGCTACTGCCGTACTCCGGACTGATCTCGTAGTAGTCCGCGATGGAGTAGGGGCTGCCGCCCGATCCCTTGCGGTTCAATACTCCGACGGGATGAATCGGCATCAGCCAGATGACGGTGACGCCGAGCTTCTTCAGGGCCGGCAGTCGCTCTTCAAGCGCCCGGAATGTCCCCTCGCTGGAGAACGAGCGGAGCGAAACCTCGTAGATCGTCCCCTCCCGCAGCCATTCGGGGCTCTGTCGGGACTGGAGATCGGCGTACGGCGTCCGAAGCAATCGCGGGACTTCACGCGTCGGCGAGAGGACCACCGAGCGGTAGATGCCGCCGGGTCCCCCGGTGTTGTCCGTTCTCACGACGATCAGATTCGAGCCGGGGCGGAGAGCGCGACTGATGTCGAAGTGGAACTCCTCATCGTATCCCGCATGGAACCCGACGCGGAGGCCGTTGACCCAGACTTCCGCGTCGTCGTCCACACCGTGGAAGACGACGGAGAGCGACTCCGCCGTGTCCGTCACCGTGAAGTTCCGGGCGAACCAGACGCTGCCCGTATAGCCGGGCAGTCCCAGTTGGTCAAGGTACTTGGGCACCGTTCCGGAAGTCCACTCCGACCGGTCATAGGTCTCGGCGTACCAGTGCTCTGCCATCCCGCGCCCCGTCGAGTCAGGTGCATAGAGCCAGCGGCCGTCCAGCTTCTGGTGCGCATCATCCATCTGCGAGCATCCCAGCGCGGCAGTAAGGATGCACACTGCCGCATTCCAGCATCTGTTCATACCGTCCTCGTCCGCGCGTCCCGCGCGTGTGTACAGCGTTCACTGCCTCCGTTACCACGACCGTCACCCCTTGACGCTCCCGAGCGTAAGCCCTGAGACCAGCCACCGCGACAGAGACAGGAAGAGAATCACGACAGGAATCATCACAATGAGCGATGCGGCGCCATACAGTCCCCATTCCGTGCTCATACTGGCGTCGAACGACTTCAATCCCAGCGGGAGCGTCCAGAGCCTCGTATCCTGCAGAACCTGAGCTGCTACGACGTATTCTGACCAGGCGGTCATGAACGAGAAGAGGGCCGTTATCACAAGAGCGGGAGCCGCCAGGGGGAGAATAACGCGGATGAACGCTCCGAGCGGTGAGCACCCGTCCATGCGGGCGGCTTCCTCTAGACTCGTCGGAATCGTATCGTAGTACCCCTTCATGGTCCAGATGCAGAACGGCAGGGCCGTCGCAGAGTACACGATGATGACACCCACGTACGAGTTGATGAGGCCAAGCTTGATGAGCATGAGGTACATCGGCAGCAGCAGCATCGTTGCTGGAAACATTTGCGTCGTCAGGAGCGAGAGCAGTCCCGCTTTCCTCCCCACGAATTGAAACCGCGAGAATCCGTATCCGGCCATGGAGGCCAGAACGATTCCTGTGAGCGTGACGGCGACAGACACGATGGCACTGTTCCCCATCCACAGGAGGAAGTCCCGTTCCGTGAAGAGCCGGACATAGTTGTCGAACGTAGCATAGGAAGGGATCAGCTCCAGCGTCGTGACAAAGAGTCGATCTCCCGGCCGCAGAGAGATATTCACCACCTGCCAGAGCGGAAAGAGCACGATCAGAACGAACAGGAGCAGAACGGCATAGCTTGCCGCCTTCTGCAGATGGATGGTTCGACGGGCTCGGTTCTGCATGGTCCTCGACTCAGTAGGCGGATTGGGTCGCACGGGAAGAACGCATGAACAGCAGACTGAACGCCAGCAACAGAACAAAGATGATCATCGACATTGCCGCGGCGTTGCTGAAACTGTAGAAATTGAACGCCGCCTTATAGACGAACGAAACGAGAATGTGGGTATTGTCGGAGGGCTCCCCCGCGTTGCTCACCAGCCAGACGATATTGAGGTTGTTGAAGGTCCAGATCACGCCGAGCGTTACGGCAGGGATCATGACCGGGCGGATCAGCGGAAGCGTGATGCTCCGGAGTCTGTGGTGCCAGCGGGCCCCATCCATCGCTGCCGCCTCATACAGCTCGTGCGGGATGCTCTGCAGCGCCCCCAGCGCCACCACCATCATGAACGGAAACCCGAGCCAGACGTTCGTCAGGATGCAGGCCAGGAATGCCTCCGTGGGACTCTTCAGCCACTCCACGGCAGGGAGGCCGAGGTATTTCGTGATGACCACGTTGATGGCACCGTACTCGTAGTTGAACATTCCCCGCCAGGTCAGCGCAACGATGTACTGCGGGATGGCCCACGGGAGAATGAGCAGGGTCCGGAACGCAGAGCGCCCCTTCAGATGCTGGTTGAGAATCAGCGCCAGAAACACCCCCAGGATCACGTGGAAAAACACATTCACCCCCGTCCAGACGATGGTCTTGAGGAAGACATCGTAGAATCCTGGCTGACTCGGTTCCGTGAAGATCTTGACGTACTGCCGCACTCCGGTGATCTCCCAGTCACGAATCGTGGTCAGATTCATGTTGCCGAAGGAGAGGATGACGTTGTAGACAAACGGGTAGAACACCACGGCGGCAAGGACGAGGAGCGAAGGAACAACCAGAACAGCAATGAAGAATCGGTTCTTCATGATACGCAACGATGCTTGGCGGCTCCGTGTCTACTCTCTGAGGTCACGGATCTTCTTCTCGGCAATGATCTGCATGCGCCGCGCGGCCTCCTCCGGCGTCATCGCTCCCGAGAGGACGGCCTGGTAGGGAGGCCGCATGGCATCCCACACAGCACGCATCTCCGGAACTACAGGGATGGGTCGGCCCCGACGGATCTGCTCCACGGAATTTGCCAGAATTTCATCTTCTGCCACTGAGGGATGCGCATAGACCGATTTGCGCGTCGGTGCCGTTGAAGTTGCCTGTGTCGTACGGAGTTGGACCGATTCCGACAGCAAGTACTTCAGGAGATCAAGCACCCTGTCCAGGCGGGATTCCCCCACATTCACGTTCAGGGAGTATCCTTTTGGCGACGTCATCGGCGCGCACCATTTGCCGGTTGCCGAGTTCTTCGGAAGCGGGGCGACGCCAATCTGCATCCCCTGCGCCCGGTAGCCAGCCCACGACCAATCGCCGTTGATCAACATCGCGGCCTTCCCGTCCTTGAACAGCGCGTCGGCAATGATGTAGTCCGATTCTCGCGGCACGATCTGGAAGCTATCGCGCAACTGTCTCACGAAACCCAGTGCCCGGATCATTTCAGGCGTATTGAGGGAGGGGGTCCGGCCGTCCGCTTCGAAC
>CAYXMK010000048.1:0-13138 GCA_964465905.1 uncultured Ignavibacteriaceae bacterium | reverse complement strand
GCTTGCACATCAGCGCCCGATCGACACTGAGCAAGACCTTCTGCCACGGGCTCAGCTCGGCGCCGCAGTGAGGACAGGCATCGAAGACCTTCTTCCCTCGATTGGGTGAAGGCTCCGGTGAACCTTTCTGGTTAGACAAGATGCCCCTCCGGCTTCAGTATGACACCCTTGTTTTGATGACCGTTCATCTTGATCGTGATCGGCGTTTCAAACCGCAGATGGCGTGTAAAGGACTTCTCCTGCACCGCCTTCTGCCGGGAGAGCCAATCCCAGTCGATGAACCCTACCTTGATCTTCGAATGGACCGTGAAGTATCCCACTTGGAAGGAGGTGATGTTCTGAAAGAAATGCGAGCCTTGCGACGGGTCCACCTCAAAGTCTTTGAAGCCGGCCTCGACAATGGCCCTTGCCCCCGATATTTGATCCCATTTCACGGGAATTCCCAGCCATGGATCGAGCGTGCCCCACCGGCCAAGGCCGATGAGGAGGTACGGCCGACGCTGCGCGATGAGCTCCTCGTTGAAGTGGGTGATCTCCGCTGCGGCCTCGTGCGTCTTTGCGCGATCAAACCGCCGAATGTCAACCGCAACGATGTCGTAGACGTTACGGATCACGCCGTTCCCGAGAACCTGGTGGCTCTGGCAGAGCAACTGTTCGGAGGGCACATCCTCGATACTCAGCTCTTCCATCTCCCGACTTATGACGAGCGGACGCATCTGCAGCAGGCCGAATTCCTTCGGTGCACCCGGCGGAGGTGTCATGTTGACGGCGAACTCAATTTCCACCGGCGTCCCCATCCCCCATTCTCCCATATCGAGGAGAAGCTCGAGGATTTGCGGTAGCGGGAACATCTTGTTCCGGAGTATCGGGGCAAACGTTACCACCCGAGTACCATGCCGCGAGAGGCCATCCGTCAATGTATCGTTCTGGGGGGAGTACGTCGACCCGACGTAGGTGAGCGACCCGTCCGATTCCGCAACGTCGAGACTATAGCGCTTGAGAAGGAGATCATGGGTTTCCACGTAATCCAGCGGTTGGCCGTTCATTTCGAGAGCGTAGAACCCGTTCTGATTGTTCTTCAGCGCCTCCTTCCCCGAGGAGAACTGCAGCAGATGATTCGGGTACTTCGGGCAGAACTTGACAGTGATCCCCCCGTCGACGATCATCTTCCCCAGTCCCAGAGCGACGGAGACGATTCCGTCCTCCGACTTCTGGGGAGGGAGAGGATAGAAGTTGTGAGATTTCGCCACCCCCGAGAAATCCGGATAGAACCGGTTCTCGCGCTGCACGCCGACCATCTTCTGAATAATGACCGCCATCTTCTCCTCTTCCAGACGATAGGCGGTTACCTTGATGTAGTCCTTCGCGCTCTGATAGAACGTTGAAGCGAAGACGCGCTTGATCGTGTTCACCAGCTCACTGAGACGCATGAAGGGGTTGGGGTGGCAGTTGGGGAGCATGTAGGTCTCGTACACACCGGCGAACGGGTGGTACTGCGAGTCCTCCAGAAGGCTCGACGATCGCACGGCGAGCGGTTCCCGGATGAGATCCAGAAACGCGGCCAGCTCACCCAGAATCTCCTCAGGGAACTTCTTCGCCTCCAGGAACCGGCGGGTGATCTCCTGATCGTCCGTGCAGCTGAGGGCAAAGCTCCGGAGATTGTTCTCCTCAAGGAACTGATCGAACACATCCGTGCCGAGCACGACCGCCGGCGGCACATCGATGACGATATCCTCAAACCGGTTGCGGACGTCGTAGTTGTTGATGAGGATGTTTACGAATCCCAGACCTCGCGCTTTTCCTCCCAGGGAGCCACCCCCGATGCGGGCGAAGCTGCTGGCAGGAATGAAGGTCTCCTTATTGAAATCCGTGATGATTCCCCGCTGACGAATCCTCCGGTATTGGCGCAGCCAGTTGATGAGATCGTCGCGCAGTGCCTCCACCGATGGATAGTCTGAGACCTTTCGGGGCCGCAGTTTGTGGGCGAGCCAGAATTCTGTCCGTGCCTTGAGCCAGCTCGAGAAATGATTACGCTCAGCGTGATAGCGAATGCTCTCCCCGGGCACGATCTGAAGCTGTTCCTCGAGCGATTGCAGATCAGAGGCCCGTCCGACCTCGCGTCCGTCCGGTGTGCGGAAGATGAAATCTCCAAAGCTGAAATACTCCACCATGAACTGCCGGAGCTCGTGGAGCAGGAGAGGTGAGTCTTTCAGGAGGAAGGAGGCGCCGATCGATCGTGCCTCTCCCTCCAGCTCGGACTGGGTCGATTGCAGCAGAATCGGGATGTCGTCATGACGGTCCTTTACGCTCCGCGCGAATTCGATCCCCGCTCGCGCGTCCTCCTTTCCTCCCCGCGGGAAGTCAACGTCCGAAATGATCCCCAGGATGTACTCCTCGTACCGCTCGAAGTAGTCCCAGGCCTCTTCGTACGTCGTGCTCAGAAGGATCTTCGGCCGTGCCCGCATCCGGAGGTATTTGTGAGAAAGGTTGATCCCCTCAGAGAGGAGATGTTTGGATTGGTTGAGGATCTCGGTATAGATGATCGGCAGGAAGGAGGAGTAGTATCGGACATTGTCCTCGATGAGGATAATGGACTGAACACCGACGAGACGCGTGTCGTGATCGACATTCAACTTGTCCTCGAGATGCTTGATGATGCCGATGAGGAGTCGGAAATCGCCCTGCCAGATGAAGATGCGGTCAAACACCGAGGTGTCGTGGTGCATCACGAGTTCTTTCAGCTCGCGATTGTCGTACGCCAGAAGCACAATCGGGATGTCAAGTCCCGTCTCGCGCACCATCCTCGCGAACTTGAGGGCGGTCATGTCCTCGATGTGCAGCGTCGTGATGATCAGGTCGAAGCGCCGCTCCTCCTTGGCCAGTGCAAGAGCTTCCTTTCCGCTGGAGACCCTCGTCAGTTCGGGAGAGTGGCTGAGGTGAAGTGCCTGATATTCGTTGCGAATCAACTCATAGAGCCGTCCATCCTCCTCGAACATGTACAGGTCGTAGAGGCTCGAGACGAGCAGGACATCCCGAATGCGGCGCCGCATCAGGTTCTGGAAACCCTGAAAGCGGGTGCCGTAGCCGTGCTCGACCCAATCCGGATCGGCGTATTCTATCGGCATGCCCTTACCTCTCGTTTGCTGGACTTCGTGTTCCACCCGTAAAATAGAGAATCGGAGTGGAAAAAACACACTCCGATTCTCTTGCACCGACCGTCAGCCCCCTACACGAGGCCCTGATCGATCATTGCGTCGGCGACCTTCAGGAAACCGGCGATATTCGCACCATTCACGTAGTTACCAGGCGTTCCGAATCGCTCTGCCGTCTCGACGCAGGTCTTGTGGATGTCCTTCATGATCAGGTGGAGGCGATTGTCGACCTCGTCCCGGGTCCAAGGAAGGCGCATACTGTTCTGGGCCATTTCCAGGCCCGATGTCGCAACTCCGCCCGCGTTGGCGGCTTTCCCGGGTCCATACAGGATCTTCGCATCCAGGAAGACCTTGACCCCCTCGAGCGTCGTGGGCATATTGGCCCCCTCAGCAACCACATACACCCCGTTCTTCAGGAGGTTCTGTGCATCCTTACCGTTGATCTCGTTCTGCGTCGCGCTCGGAAAAGCACAGTGGGCCTTGTGGTTCCACAAGGGGTTGAAGTCTTGCCGTGGATCGGTCGGCGTGTAGATCGCCCTGGGATACTTCTCGGCGTATTCCTTGATTCTTCCGCGCTTCACATTCTTCAACTCCATCACGAAATCAAGCTTCTTCTTGTCGATTCCCTCTTCGTCGTAGATGTAACCGTCGGAATCGGACAGCGTTACAACTTTGCCGCCGAGTTGAGTAATCTTCTCAGTGGTGTACTGCGCCACGTTGCCGCTCCCGGAGACCAGGCAGACCTTCCCCTCCAGTGATTCCCTCCGCGTCTTGAGCATCTCGGAAGCGAAGTACACGGCACCGTAGCCGGTCGCCTCGGGTCGAATGAGCGATCCCCCCCAATTCAGTCCTTTTCCGGTCAAGACCCCGGTGAACTCGTTCCGGAGTTTCCGGTACTGACCGAAGAGGAATCCGATCTCCCTGCCGCCCACGCCAATATCGCCTGCCGGCACGTCCGTGTCCGGCCCGACGTGGCGGAAAAGCTCGCTCATGAAACTCTGGCAGAACCGCATGACTTCGTTGTCGCTCTTCCCTTTCGGGTCGAAATCGGACCCCCCCTTGCCGCCGCCCATCGGGAGCGTCGTCAGGCTGTTCTTGAAGACCTGCTCAAACGCAAGGAACTTAAGGATACCGAGGTTGACGGAGGGATGGAATCGCAACCCCCCCTTGTAAGGTCCAATGGCACTGTTCATCTGGATGCGGAAGCCCCGGTTGACGCGGATCTCTCCCTCGTCGTCCATCCAGGGCACCCGGAAGATGATGACTCGCTCCGGCTCAACCATTCTCTCCAGGATCTTCGCAGAGCGGTACTCAGGGTATCGATCCAGTACGAGGCCTAACGACTCAACGACTTCCTCAACTGCCTGATGGAACTCAGGCTCGTTGGGATTCTTTGCCTTCACCTGTGCCATGAAGTTCTTTGCGTACTCCGACATACGAGGGTCTCCTTGGATGTGGTTTGGTGGGCTTCGTTGCCGTACTGCCTGTTGGCACAATCTTGGCTTGTCGGTCGGCCGAGCATTTGCGCCTCATCGCTGCCCTCGCACAGCCGCCTGCGCGCAACGATCGGGAATGCTCTCCTCATGTGACCACGGGTTCCGCTTCCACACTGTCATCTTGTGTTCTGGCCGGTGGTGGCTGCACGTGAACGCCGGCACTACCGCCTCCTCTGAAGAGGTTGGAGGATCTCCCGCGTCTCAGCGCAAGATCGAATTCACCTCATCCTTGTCCACGTCCATGACATACGGAATGCCGCTGATCTGCGCCGCCTCATGTGTCAGCGAAGCGATATCGTCGCGGGAAATGTGCTGTGTCGAGAACTTCCTGCATCCCGCCATCAGCTGCCGGAGTCCCTGCGCAAGACGTTCATAGTACGTATACAGACCGATGGCGCCCGTGGGAAGCTCCTCGAACTGCTCTGCTCCGATCTTGTTCCGCAGCTCCGTTGATGTTACGAAGATCTCATCCTTCGTGGTTCCGAACCGCTCGACGTAGACGGGGAGCTCGTTCGCCTCGATCGCCTTGCCGATGGTCTTGCCGACCATGGCGGCGGCGATTGGTCCGCGGGCCATGCCGACGAGCTTTACATAGGGAGCGCCCAGCGCCAGGCCCTTGAAGATCTGGTCTTCGAATGTGAACCCGCCGGCCACGGCGATGGCGGGGAGGTACCGCTTCTTCTCTGCAAGCCGTTTCGCATAGGTGTACACCAGCGAGTGAAGCTCTACAGGCGGGATCCCCCATTCGTTCATCATCCGCCAGGGGCTCATGCCGGTTCCCCCTCCTGCGCCGTCAACCGTCAGGAGGTCCAGCTGGTACTTGGATGCAAAGACCAGGGCACGGGCAGTATCCACCGGCCTGTACGCACCGGTCTTGAGGAAAATGTACTTGGCGCCTGCGCGGCGCAGTTCCTCGACACGCTTGGCAAAACCCTCTTCCGAAACCATCCCGACGCGCGAATGTCGTTCGAACTCATGGAACGCTCCCCGTTCGAAGGCCTTGATCACGTGCTCATCCATGGGATCAGGAAGCACGATATAGCCGCGCTCGCGCAGTGTCTGGGCCTTCTTCAGACTGCGGATCTTGACCTCCCCCCCGATGTTCTTTGCCCCCTGTCCCCATTTCAGCTCGACGCACTCAACGCCGAGCTTCTCGATGGCATACTCCTGCACGCCGAGCCGGGTGTCCTCGACGTTCGCCTGCACCACGATGGCGCCGTAGCCGTCGATCTGGTGATCCTTGTAGAGGTTGACCCGTCGTTTAAGGTCAACCGTGTCGACGACCCGACCGCTCTTGAACACCGCTTCCATGTCCATTCCCACCACATTCTCGCCGATGGTCAGCCCTGTCCCGGCGAGCGCGGAGCCGATTGCGATCCCCTCCCAGTTGTTCTTGGCGATATCCGTCGAACCAATGCCCGGGATGATCCAGGGGAGCCGGAATTTCAATCCTCCATCGTGGCCGAGCGTGACCTCCAGATTCACAGCCGGGAAGATCGCCTTGTCGCTATCTGCCTCGATACCCTGAGCGCCGACGACTCCTCCCATAATGTTGAAGTGGGAATAGTCGACAGGGAACGCCTTCTCGGCGGCAGTGGTGATCACGCCGAAGGGCTGGGGATAGATGACCTCATGGCCCCGGTAGGCCGACTTGCCGATCTCGCACATGCCGATGCACCCGTCGACGCAGGTCACGCACATGCCGGAAGCCGGCACCACGGATCCTTCCGTGCGGTTCTTCGTCAGGGTCGCTGCCGTGGCGTTGGTTTTCGAGAGTGACATGGCTTCTCCTTTCGTCAATCCTTCTTGATCTCACAGGCGACGCACGGACTCATGTAGCACATCATGTCGTCGAAGCGCTCTTTCTCGAGGCACGGCGGACTGAGATTCGCGCATCCCCCGCAGATCGCCTTCTCCGGCTGTGTGTAGGTGCATCGCAGCTGGCAGGCGGGGCAGACGTAGATGCAGCCGCCGCAATGTCTGCACTTCTCTGAATTGATATCGAACGGTGTTCCGATCGACCGATGGTCCCCGCGGCCGCGAAACCCGATGGCGTTTGCCATCATCTGTTCCTTGCACATGCGAACGCAAAGCCCGCACAGGATGCACGTCTCGTACTCCTGTTTGAACCGCTGCCGGCGCACATCGTGGGCCGAGGCCAGGTCTTGGATGACTTTCGACTGAGGGCACGAGGCGAGCAGGAGCTCCAGAATCATCTTCCGGGCACGGACGACCCGGGACGAGCTGGTGCGTACGGTGAGACCCTCCTGCGCCGGATACGTGCAGGATGAAACGAGCCTCGCTTTCGATCCCTCTCCAATCTCAACGACGCAGAGCCGACAGGCCCCGTAGGGCGAAAGTCCCTCCATGTGACACAACGTCGGTATGGGAAACCCGTAGAACTTCGCCGCTTCGAGCAGCGTCGTTCCTTCCTCGACCGATACGGAAAGTCCGTTGATCTTCAAGGTCATCATGCCAATTGCTCCCTGGTCTTTTCGACCGCGGTCTCGGACCCCGGCGGTTGTGTAAACTCAAGGTCGCATCTCAGGCAGCGGCTGGCCTCCCGCACTGCCTCCTCGGGAGAGAGGGTCAGCTCGACTTCGGCGAATCCTCGTTTCCTCGACTCGGCCGGAATTCGCGGTACCTCGGTCCGGGAGAGCGATCCTGTACCGTTTGTCTTTAAGGGTTCGACATAGTGGCGCGGAATCCGGCGTTCTGCAGGCTGCTTGAGTTCCTCGCCCCGGAGGTAGCGATCGATCATGACGGCCGCTTTCTTCCCTGCAGCGATGGCGTCGACGACGGTGTTAGGCCCGGTCACCACATCGCCGCCGGCGAAGACTCCCGGTCTGTTCGTGCAGAGGGTCTTGGGATCAACCCGCACCATGCCTCGCTTCTCGTCCACGTCGATCCGACTGGCGCCCGCAACGGCAACGCAATCAACATCAGACCCTTCGCTGATCGCCACGATCAGCGTGTCCAGCGGGATGACGAACTGAGATCCCGGCACGGGGACCGGCCGCCGGCGACCGCCTTCGTCGATCTCTCCCAACTCGTTCCTGATGAACTCGACCGCCGACAGCCGTCCTTGTTCCGACAGGATCCCGGTCGGGGAAACCAACGTCTCGACCTTGATCCCTTCCTCGACGGCTGCTTCAACCTCCTCGGCGAACGCGGGCATTTCCTCGCGGGTCCTGCGATAGTAGATCGTGACGCTCGTGACATCCGGCTGTCGAAGTGCGACCCGGGCCGCGTCCAGGGCTGAGTTGCCGCCCCCAACAATGCCTACTCGCCCCTTCGCGAGGTTCTCACCTTTCGTATTGAACGCTTTCAGGAATTGGATGGAAGGGTAAACGCCGGGGAGCTCTTCCCCCTTGAGCTGTAGGCGCAGGCTCTTGTGAGCGCCGATGGCGACGAAAATTGCCTTGAAGCCGTCATGGAAGAGACTGTCGAGCGTCACCTCACGACCCAGCGCTGTTCTGCACCTGAGGGTGATGTTTTCGTCGAGCAGAGAATCGATTTCCTTCTGGATGGTCTGGCGCGGCAGCCGATACGACGGAATGGCGCTGAAGAGCATTCCGCCGGGCTGATCATCCGACTCAAAGACCGTTACCCTGTACCCTCTGAGGGAAAGGTAATGCGCCGCCGTCAAGCCCGCCGGTCCCGATCCGACGACCGCAACGGGCCCGCGGCCGTTCGATTCGGCCTTTCTCTTCGGCTTGTAACTTGAAGGATCGATCCGGTCGGTCACAAACCGCTTCAGCGCCCGGATCGCGACGGGGTCTCCACCATGGGTTCCGGCCTTGCATCGGTCCTCGCACGGGTGATTGCAGACGCGCGCACAGACCGAGGGGAACGGATTCGCTTCCCGGATAACCTGATAGGCCTCTTCAAATTCGCCCCGCTGGATGTGTGCGACGTACCGCCACGCCTCCGTCCCGATCGGGCAGGCAGCCGCGCAGGGGGCGCCAACGAGCTCCTTGCAGACAAATGCATCGCATCGCTTGTCGTCGATGTGCCGCTCGAATTCGTCACGGAAGTAGCGCAGTGTACTGAGCACGGGATTCGGCGCAGACTGGCCAAGCCCGCACATCGAAGTGTCCTTCACCACTCGGGCCAGTTCTTCCAGCAGCTCGATCGTCTCGACCGTGCCGATTCCCCTCGAGATGTCGTCGAGGATCTCATGCATCCGCTGCGTCCCTTTACGGCACGTGTAGCACTTGCCGCACGACTCGTCCTTCAGGAAACCCATGAAGTACTTCGCTACATCGACCATGCACGTATTCTCATCCATTACGATCATCCCGCCCGATCCCATGATGGAGCCGGCGGAGAGGAGACTGTCATAGTCAATGGGGATGTCGAACATCCTGGCCGGAATACAGCCGCCGGACGGACCGCCGGTCTGGACAGCCTTGATCTTCGCCGTGCCGACCGGTCCACCACCGATGTCGTTCACAATCTCCCGAATGCTCACACCCATCGGGACCTCCACGAGGCCCGTGTTTTTCACTTTGCCGACGAGGCTGAAGATCTTGGTGCCGGCGTTCTGTTTCGTTCCGATCTTCGCAAACTCCGCGCCCCCCTCCTTGATGATTGCCGGGATGTTGGCCCAGGTTTCCACGTTGTTGATCGCCGTCGGCTTGCCTTCGATGCCTTTCTCCACAGGGAAGGGGGGGCGCTGGCGCGGCTCACCCATTTTCCCCTCTATGGAACGTATCAGAGCGGTCTCCTCGCCGCAGACAAAGGCTCCAGCCCCCCTTACGATGCCGATGTCGAACGAGAAGCTCGTGCCGAGAATATTCTCCCCCAAGAGTCCCAACTCCTTCGCCTGGCGGAGAGCGATCGTCAGATGCTTAATGGCCAGCGGATACTCATTGCGCACATAGACAACACCTTCTGTCGCACCGGTCGCAAACGCACCAATCAGCATGCCCTCGATCACGCTGTGAGGATTCCCCTCCAGCACGCTGCGGTCCATATAGGCACCGGGGTCACCTTCGTCAGCGTTGCAGACAAGGAATTTCTCCCTCGCGCTCTTCTGCTTCGCGAGGAGCTCCCACTTCAGGCCCGTCGGAAATCCAGCCCCGCCGCGCCCGCGAAGTCCGGAGGTCTTCACCTCCTCAAGGGCCCATGTGGGGTCACCCTTTTCCATCACATGGACGATGGCGCCGTATCCGCCGCATTCGATGTAATTGTAGATACGGATCGGATCCACCATCTCGTTCCGCGCGATGATGGTGCGAACCTGCCTCTTGAAGAAGGGCAGGTCGTTTTGCTTCGCGATCCTCTTGCCGGTCAAGGGATCCGCAAAGAGCAGATCTTCAACTGCTTCCCCCCGGAGTGCAGCCTCGATAACCCTGGGCATTTCCTCCATACGCAGTTTTGGGTAGAAGAATCCTGAAGGCTGGATCAGCACGGAGGGCTCCATCTCGCAATAGCCGTGGCAGCCGGTGACGCGGAGATGGATCTTCTCCGAGAGTTTCCTGGAGAGGATCTCCCTCTTCGCCATGCGGATGAGGTCGTTTGCTCCGCTGGCCTGCCCGCACGTGCCCGCCGGAATGACAACGGTGGGGAAGGAAGGATCTCGGTCGGAGATGATGAGCTTCTGAAGAATCTTGAACGCAGCGATCGATCTGAGGCGTTCCGCTGTCATGCCTGTTGTCCTTTTCCTTTGCGCTGCTGCCCGGACCGCGAAAGCTCTCTAGAAATTCACTCCTTCAACGTCGAGCATATGGCTCTTGCAGCCACGCCGAGAACAGATCTGGACGATCGCTCCGCCGTGCACGATCATCGGCACCATCGGTGCATCGCAGACCGGACAGTTCCATGCCCCGATCAGCTCTGCGTGGCAGTGCGGACAGAAAAAGTTGACAACCATGCCTATGGGGATTTCATTGCCGGATTCAATGGCGTAGCTGCCATAGAGACACGAGAGCCTGAGCCACCCGTGCTCTTGGCCGAACGACACCGTGACGCGGATCGACGGGAGGCCATCGACCAGGTGGCTCGGGTCCATCAGGCTGTGGTTGCAACGAGGACAGCTTACTTCCAGAGGGAAGACTCGGCGGTCCTCGCTGATTTCGACCCTGTGGAGTCCGACGCGAGTCCTGCCGATGATCTTTTTGACATCAACCGTGCCCACGTTGGAGAAATAGTGACCATCCACAACGACAATCGGCCCCAGCGCGCAAGCACCCAGACACCGAACGCTCTCCAGCGTGAATTCCATATCCTCCGTCGTTGACCCGTCGCTTCGGACCTTCAACTCATGCTCGAACTCTTGATTGATCGCAGGAGCCCCCCGGACATGGCACGCGGTGCCCAGGCAGACCGAGATGAGATGTTTCCCCCGCGGCCGAAGCCGGAACGACTTGTAGAAGGTGGCAACTCCGTAGATGTCGACGAGCGCACGGCCGGTCTTGTTCGCGACGAAACGCAACACGTCCTCAGGGAGGTAGCCGTACTTCGCTTGGATTTCCTCCAGAATAGCAATGAGGCCGCCTCGGTGGGTTCTGTACTTCTCGATGATCGGAGTGACGGCATCGAGCTGCATACGCATTCCTCCGGAGGGGAATGAGATCGCTCCCGCAGGATCACAGGTGGACAGCAGAGAAGCAAGAGCGTGGACGGTTTCGTCAGGGTATGCCGGGAGGATCCCTGCGAGCCAAAAACCGGTGTGATGCCGAGGCCAAACCCTGCAGAAAATCTCTCCGGCGATGCGACTGCCGTCACGTCGACAACCGCGCTCCGCTGCTTCGGGATGTTGCCAAAAAGCATCTAAAGAAGCAAGGCCATTTGTGACCATTCGTCCCTGACGAAGTCACTCAATTGCTCTCCAAAAAATGACAATTGAGCAACGCCAGCGCGATCTTACCCGCTTGGCAAGACTGGAAATCGAAGTGCAGCAGAAGATCCACCGATGGTGCACGCCTGCGTTGGGCACAAGCACCGCAGATCAAATTTCCCGACCTGATCCTGGATTATGTCTCGGGGAGGGAGGTCAACACAGCTGATGCCGTCGCGGGATGGCTACAGGATGATTCCACAGCCGGCTCGCGGCAATTGAGCGGCCCGTCCGCCTCCGAGTGCTCATGAAGGCACGCGGAATCCCTGTGGAACTTTGGTCACAAAGGTGGGATTGCTTCGTCGCGGAGGAACGCTCCTCGCAACGACAGTTGTAGGTGAGGCAAGGATTCGTGTGGGAGCTATCCTGCCCCCTGTGCCCGGAATCCCGCCATACGACGGCGGCCTGCCCGCCTCCGAGTGTTCATCGAGGCAGGCTGGGATTTCCGCGAAGATCTTCCCGCAGCATTGAGAATGCTTGAGCGGGATCCCAGGGGGCGGGACCTCGCCCTGAGTGAAGGCGAAGGAGCTAGCAGGCTCGCCTATGAAGCAAGTTCTTTGTCCATCCCTCCCCACACAGCCTGCGGAAATCGGGCGGCCTGCCCGCCTCTGAGATCTTTCTCGGCAGGCGAGGACTTCGCGGTTGGGGAAGCCGCAGCTCGGATCCAGTCCGCAAGCCGTAACTTCCCGCATCTGAGGACGTAGGTACTCAAGGAGGATTCACCGAGGCGGGCAGGCCCGCCTGCCTCGGGGGAATCACTGAGGCGGGCAGGAGCGCCTGCGTGTAGGAGAACAAACTGCGGCGGACAGGCGGCCTATCTGTCCGCCGTAGTCGCGTTTCAGACGGAGGCAGAACTCCCAATGAATCCCGATCGTTTGGAAGAAGCCTGAGGGGGGCTTCTGCTCGTCGCACGCTTCTCTTCGAGGACTCGCTGACATGAGAAAACACGGATCTCTGTGCCTTGTCATTGTCCTTGCAACGATCTCAACGACGTTCGACAGTTGCGGTAAGAAAGCCGCACCGGCCGGGCCTGAGAACACGAATGTAGAAATCAACGGCATTCTGACGGAATATCAAAGTATCTCAGTCCTTCGAATGTGGGGTACCGACAGAGAAAAGGGATTTGCCCACGGTTATCTGCTTGCCGAGCATATCGTGAACATGCTCAACAACATGGTTGCCGGCGGCGTTATGGGTTTGGACGCTCAGACCTGGGAAAACTCGGTGATCCCGGCTCTCGGTCTCTTCACTATTGAGCCGAAGTTCCAGGCGGAATTGCAGGGCATGCTCGCGGGAATACACGCGAAGCTCGGTGACAATGTGGAATTCGCTTCTCTTGGACGGCCCTTCATCTATGAAGACCTGGCAGCCATCCAAATTGGGCCGGACTTTCTGAGCGTGCACTGTTCTTCGTTCTCTGGATGGGGACCTATGACCGTGGTCGGCGGCACGATCACCGGCAGGAACTTCGACTGGGAGGAGATTCCCGGCGTGTTCGAGAAGCAATTCGTCATGGTCTACATCGAGGAATCAGGAAGCGGGAGACTGGGATTCGTTCACGTAACGTGGCCGGGAATGTTGGGATGCTCCACGGCTATGAATAAGGAGGGCGTGACTCTGAATATCAACAACACGAATGGCTTCCC
>CAYXMK010000047.1:0-13176 GCA_964465905.1 uncultured Ignavibacteriaceae bacterium | reverse complement strand
GATGGTCCGGAAGAGCTGCGGATCGTGCAGCGGAAGCTCACGCCGGAAGCGCATCTGCACGACAGCCGATTCCACCGCGGGTCTGGGGTGGAAGCAGTTCGGCGACACTTTGAACAGAAGTCGGGGCTCCGTGTAGAACCGGCTGAAGACCGATAGAATTCCGTAGTCTTTCGAGCCCGGACGGGCTGTCAGCCGGCGTGCCACTTCCAGTTGCACCATCAACATTGCATCCTGCACGCAGTCACGGTCGTCGAACAGCCAGAAGAGAATGTCGCTCGTGATATGGTACGGGATGTTCCCGACAATCCGCAGGGGGCGTCCGAACCGTCGCTCCAGATCCCGAATGCTGACCTTCCGCACGTCGCTCTGCACGATCTCCAGGCCCGTTCCGAAGATCTGCTGCAACAGTTCCACGGCCTGACGATCCACCTCGATGGCGACAAACCTGGACGTCCGTTCCTTGAGGGGTGCTGTCAGGATGCCGCGTCCCGGCCCGATCTCCACCACTGCGTCACCCTCATGGATGTCCAGCGCAGCAACAATCTTGCGGACGATATTCTCGTCGTGCAGGAAATTCTGGCTGAGAGATTTCTTCGGAACGACCATGCAGGGGGAAGCAGCGGAGACTGCGAACCGGCTCAATATAACCATCCCGCGAGGGAATAGCAACGAAACAGTTACCTTGCATTTCCATCGAAAATCGTGTAGCTTGCGGGCGATCAGAGCACTACTTCCGACCGCCAACGTCATGCCGCCGCGCACAACGCGATCTCCGTCGGTTCTGCCCCGGGCCACACGCACCAGGGGACGCGTGCCGGATGTCTCGGTCGTCGTGCCGCTCTACAACGAGGAAGAATCTTTGCGCGAACTGTTCAACGCGATCACCTCTTCACTGCACGAGACCAGGAGATCCTTCGAGGTGATTTTTATCGATGATGGAAGCACGGATCGCTCGTTCGATGTGCTGACCGACCTGCACCGGCGCCATCCGGGGGTGGTGCGGGTGATTCGCTTCCGGAGGAACTACGGCAAGTCGCCCGCTCTCGCCGTGGCATTTCGCGAGGCGCGGGGCAGGTATGTTGTCACCATGGACGCCGATCTCCAGGACGATCCTGCCGAAATTCCCGCGCTCCTTGAAGCCCTGGGAACGGAGTACGATCTCATCTCCGGCTGGAAGAAGAAGCGGTTCGACCCTCTAACCAAGACCATCCCCTCGAGATTCTTCAACTTTGTGACGGCCAAACTGACGGGGATCCCGATTCACGACTTCAACTGCGGATTGAAGGCGTACCGGCGGGAGGTGGTAAAGGACGTCCATGTCTACGGGGAGCTCCACCGCTACATTCCCGCACTGGCACATTGGGCGGGCTATCGGGTGGGGGAAAAAGTGGTTCAGCACCATCCCCGGAAATACGGGCGAACGAAATTCGGCATCAGCAGGTTTTTCAAGGGTTTTCTGGATCTTCTGACGGTGCTCTTCACAACACGGTACATCCGTCGTCCCCTTCACCTCTTCGGGGTCTGGGGAACGGTATCCTTCCTCGTCGGCGTGGCACTTGATCTCTACCTTTCGATCGAGTGGGTGCTCGGCAGGACCTCCCTCAGCAACCGCCCGCTCTTCATGGTCGGGTTTCTCTTCATCATCATCGGCATTCAATTCGTTTCCATCGGACTGCTGGGCGAAATGATCACCCGCCAGGAGAAGGATGAGGAACTCTACTCCGTCCGGGAGATTCTGAAGTAGGAGCACACCACACGCGTGATCCCGCTGAAAACCGATTGCCGCCACTTCCGGGGAGACCTCCCCTGCAGGCCCCACAAGCAATTCGGCATACACTGCGTTGATGAGCGCGGCAGCATCTGCCCGCACTACGACCGTGTCAGCACCCGGCTTCTCATCATCAAGCTCGGCGCCCTCGGCGACGTCATCCGCACCACTCCTCTGCTCCTGCCGCTCCGCCGCGCACATCCGCACGCAGCAATTTACTGGCTGACGCACACACCGGAGATCCTTCCCCAGCAGGTGGATTATCCCCTTGGATTCACCCTGCAGAACCTGACATTGCTCCGTTCTCTCCGTTTTGACGCTGTCTACAACCTTGACAAGGATCCCGAGGCCTGTGCGCTGTGCGACCAGATCAACGCGCGGCGAAAGAAGGGATTCATCCTCCGGAAGGGAAAACCCGCCCCCACCGACCGCGCCGCCGAGCACAAGTTCCTCACCGGGATCTTCGACGACATCAGCAGGGCAAACACGAAGAGCTACCTGGAAGAGGTATTTGAGATCTGCGGATTCACCTTCGCCGGGGAAGAATATCAGATGGACCCGCCTCCCCCCCAGGCATCCCGCTGGCGACTGTCGCCGAAGCGAAAGGTCATCGGGCTGAACACCGGGTGCGGCAGCCGATGGACATCACGACTCTGGGCCGAAGAGCGCTGGGCTGCGCTTGCGCGCAGGCTCAAGAAATCCGGATATGAAGTCGTTCTGCTCGGCGGAGATCAGGAACATGCGAAGAACCGGCGGCTGGCGAAAACGTCCGGGGCGAAGTACTTCGGTCACTTCCCGCTGATGGAATTCATCGACCTGGTGAATCGCTGCGACCTGGTGGTCACCGGCGTCACGATGGCTCTGCACGTGGCGATCGGACTGCGGAAGAAGGTCGTGCTGATGAACAATATCTTCAACAAGCATGAGTTTGAACTGTATGGCCGCGGGTTGATCGTCGAGCCGGTCCGCCCCTGCACCTGTTTCTACCAGCCGACGTGCACAAATCCTGAATACCGCTGTATGGATCACCTCACTGTGGAACAGATCGTCGCGGCCTGCACCTCTCTGCTCCCGCGATCATGAGTGTCCCGGTCACAGCTCAACGTGGTTCCCGCAACGCCGTCATGTCCGGCCGTTACCGCAGATGATGAAGATCATCCTTGTCGGCACAGCCTATCCTCTTCGCGGCGGCATTGCACACTTCTTCGCGCTGCTCTATCACCATCTCCACAGGCGGCACGACGTGGAGATGGTAACCTTTTCGCGCCAGTATCCCAGGCTCCTGTTTCCCGGCACAAGCCAGACGGAACAGGAGAGCGAATCCGTCGTTGTTCCGTCGCTTCCTCTCATCGATTCGCTCAATCCTCTGAGCTGGGTGCGGGCTGCACGATACATCGCTCAGCAACGGCCGGCACTGGTTGTGTTCAAGTACTGGCTTCCCTTCTTCGGCCCCTGTTTCGGCGTGATCGCCCGCCTGGTACACCGCTGGTCGCAGGCCCGGGTGGTCTTCATCTGCGACAATGTTATCCCGCACGAGCGGCGGCCCGGCGACCGGCTCTTTACCTCCTTTGCGTTTCGGGCCGTCGATTTCTTCATTGTCCAGTCGAAGGCGGTGGAAGCCGACCTCCAGGCCTTCTGGCCCGCTGCACGGTACCGGCTGGTGCCCCACCCTGTTTATGAGATCTTCGGCACGCCCGGCCCGAAAGCGGAAGCCCGAGGACGTCTCGGAATCCCTGCGAACGAACGTGTCATCCTCTTCTTCGGCTACGTGCGTCCCTACAAGGGGCTGATGACGCTGATCGATGCAACGGCGAAGGCCATCAAGGAGCTGTCGCTGACCCTGCTGATCGTGGGCGAGTTCTATGATGATCCGGAGAAGTACCGCCGTCGCATCCAGGACCTCGCACTCACCGGCGCTGTGCGGATCGACGATCAGTACATCCCTGCCGATCGCGTGGCGGATTACTTCAACGCCTGCGATGTCGTCGTTCTCCCGTATCGGTCAGCGACCCAGAGCGGCATCGTCCAGATCGCGTACCAGTTCGACAAGCCCGTGATCGCCACCAACGTCGGGGGACTGGCCGAGGTCGTGCTGGACGGCGCTACAGGTCTCGTTGTGCCCGCGGACGATCCTGCCCGATTGGCCGAGGCCATCGTGCGCTTCTACCGGGACGGTCTTGAAGAGCGGTTTGTCGGCAACGTGAAGACAGAGAAGCGAAACTATTCCTGGGACGCGATGGTGGAAGCGTTGGGGGAGATTCACAACGCAGGGACAACCGTCTGACGATGCACTACGATCCGATCAAGAATGTCTTTGCCAGCCTTGTCCGACGCGCTCCGCTCCTGCGCAGGGCGTTCTACTGGGTTCTCGGGGTTATGTTCCTGCGCGAGTGGTATGTGAAGCGTGAACTGCGGCGGATTCTCCGTCAGGGAGACACTGCTGCGGTCTGGGATGCCGGCAGCGGTTTCGGCCAGTATTCGTACTACCTCGCACGGCGCTTTCCGAACCTGTCGATTCTTGCAGAGGATGTCAAGCAAGACCAGATTGAAGACTGCCGGCAGTTCTTCCGAACCATGGGTCTGGATCGCGTGACCTTCGCCGTCGCCGACCTGACGACAGCGACGCACGAAGAGAGGTTTGATCTCATTCTGTCGGTCGACGTGATGGAGCATATTGCCGATGATGTCAAGGTCTTTCAGAACTTCTCGCGGGCACTCAGGAGGAACGGGGTGCTCCTCGTCAATACTCCTGCCGGCGGAGAGAAAGCGTCCGGCGAATCCCTCGCCAAAGAAGACAGCTTCATCGGTGAACACGTGCGGTACGGATACACCCCCGAGGAACTGCAGTCCAAACTTGAGGCGAGCGGACTTGTCGTCGAGCGCATCACGCACACCTACGGACGGTATGGCTCCATCGCGTGGAAGGTCGGCATCAGGACACCGATGAAACTCCTTGGCCTGCACAGAGTCCTGGTGGTGCTGTTGCCGCTGTACTACACGCTCACGCTTCCCTGGATCCTCCTCTTCATGTATCTCGACTATTCGAGGACGAACCTGCACGGGGGTGGGCTTCTGGTTCTGGCCCGCAAGCCATGAATACATCCTTTCCAGGAGACAGGCCGCCGGAGTTTGGGCTGCGCGAGGACCCCGCGAGCAGGAGGTCCAATGTCTCCTCCGCCGCCCCGCCGAAGCCCGCACCACGTGGGAACGAAGCTGCGCCCGGGTGTCCGATCTGCAGCTCTGCGGACTGCCGGCGGGTAGCGTTCGGGTATCGTCACGACGACGCCTGGCTTCAGGCCATGCGGTGTCCTTCCTGCGGCATCATCTTCCTCAGCCCGCCCCTGGATCATGAAGCGGTGCGGAGACTGTATTCCAGGGACTACTACCAGCACGATTTCCGTTGTGGCTACGCCGAGAGTTGTTTTGACACTGCACGGCATGACCGGCTGGTCGACCATTCGCTGCTCGCCTTCCTGACGAACAGCATCCCACGGGGAAAGCTCCTGGAAATCGGCTGTGCCGGAGGTGTCTTCCTCAATGCCGCGAGAGCATCCGGCTTTGATGTTCAGGGGGTGGAGCTTTCGTCAGCGGCAGCGGATTTCGCTCGTGCAACGTTTCAGATCCCGGTGGTTACCGGGACCGTCATCGACGCGCGGTTCCCTGACCGGACCTTCGACGGCGTCGTCATGGCGGACGTGCTGGAACACCTTCCGAATCCGGTCGAAACACTGGAGGAAGTCTGGCGGATCATGCGGCAGGGAGGTCTGCTCGTCATCCTGTCCCCCACACAGACAAACACCCTGTTTTCGAGAATCGGACTTGCACTCTACGGACTGCTGGGGAAGAACGTGACGATTCAGCTTCCGCCGTACCATCTGTTCGAGTACAGGCCGTCGAGTCTGAGGAATCTCCTGCATCGGACTGGATTCCACGTCGTGAAGGAATCCCGGGGCACGCTGCCCCCCGGCAGCGTCATGCTTCGCGGACCTGCACTCCAGAAGATCGGCAAGAAGCTCTTCCAGTACGTGAACTACGGGCTCACGGAGGCCTTCGGGATACTCGGCGATCGTATCACTGTCTACGCGATCAAGCACGATGCGCGGGCCAGGTCCTGACCACAACCACGACAGGAAACGGTGAACGGCAATCCCTCAATTCCTCCAGCACCGCTCGTCTACATCGTGGTGCTCACCTGGAACGGAAAAGCGGACACGCTGGAATGTCTTCAATCGCTTCGCGCGTCCAGCTACCCGAACGCGCGCATTCTCGTCGTCGACAATGCCTCGACCGACCGGACGCTCGAAGCCGTCCAGGCCTTCTCTACATCGGTCGAGGTCATCCGCAATTCCACCAACCGCCGATTCGCCGGAGGGAACAACGTCGGCATCCGGCGAGCCCTCGAGGCAGGAGCGGACTTCGTCCTCCTGCTCAACAACGACACGGTGGTGGACAAAGATCTTCTGTCTGAACTTGTTGCGGCGGCGCAGCGCGATCCCGGCATCGGGGTGGTGGGACCAAAGATCTACTACTCGAGCGATCCCCGGCGCATCTGGTACGCCGGCGGCAAGATTCAGTGGTGGGCAGGCTGGATTTCTCACGTGGGCATCCGTCAGATCGATTCCGGACAGTATCGTCACACTGCTGAGACGGATTATGTCACCGGCTGCTGCATGCTCGTGCGGAGAGACGTCATCGAGAGAATCGGACTGCTGGACGAACGGTACTTCATGTATGGGGAGGATGTTGACTGGTGCCTTCGGGCGCGCCATGCGGGATACAGGATTGTGATCGAACCCCGGGCGATGCTCTGGCACAAGCTTTCGGTCAGCGCCGGCGGACATCTCTCGTGGTTCAAGAACTGGAACAAGTTGAAGAGCAATCTGCGTCTGATGTGGCGGTATGCGAAACCGTACCACTGGGTCACCATCCCCGTTGGCATGCTGTACAACATTGTACGCAGCGTGCTTGCGCTGCGTCCTCCGGCAACATTCGGCGACTGACGCAACGGCATGAACCCCGGCACACGAACATCGGCTCCTGACACACCGGGCGCGATCGCAGCGAGGGTGTCCCGCAACAGCGCCGTGGTGCTCTTTGCCGAACTTTCCATCCGCGTCATTTCCTTCGTCTTCCTCCTCTATGTCGCCCGCACCCTGGGCGTGGCCGACTTCGGCCAGTATACCGTTGCCGTCAACCTCGTGCTCATCATCTCCGTCACCTACGACGCCGGACTGAAGTCCTTGATTCTGCGCGAGGTGTCTCACCAGCGGCAAGCGTCGGGACGCTTCTACCATAATCTCCTCTCGGTGAAGGCGATCCTCGGCGCAGGGGGCTTGTGTCTCCTGATGTTCGTTGGTTCGCTCGTGGGCTACGCCTCGACCTCCCTGCTGTTTCTCCTGGCCATCGGGATTCAGTTCCTCGATACGTCGTTCGACGAATTCCACGCTTCGTTCTTCAACGCCCACGAGATCCGGCAGTACGAGATGCTCCTGAAAGCCGTCCAGAAGCTCCTGATGGTGGCTGTCGGAATTGCCGTTCTTGCGCTCGGAGGAGATCTGCTGTCGTTTGCCGTGGCCATTGCCTGCGGTTCTGTTGTTTCCACGCTCGCGGGTTTTGCGCTCATGAGCTCGCGGATCGCCCGGCCCGGTTTTGCCTGGGAGCCGTCGTTCATCCGTCATCAACTGAAGGAAGCCTGGCCGTTCGCCCTCTCCACGATCGCCATCGGACTCTATTTCTATGTTGACTCGATTCTCGTGTCACGCCTTGCAGGCGCGGAGGCCGCCGGACATTACACGGCAGCATATCGTCTCCTCGAGGCCTCCCTGGTGATCCCCTTCGCCTTTACCGGCTCTGTCAATCCGGTGCTGGTGAGAAGCTTCCACGAGTCACCGGAACGGATGAAACGCATCCTGAAATTCACGCTCAAGATCCTCTTCATCCTCGGATTTCCACTTGCTGTCGGCGGCACGATCCTGGCCCGGCCGTTGATTCTTCTTCTCTATGGAGAAGCATATGCGGCGTCCGCCGATGCTCTCCGGATTCTCGTCTGGGCCGTGCTGATCATCTTTCTGAACACGGCTCTCAGTTCAACCCTGAACGCCATGTACCGCCAGCGTCTCTGGCTGGCATTTCTGGTGACCGGGGCTGTGTTCAATATTTTCCTGAACCTCGTATTCATTCCGCTCTACGGCTTCCTTGCGGCCTCCGCCATCACGGTCCTGACAGAGCTGCTCATCTGTGTCCTGATGGCCGTCACGTTGGTGCGGAGCGGCGGAATGCTGGAAGTATTCGTCAACCGAGCGATCGTGGGAAGCGGGCTGCTCATGGGACTTCTCTGTCTTGCAGCCCGCGATTTGCCTGTCCTCGGTGTTATCGGCGGCGCGGCGGTGTTTTATGTCCTGAGCCTGCTTGTCCTGAAGGCGCTCACTCCTGAGGAAGTGCGGCTGGTTGCGGGCGTCCTCCCCGCGCGGCTCGGCCAGATGCTTCTCCGGGTTTCGGGCACATCGTTCCCGCAAGCCTGAGGACACGGCCGGGCGCGGTTGCGTCTCAACGTTTCTCGAGCGTACATTCACACAACTTTTTTCACTGCGCGCAATGTCGGCACTCACGGTATCGGTCGTGATTCCCTGCTACAATGAAGAAGCGCACATCGGCCGGTGCCTCGATACCCTCGTGCATCAGACGCTCAGCGATTATGAAATCATCATCGTCGATGACGGATCCACCGATCGTACGAGAGACATCGTCAGCGCCTATCCTGTACGGCTGCTTCAGCAGCAGCACGGCGGGCCGGGTGCAGCACGCAACTACGGTGCCCGCGCGGCCCGGGGCGACATCCTTGTGTTCGTCGACGCGGATATGTACTTCGACTCGCGCTATCTTGAAATGCTTGTAAAGCCGATCCAATCGGGCAACGCCATTGCCACCTTTCACAAGGAAGAGTTCATCGGCAATCCTGAGAACCGCTGGGCCGTGTGCTGGAACATCGAACACTCGCGCTCACGGACGCGCCGCGTACGGGAAGACCATCCCGATGAAATGAACATCTACCGGGCGATCCTGCGCTCTCGGTTTCTGGAGGTCGGCGGTTTCGATCCGATTGCCGGCTACGAGGATGACTCGACGCTGTACCCGAAGCTGGGCGTCATGGCACGCTACGCTCCCGGCGCCATCTGCTACCACAACAATCCCGGAACACTGCGGGAGATCGTCGAAAGTGCACGATGGATCGGACGGAGCATCAGGTTCACACGGCCCCGGAAGGTGATTCGCTTCACCCTGCCGTTTTCCTTTCTCTATGCCGTCGTACAGTCGATACGGTACCGCATGCCCCGATTCTTCATCTTCAAACTCATCCATGACGTTGGTATTCTGGCCGGATGGCTGTCGCGGCTTCTGCTGAAGGAGTACAAGAAATAGTGTCATCCCCCGATGCCTTCGGTTCAGGAGAGGACTATTCTCCATGAAGAAACGCGTTGCCATTGTCCGCGGGCCGAACCTCAACCGCTGGGAGATGCAGTGCTTCACGCCTCTGAGCGACGAGTTTGAGCTGGTCGGGTTCACGAGCTACGGCCACAACTTTCCGATTTCAGAGATACCGTTTGAAGTACGAAAGCTCCCTTCTCCGGGCCAAACCCTGAGATTCCGCCTGCTGCGGAGCGTCTACGCTCGGTATGCCGGGGATTACCATGATCTCCGCGGTCTGGAACGCGCCCTGGAGGGCTTTGATCTCGTGCATTCGGCAGAGACGGGCTACCGTTGTTCCTACCAGTCTGCGAACGCCAAGGCCGAGCTGGGGTTCAAGTTCGTGGTAACGGTCTGGGAGAACATTCCCTTCCTCAACGACAATCCTGTTGCAGAGATTCATAAGCGCACCGTGTTCGAGGCGGCCGATCTGCTTCTCGCAGTCTCCGAACGCGCACGCGAGGCACTGCTCCTGGAGGGGGCCCCTGCCGAGAAGATCGTCGTCCAGATGCCCGGCATCGACCTCGAGCATTTCGTCCCTGCAAGGAAGGATCCCCGGCTTCTCCATCGCTTTGGGCTTTCACCACAGGATCTGATTGTGCTCTTCGTCGGCAATCTGTACCGCGAGAAGGGCGTTTTCGATCTGCTCTTTGCCTTCCGGCGCCTGCTCAACCGGCGAACGCGCCTGCGCGTGAATCTCCTGCTGGCGGGCCGTGGGCGCGATCAGAGTATGATTGAGAAGTACATCCGCACCCTTCAGCTTGCACCGCACGCCAGGATCATCGGAAGCTATCCGTACCGTGCAATGCCGTCGATTCACAATCTCGCTGACATCTTTGTGCTTCCGAGCCTGCCCATTCCTACGTGGCAGGAGCAATTCGGGTACGTCCTCGCGGAAAGTATGGCCTGTGGAAAGGCGGTAATCTCAACGTTCAGTGGTTCCATTCCGGAAGTTGTCGGACCGGCCGGAATCCTTGTCCCGCCCAACGACTTCGTCACGCTTGCTGAGGCGCTCGAGGCACTGGCAACGGATGCACCGCGGAGGAGAAGACTCGGCACCGCCGCAAGGAAGCGTGCAGAACGGATGTTCGATGCTGCAGCCGTTTCTCAAGCCATCCGGCGCCACTATCACCGGCTGTTAGGAGCGGGGACGTGAAGAGCACATCCGGCACAGGATACTTCGATAACGAACGGCCTGAGGTTGCGCGGCTCGTCGATGAATCACGGAAAACGGTCCTCGACGTCGGTTGTGGGACCGGACGCATGGGGGCGCTGTTGCTGGCTGCGGTCAGCAACCGGCGGGTCTACGGGATCGAACTGGATGAACAGGCGGCAGAGCAGGCGCGGTTGGTTCTTACCGATGTGCAGTGTGGCGACGTGCGGACCATGGAATTGCCGTATGACGAGGGACTCTTTGATTGCATGATTTTTGCAGACGTTCTTGAACACGTCGATCATCCCGAGGAGGTTCTCCGTCGGCTGAAGCCGTACCTCAGCCCCAATGGCATCATCGTCTGCAGTATCCCCAACATGCGACACTACACCGTCATTCTCCGGCTGCTGCTCCATGGCTGGGAGTATGCAGACTTCGGCCACTTTGACCGGACTCATCTCCGCTTCTTCTCACTCCGCTCCATGAAGGAACTCGTGACATCGGCGGGATTTGAGATTGTGGAGATCGTTCCGAAGATTGTGGCAAGCAGGAAGTTGCGCTTCCTCAACGTCCTTTTCCTCGGGCGCCTCAGGGATTTTCTTGCCTTTCAATATCTCATCAAAGCCCGCAGGCGATCCTCGGCGACACCCTGATGCCATCTCTCAGCATCATTCTGCTCAACTACCGGCGCGTCCACGATACGCTTACCTGTCTCGCGTCACTGACAAAAAGCTCTTACCAGGACTGGACGGTGATTGTCGTCGACAATGCCTCGAATGATGGCTCGGTGGAGACTCTCCGTAACCGGCATCCCCGCCTCGAGATTCTGAGCAACGACGCGAATCTCGGATTCGCCGGCGGGAACAACGTGGGCATCCGGAGGAGTCTTGCGCTCGGCGCTCGGTACATTCTTCTTCTGAATAACGATACCGTCGTCCACGAGAAAGCGCTCGAGGAGCTGGTGCGCACTCTGGAGGAGCATCCCGAGGCCGGCATTCTCGGCGGAAAGATCCTCTACCTCGACCGGCCCGATACCATCTGGTTTGCCGGGGGCGAATTCAACACGCATTCGGGTTTCGGAAGGCACATCGGAATCGGAAAGCCCGACGACGGTTCCTATGACGTGCTGGGTGAATGCGACTACATCACGGGCTGCTGTCTTCTGGCGCGCAGAGAGGTTTTCCAGACGGCGGGATTGCTGGATGAGTCTTTTTTCGCCTATCTTGAGGATGTGGATTTCTGCGTCAGGGCCCGCGGCATGGGATACAAAGTCCTCTATCAACCCAAAGCCGTCATCTACCACAACGTCTCCAGCACGACGTCGTGGGACAGTCCGCTCTATCTCTACTTCAACTTGAGAAACAAGATCCTCTTCCTGCGGAAGCACAGCCGGGGAATGAGATGGGTTCCGTATCTCCCGAAGCTTGTGTACTTCTATCTGCGCCAGTTCATCCGCCTGATCGTGAAATGGCGCAACGTGCCCTCTGCCCGGGCCGCCTGGTGGGGACTGATCGACGGGCTTCGCGGCTTCACAGGGATCAGCGGGATGGGACGTCTTCCTCGGCTTCCGGGGCAGCCATGAGCACGGTCGCTCTCTACAGTCCGTACTGGAGCACGATGGGGGGCGGGGAGAACTACGTGGCAACTCTCGCTTCCTGCCTCGCGGAGCTCGACGGGATGGCGGTTACGCTCCTCTCCAGCACGACGTCGCCTTCGAAAGCCGACGTCGAGCGTCGCTTCGGAATCACGCTGGATCGTGTGACATGGGAAGTGCTTCCGGCTGGCATCGGTGCAGTCACGGAGCGATCTGCGAAAGCGGACGGCTTCATCTATCTCTCAAACTTCCGATACATTCCATCCCGTGCTCGGCGCACGATCCTTCTGCTTCAGGTTCCCTACGGCCCTATCAGTTTCGGCCGCGCTCTCTCCAGGGCTTCCAGGGGCGCTCTGCGGGAGGCCGCCAAAGATGTTCTGAGAAAGCGACTCCTCGCGTACGCCGCGCGTGGCACCGTGCCGGTGATCACCAATTCCCAATTCGTCCGGGACACCCTGCTCACCCATTTCGGCGTTTCCTCACGGGTGCTCCATCCCCCGATCCGCAACTTCGGCCCTGGCATGGAGCCAAAAGATCCGATGATTCTCAGCGTGGGCCGGTTCTTCCGCGGACTCTACAACGAGAAACGGTACGAGTTTCTCACCAAGATGTTCCGCGACCTCAGCGGCAATGAGCTGCGGGGGTGGGAGTACCATATCGCGGGCGCAGCGGCGGGGGACAACAACACCCGATCGTTTCTTCGACAGCTCGAACGCGAGAACGCAGGCTACCCCGTGGTCTTCCATGTCAACGCTGATCACGGAACGCTGAGACAACTGTACCAACGTGCCTCGATCTTCTGGCACGCAGCCGGATTCGGTTGCGACGAGATCGCGGAGCCGGAACGGGCAGAGCATTTCGGGATGACGACCGTCGAAGCGATGTCGGCCGGCTGTATTCCCGTGGTCGTCAACAAAGGGGGGCAGCGAGAGATCGTCACGCACGGTGTCGATGGATTCCTCTGGGAGCGTCCGGATGAGTTGCGCCGATGGACGATGGCCGCTGCACGGGGGGAGGTGCCTCTGGCCGACATCAGGAGCCGCGCCCGCACCCGGTTCAACGACTTTGCGCTTCCACAGTTTGCAGCGCGAGCAACGAAGATCTTAACAGAACTCCTGACGGTGTAGATCACGCACTACAGTTCACCACACACGCCACTACCGGATCAGCATCATGACACCATCCCCCAAGACCAAA
>CAYXMK010000046.1:1235-13190 GCA_964465905.1 uncultured Ignavibacteriaceae bacterium | reverse complement strand
TTGCTGAGGAGGTTCATGAGCACCTGGGCGACCTTGGGCCCGTCGATCACTGCCGCCGGCAGAGCTTCGGGAATGGTGCGGACGAGGGCAACTTCCTTCTGGCGGTACTGAAACTCCATGTGCTGCGCGACCTGCTGGATGATCGACCCGAGCGCCTGCGGTTCCTTGTGGAGGGTCATCTTCCCCGCTTCGTACTTGGAGACGTCGAGCAAGTCATTGATGAGCTGGAGCATCCGTTCGGCTGATTCCTGACTGGCCTTGAGCAGAACGAAGTGATCATCCGAAAGGGCGCGTTCTCCCTGCTCCAGTTCCCGGAGGAACTCGATGACATCCTTGATCCCCGCCAGTGGGCTTCGCAGATCGTGTACGAGCATGGCCATGAAATCTGCTTTGGTACGCTCCAGTTCCGCCTCGATCCGCTTCAGGCGCACGAGGGTGCGCGTGCGGACGAGCAGTTCCTCGGTGTCGATGGGCTTGGTGAGGTATTCCTCCGCACCCATCAGCAAACCCTTCTCGATGCTCTCGGGATCTTTCCGCTGGGCGGTAAGGAAGATCACCGGGATCTTCGCCGTGGCGGGAGTCCCGCGGAGATGCCGAAGGGTTTCGAACCCGTCCATGCCGGGCATCTGGATGTCGAGGAGGATGACATCGGGCTGGCGCTCTCGGGCAATCTTCAGGCATTCCTGGCCGCTGGAGGCCCGGAGCATTTCCACCGGCTTCCGTTTCAGGGCAAACTCGAGGAGGTCGAGGTTGTCCTCGGTGTCATCGACCACCAGGATCACGGGATCTGGCTTTTCCATCGGGTCGGGCGCTTTCTATGATGTGGGAGGAGATTGTTGGGTCAGCACACGTTTGAGCATAGCCGTCAGATTCTCGGGAGCGCCCCCCCCTTTCTTCAGCTGTTCACGGATGCTGCGGACCAGTTCCTGCCGGTCGTTCTCGGTCAGCTCCTTGGCCGAGAGGATCACGAGCGGGATCTTGCTCCATTCCGTATGCTCCGCCAGCTTTCGGAGCACTTCGAAGCCGTCCATGACAGGCCGGCTCACATCCACAAAGATGAGCGACGGCGGTGAGCTCTTGAGCATTTCGAGCGCGGCAGCGCCGGTGTTCGCCACCTGCACTTTGAAGCGCTCGACGTCCAGGATCTTCTTGAGATTCGATGAGTGTTCCGGGCTTTGATCAATGACCAGCACGTACTGCCCGGGATCCTTGCACACCCTCTGCACGAGCGACAGCAGCGCACTCGCTTCCACCGGTTTGGGCATGACTTCCATCGCTCCGAGCGCCAGCGCCAGCGGCTTGTTATCGATCATCGAATGGATCACGACGGGGATGTCCCTCGTGGCAGGATTGTGCTTCAGCTCGCGGAGCACCTGCCATCCGTCCTTCCCCGGCATCATGATGTCCAGCGTGATCAGCGAGGGACGGATCTGTTCGGCCAGCTTCAGGCCTTCGTCGCCGGAGTACGCCGCCGTCACGGCGTAGCCCTCCGGCACGAGGTAGTTGCGGAGGATTTCGATCGCGTCCGGATCGTCGTCCACGCAGAGGATCTTGACGCCCGCCGCCTGCGCGGCAGCAGCGGCCGGAGTCTTGACGGGCATCGGCGGAGGTGCCGCCGGAGTTCTCACGGGAGGAGCCGCCGGGGCCGCCGCGGCTTTCGCCTCCCCGCCGCTCTCCTTGAACTCGGGCGGAATTGTCAGCGTAAAGGTCGAACCCTTGCCCGGTTCACTCTCGACCGTAAGATCGCCCCCCATCATCCGCGCGAGGCGGCGCGAGATCGGGAGGCCGAGTCCTGTTCCCTTGTACTTCCGCGCGTTGCTGCTGTCGATCTGCTGGAATTCCTCAAACACGAGTTCCCAGTTCTTCCTCTCGATGCCGATGCCCGAGTCCTTCACCGCAATGGCCACCTTATCGCCGACCTGCGATGCGCGTATCAACACTTCTCCCTTCTCCGTGAACTTCACGGCGTTGCTCAGCAGGTTCACGAGGATCTGCTTCACCTTGAGGATGTCGGTCTTCAGCACCGGCAAATTGGGTGCAATGTCCACTCGCAGCGTGAGGTTCTTCTGCTTGACGAGGGCCTCGACCGTCATGACGGAATTGGAGACGACGTTGGGCACATCGTCGGTGTCGACATTGACGGTCATGCGTCCCGACTCGAGCTTCGAGAAATCGAGGATGTCGTTAATCAGCTGAAGCAGATGCTTGCCGTTCTTGAGCACCTTCTCCAGGGCCATCCTCTGATCCTTCGAGAGCGGGTCGCCGCTGGGTCCCAGCAGGACGGAGCTGAAGCCGATGATGGAATTGAGCGGTGTGCGCAGTTCGTGCGACATGCTGGCGAGGAAGTCGGACTTGACGCGGTACGCTTTCTCCAGTTCCGCGTTCTTCTGGTTCAGCTCTTCGTTCTTGGTGGCGATTTCCCGCGAGAGCTTGAGGGCCGCCTCGTTGTTCTGGGCGTTCGTGATGGCGACGCCCACCTGCGGAGCCGAGTTCATCACAATGTCTCGGCGCAGGTCGTCGTACGGCTGCATCGATCCGAACACGAGCACGCCGATGAGGCGGTCGCGGAAGACGATCGGCACGGCATAGATGTAGCGCGGAGCAAGCTCGACGAGACCAGTATCCACCGTGAACGCGGACGCGGCGGAGAGATCGGTGACTTCGAGCGGCCTGCGCTGGAGGGCCACTTCGCCGGGGATCCCCTCGCCGAGGCCGTAGGAGCGCACCAGTTCGCCTCCCTGCTTGAGGGCATAGCCGGCCGCAAGCTGAAGCCGTCGCGTTTCTTCGCTGTAGAGATAGAGCGCACCGACTGCAGAACCGGAATGCTGGCACAGCAGGTCGAGACTCCGGTTCACAACGTCGTCCAGGTCCACGAACGTATTGAGCGCCGTGACGAGCTCCGAGTAGGCGTTCAGGCGGTTGTAGTTATTCCCCAGGCGCAGGGACATCTCATTGAAGCCCGCGGCCAGTTCCCCCAGCTCATCCTTCCGGTGCAGTTCCACCGGTTCGAATTTCCCGGCGATGATGCTCTCGGTTCCCTTCCGGAGCAGACGGATCGGCGTCGTAATGGAGCGCGTCAGAACCAGACCGAGGGCAACGGCAAAGACGGCCAGGAGGACGTTCACGAGAACGATGAAGGTGCCGATGTTCCGGCTGAGGTTGTTGGCAAGGTCGATGTTCTTGAACTGTGTCTGGGCCACGCGTTGCCGAAGCTCCCGCTGCTTCATGCGGGCGTACGGCAGATAGCGGGCGCGGGCCTCGGTTTCGCTCAATTGCCGGAAGGCGACGGTCACATCCGGCTGATCCGCCCCTTCCCGCAGCAGCATCTTCGGATCGCCCACCTGGCGCATCCACTCAAAGAAGGCCGCGCGCATGTCGCGCAGCAGCGCTACCTGGGAGGTGTCCGGCAGTCCCTGCTGAACCGCCGCGACAAGCTCGTCGAAATCCTTCCAGCCCTGCGCGTAGGTCTTCCGGGCGTCGGGGGATGCCGTCAGCGCATACTCGTCCGCTGCCGCCGGCACGTCCGTCAGCACGATGTTGATGCGGTTCAGGAAATCCAGCGTGCGGACGTCGGCCGACGCGCCGGCATAGCTGCGCTCCACCTGCGACAGGATATTGACGGTCAGAACGGTGAGCGCCGTCATGATCAGCAGCAGCAGAGCGAAGTTGGCGAATACCTTCCAGTAGAGTCTCGATCGAAACATGGCTCCCCTCTCGTCACACGGTGGTTACGCTTCTCCGAGGTAGCGCTTGATCATGCCCAGCAGCTCTTCCGGGTCCATGGGCTTCGTGTAGTGCTCGGCGCATCCCAGGGCCTTCGTCTTCGCCCGGTCCTCCGGCTTCGCCTGCGCTGTGAACGCGATGATGGGAATGTCCTTCGTCCGTTCGTCCGCCTTCAGAAGCGGAACGGCGGTCCATCCATCCATCACCGGCATCTGCATATCCATGAGGATGAGATCGGGTTTTCTGGAAAAGGCGATATCCAGTGCCTCCTTGCCGTTCTCTGCGATCAGCAGCTCGACGTCGAGCTGACTGCGGCTCATCACGAACGACATCAGATCCCGGTTGTCCTCGTCATCTTCCACCAGAAGCACAATCTTGCTCATACCACGTCCTTTCAGAAACAGGTTGTCCCCGTGAGTTCTACATTGAGGAAATGTAGCTCCTGAACTGTTCTGCCTTCTCGGCCATGAGGGCCGTCAGGCCGTCAAAGTCTACCGGCTTTTCGATATATCCTTCCGTGGGACGGAGTTCCGACGATTTCATCTGCTGTGCTTCTTCCTTCGTGCACAGGAGGATGAAGGGGAGGTAGTTGAACTTCGGATTGATGCGGAGCAGGTGAAGGAACTTGATCCCGCTCAGGTTGGCCTCCGGGAACTGCGAGTCACAGATGATGAAATGCGGATTGACCTTCTCGATCTTTTCGAGGGCGTTCTCCGGCGTCAGCGCCATGACCACGGCATAGCCGCTGGTCTTCAGCTTGGTCGACAAATCCCGCGCCGTCCGCTCGTCCGAAGAGACGAACAGAATAGATCCCTTGAACTGGTCGGCCACCAGATCCATCAGGAACTTCGATTCGTACTCCAGGTACTCATCGAGCGTGATCTGGTAGACCTTCCGCAGCCACTCCAGGGTCGTATTCGAGTTCTTGAGGAGCTTCCGCTTGGCGACGACTTCCTTCACCGCACGGCTGTACATGTCGAGCTTGACTTCCCGCTGCAGCTTGTGTTCGACGTCTTCCGGGATTCCGAGCGACTGAGCCATGTCGTGGAGCGCCTGTGCTTCCCGCTCCTTGGGGGCTCCGTTCATCCAGGCTTTCTCCATGGCGAGGCGGAGCTGTTTGGCCGAGGCCTGGATTTCCTGCTGTTTCATTTCCTCCCGCACTTTCCGCTCCTGCTCCATGGCATTCGTGAGCAGTTCGATCTGCTTCCTCATCGCTTCCAGCTTCGATTCCAGGTCCGCCTTGTCCCCGGATGCAGCCTGCGGTCTCGGCGTGTAGGAAGGCGTCGGCTTCGGCGGAGGAGCAGGGGGCGGTGGTGCAGAAGGTGTACTGGGCGGCGTCGGCGCCGGCGCCGGAGGCGAAGCAGGTTCTGCGGTCTTGGCAGGCGGTCCCGGCGGTGTCGCGGGAGGCGGCGGGGGAACTTTCTTCTTCAGCTCTTCAAAATGGTTGATGCGGTCCCGGAAGGCAAAAATGTACATATTCGTCGGGTCGAGCTTCTGCGCCTTCTCGACCTCCGTCCGGGCCTTGACGAAATCGCCGTCCTTGATGAACTTATCTGCAAGGACAAGGCACTGCTTTGCCGCTTCTTTCGCCTGCGGCGTCGCTTCGGCTGGTTTTTGTGGTTGTGCGACTTTCGCGCTCACAAGGTCCCGCTGTCAACCCTCACGCCTGCAGCGTGAGATGGGAAACATTCGAACCGCCTGCATCGAAGATCGAGCTGAGTCCGGTGTTGCAACGCGCGTGTTCCCCGTCCGTGGGCCGTGCGGCATGGGTGTGGACGGAGAGTCGCAAGCAGGGCTGATGTCGGTTGCGCCGGCTGAGCCGGCCATTGGCATGGGTATGGACAGGTGAGGAAACCCTTCCCCTCCATCGAGTCACCTCAAGAGCGCTTCTCCGGCCTGAATGTCTCTTCCCCCCACAGGAACACAAGCCCGATGCGCGTTTGTACTGACTTCCAAAGTAACCACCCATCGAGAAAAAGTCAAGAACGCCTGCTGTTTTTGGCGGTTTCGCGCACCCAAGCACCCTCCCCTCGCCAAGGCGCGCCCCTGCGCCCGATCCGGGCCCTTCCCGCTGTGAGCACCCGTCATTGCACTTCTCCCCAAATTTGGCTAAGTTCTTCCCCACCTTTTTCATCCGCTTCGGCATGACGGAGAACGCACAGCGATCCATACTCATCGTCGATGACGAAGAGCCCTCCCGGGAGCTCTGCGCCATCGAGTTCAAACGGGCCGGCTATGCTGTTTTCCAGGCGGAGGACGGGGAGAGTGGTCTTGCGGAGGCCCGCGCGCATCATCCCGACGTCATCCTGCTGGACCTCGTGATGCCCGGCATCCACGGCTTTGAGGTGCTCAAGACGCTCCGGGCAACGCCGGACCTGGCGCGCACGATCGTGATCGTCCGCTCGGGAAAGTCGTACAAGCCGGACATTGACAAAGCGATGGAGCTTGGAGCCGACGCCTACGTGGTCAAGCCGGGCGACCTTGAGGATTTAATGCGCCTGGTCGATGAACACATCCGGAAAGCCAGGCCGAAGCCTTCATGAAGATCCGATTCTGGGGGACTCGCGGCTCCATTCCCACTCCGGGAGCCGGCACGCTGCGCTACGGCGGCAACACGTCCTGCGTGGAAGTCCGGATCGGCGACCATCTGCTGATCTTCGACGCCGGCACCGGCATCCGCAAACTGGGTGAGCATCTGCGGGAAGAATTCGGCACCCGGCCTCTCACCGTCCACCTCTTCATCAGCCACACCCACTGGGATCACATCCAGGGATTCCCGTTCTTCCTGCCGGCATACCAGAAGCAAACGAGCCTCCATATCTACGGTCCCCCCGGCAGGGACAAGCCGCTCGAGAAAATCCTCCACGACCAGATGGACGCAGACTACTTCCCCGTGTCGCTGGGCGACCTGACGCCGAACATCAGCGTCCACGAAATGCGTCACCCGATCAGCATCGGGGAAGTTTCGGTGGAGCCGTTCTACCTGAATCACCCGGCAATGACCCTCGCCTACCGCGTCGCGCAGGGCCCGCTCAGTATGGTGTATGCCACGGACAACGAGCCGTACACCTACACCCTCGTGGATCCCGCGGGCGCCCGCGGAGAACCGTCGGTGTTCGGAGCGTCGCAGGATATGAAGTTCGTGGAGTTCCTGGGCGGCACCGATCTCTACATCGCCGAGGCGCAGTACACCATTGCCGAATACCTCGAATCGAAGATCGGGTGGGGCCACTCCCCTCTGGAGAGCGTGGCACAGTTCGCCGTGCAGGCCAACGTCCGGCGGCTCGTCCTGTTCCATCACGACCCCGCCCACGACGACGCGTTCGTCGACTCGATGGTAGAGCGGGTGAAGACGCTCCTCCGGCGATCCGGAAAATCGATTGAGTGTATGGCTGCCTACGAGGGATTGGAACTCGAGGTGGGGTGACTCCCCTTCCGCTCTCTGCACCGCCGGATTCTTCCGCTGTGGAACTCTCCCCCTCCGAACACTGAGCATGCCGCGCACCCGACGATATCATACGGCTACCCTGCATATCAAGAATATGGTGTGCGACCGGTGCATCAGGGTCGTGCGCGAGGAATTGGAGCGCCTCGGTCTCGACGTGCGCACGATCCGGCTCGGAGAGGCCGTGGTGCGCTGGCCCGCGGGAGCAGTAGACAAAGAGGCCATCCGGCGAACCCTGGAAGCCAACGGATTCGAGCTGTTGGACGACCGCCGCAGCCGCCTCGTGGAGAAGACCCGGCAGGTGATCCTGCAGATCGCCCGCGGAGAGCGTGAGCACCGGCGGCGCGGATGGAAAGATTCGGCGATCATTGAACGCGAGGTCGGTCTCGACTACCGGTACCTCAGCACCCTCTTCTCCTCCCTCCAGGGCATCACCATCGAGCAGTACATCATCCTCCAGAGAATCGAGCGGGTGAAAGAGCTCCTCCGCTACGACGAACTCTCCCTCAAGGAAATCGCCTTTTCCCTCGGTTACAGCAGTATCGCTCACCTATCGAACCAGTTCAAGAACGTCACCGGCCTCACCCCGACGCAGTTCAAGAAGCTGGCTGAGAGCACCCGCGTCCCTCTCGATGCCGTCGGCCGGACTTGACCTGTCCGTTCCTCTGTAATTCTTTCTGAACATTCTGTAACGCGCGGTGTGGTTCCGCGTCGTACCTTAGAGATACTCAGACGCAGGATCTCGAATGCCCGAAGTTCTGTCCATATCCATTAGTCCCATCCACACGCCCGAGCAAGCCGGACAGCTGACCCGCTCACTCCGCCGGCTGAAGGGGGTGACGTCGGTCCAGGTTTCCCTGCAGGAAGGCACGGCCCGAATCACGGCTGGACCCGAGCTTGACGCAGCGGAACTGGCTTCGGTCCTTGCCGAATTCGGAATCGCGGGACCTCAAGAGAAGAGGCCGTCGCGTTCATCGAACGAGTTCCGCTGGTCGGAACTTCCGCTGGTCGTCTCTTCCGTTGCAGAGCTGGACAGAGTTCGCGGCGCCCTGATGGAGCTTCCGGGGGTTGAAACGGTCGCCACAGGGGATGAACCTTCGGTGATCCGTTTCCGGCACAGCGATGCCGTCTCCCTCGCCTCTGCAGCCGAGTGCATCCGCCGTCTCGGATTTCAGATCGACGCTGTCCGGGCCACTTACCCGGTCGACGGCATGACCTGCGCGGCATGCGCGATCAGCGTTGAGTCCATGCTGAACAGCGTCGAGGGCGTCGTGCGGAGTTCCGTCAACTACGCCCAGCAGGCGGCTCTTATCGAGTACCTCCCCTCCCGCGTCTCGTTCGGCGAACTTCAGCGGACCATGGAGCAGATCGGCTACCGCCTGCTTCCGGAGAGCGAGGGGGAAGCAGAGCGCGTGGAGGAGCGCCAGCGGCAGCACTTTCGCGATCTTCGTCGACGCGCCGTCGCCGCGATGCTCCTCGCGACGCCGGTGGTGGTGATTTCCATGTTCCTCCCATCCCCCCTTCCCCTTCAGAACTGGCTCCTGCTACTGCTGACCACTCCGGTGCTCTTCTGGTCGGGACGGGTTTTCTTCCTCAACGCGTGGCGTCAGGCCCGACACGGGATGGCCAACATGGACACCCTGGTTGCCCTGAGCACGGGTGTTGCGTATTCCTTCAGCGCGTTCAACACGGTCTATCCCGGATTCCTGCGGCAGTTCGGAATCGAGCCGCACGTCTATTTTGAGGCCGCTGCGGTGATCACTGCCTTCATGCTGCTGGGACGCCTCCTCGAGGAGCGAGCCAGAGTGCGCACAGGCACGGCCCTCAAGAAACTTCTTGGAATGCAGCCGAAGAGCGTCAGGGTCGTTCGAGAAAGCCGAGAGGAAGACATCGCCCTTGAGAATGTGCAACGGGGGGACGTGATCCTTCTCAGGCCCGGAGAGAGAGTTCCTGTGGATGGACGCGTTGCCGGGGGGTCCTCGTTCGTGGACGAGAGCGCCATCACGGGAGAGCCCCTTCCTGTAGAGAAGGGAGAGGGGGATTGGGTGTATGCCGGCACCATGAACCAGCTCGGAAGCATTCGCCTGACGGCCGAGAAGCTCGGCAGCGAGACCCTCCTGTCCCGCATCATCAGAGCAGTCCGGGAAGCGCAGGGGAGCAAGCCCCCCATCCAGCGTCTGGCGGATCGGATAGCGACGGTGTTTGTCCCGACGATCATCGCCATCGCGGTCGTGAGCTTCATCATCTGGCTGTGGGTGGGCCCAGATCCATCCCTTCCGTACGCCCTCCTCGCCCTGATCACCGTGCTGATCATTGCCTGTCCGTGTGCGCTCGGACTGGCCACGCCCACCGCCATCATCGTCGGCGTCGGCAAGGGGGCAGAACACGGCATTCTGATCAGAAATGCCGAGAGTCTGGAACGCGCCCACACGGTCACCACCGTTGTGCTCGACAAAACGGGGACGATCACCGAAGGACGTCCTGCCGTCAGGGACATCCGCTGGCTCGTACCCGCCGACCGCACGGAGCACCTGCGGGGGGTCCTGTTGTCGCTGGAAAGCCGTTCCGAGCATCCGCTGGCGGAGGCCGTTGTCCGGGCGCTGAGGATCAGCGGAAGCGAGACCTTGCCGGTCGAAGATTTCTCGGCACTTCCGGGAAAAGGAGTGCGCGGTCGTGTTGGAGGAGAAGAATACTCTGTGGGGAGCGAGCGTCTGATCCGCGATGAGGGCATTGCCCTGCCGAAGCCCGATGGCACCGCGACGGACGGCGCCGCAACGATCTACGTTGCCTCGACGCGTCAGGTACTGGCCGTCATCACGATCGACGATCCGCTGAGAGCGTCGTCGGCGCGGGCCGTGGCGGATCTCATGCGCGCGGGAATTGACGTCGTGCTGGTCACGGGCGACAATCGCGCAGCGGCGGAGCGTGTGGCCAGGAACGTCGGCATCACCTCGTACTACGCGGATACTCTCCCTTCCGACAAACAGGCGATCGTCCGGGAGCTTCAGGAGAAGGGGAAGATCGTTGCCATGGTGGGGGACGGCATCAACGACTCGCAAGCTCTGGCGCAGGCCGACGTCAGCATGGCGATGGGTCACGGCACGGACGTGGCGATGGACGTTGCACAGATCACGCTGATGAAATCGGATCTCTCCCACGTCGCCGGAGCTCTGCGGCTCTCGCGGGCCACCATTCGTACGATCCGGCAGAACCTCTTCTGGGCCTTCTTCTACAACGTCATCGGCATTCCCATCGCCGCCGGCGTCCTCTATCCGTTCACCGGTTTTCTCCTGAGCCCGATGCTGGCCGGGGCGGCGATGGCACTCAGCTCCATCTCCGTCGTCACCAACAGTCTTCGTCTGAAACGATTCCGCCTGGAGGATTCCCCCTCATGAAAGCACTTCGCTACACAACGAACATCAACTGCAACAACTGCATAGCCAGGGTAACCCCCTATCTGGACGCCCTCCCATCGATCGTGCACTGGGAAGTCGACACAACGCACCCGGAGAAGATCCTTACGGTCTACGGCGACGAGGTGAGAGACGAGAGCGTACAGCAGAAGGTGAGAGAAGCCGGCTATCGGATCACTCCCCTCCCCGAGGGGTCGAACTGAGGCAGCACAACCGACCGGAGCGTCAAGGGGAGTCTACCGACCGCAATGGCAGGAAGGAACAGCGCCCGCACAGAGTGTGCCGTGCGGGCGCTGTTGTGGAATAGCTGCTTTGGAGGCCGGTCACTTGACCAGGAGCATCTTCCTGACCATCTGCTGCCCCGCCGTCTCGAGCCGGGCGTAGTAGAAGCCGGACGGAAGCTGAGAGGCATCGAAAGTGGCCGTGTAGAAGCGTCCGCTCAGAGCGTAGCCGTCGAACAGCGTTGCCACTTCCTGTCCGATCGTGTTATAGACCCGAAGGGCGGCCGGACCGTCCATCATCACGCTGAACTGCAGAGTCGTGCTCGGATTGAACGGATTCGGATAGTTCGGAGCAAGCTCCGTCCCCGTCGCGAGCGGAAGGACGAGATCGTCGTGGAGTCTCACGACGTCCCTGCGCGAGCCTTCCGGAAGAACGGCAGGATCGGTCGCGCCGCTGACATCCGTCTGCGAGTAGTCGGCGGCAAAGGTAATGGTCGTCGTACCCTCATAGACAACGAACGGAGGAAAAATCCTGCCATCCCCCTCAATCACCGTCGTCCATGAGACTGGCGAGAACTCATTCAGCGGCATGGAGGCATTGCCTCCGACCCTCAGCCCATCATCCTCCACGAGAAGCGCCACATTGATGAACTGATCGGCTTTGAACACCAGATCGCGGTACTCAATGACTTCAGATTGCCCCGTCGATGAAGAGAAGACGTACACGTAGTCGTTCGAATACTTGCTGAACGTCACGCTGGTCACATTCGAGGACTGATCGAAAACGATGACAGCCGTGATTTTTCCCTCGGGATCAAGAGGCACACGGTACTCCTCGTATACCCCCGGCTCCGAGTAGTACGGGTCCACGTTTTGCAGATTGCCCTGGAAGAGAATTCCATCTTCCGTTTCCACCTTCCACGCAAACCGATCCAGCGGAGCGACGGTGACGACTCCTCCCAGGTCCGTCATCGACGAATAGCGAAACTCGTCTTCATCACCGCTTTCCGTCACGCTCTCTTCATACGTTGGGGGCGGCGTGACTTCAGGAACGACTTGAACCCCCGCAAAATCCGTCCGTTTCGTGTAGTCACGGTTTCTCCAGTAACTCATCGAATAGGCGAGTGACCGCGGGCGATCACCGGAGACTTCA
>CAYXMK010000046.1:0-1225 GCA_964465905.1 uncultured Ignavibacteriaceae bacterium | reverse complement strand
TGTTCGTCACGTCATACTCTACCGGCACCGCGTTCTGGATCACGAGAGTCAGCGTATGGACTCCCGTTGCGGCGAACCGCAGACCCTGGAACACGACTCCCACAGTGGCGCCCGCCCCCACGGTGACGTTCGGAATCGTTCCCAGCACTGTCATTCCCTCGTAGAGCACGACGTCTGCTGTGGCGCCGACGTCTCTGTTCACCTCACTGATCTCTGCCGTGAGATCGAACGGAACATTCTCGCCTGCCGAAGGAGGAGCCGTGACGGAAGAGACGACAAGATCCGGCCTGTTGAGCACAACCGTACTCTCCCTCAGCAGTACCGGCCGATACTTGATTTTCTGCAGGATCTTCTGGAAGAGGCCTTTCCCGTGCCTGGGTCCTTTGTCGGCGATCTCCTCTCTGATCAGCGCCATAACCTCCAAGTCCTGATGCTGCGCGAGATTACCGAGTTGGAGGACCGCCTCGTTGTTCACCAGGGGAATGCGATGGAAGTTCCTGTGATACGGCTTCACTCCCTTCTCCCGTTTGGACCATACCTGCACGAAGTGGAGTACCGGTTCAACGACGGATGAAGCCTCCTGCGGAATAACCTTCAGCTTCAGCTCTGTCCCCTCAGGACCCCGGAGGGCAAGGAGTTCCATCTGGAACCCGTCGCTCCAGAACTCGCGATGCGAGAGCGATTGCGTCTCTCCCGCCGTTAGTTTTGCGAGGAGATCCTCGAACTGCGATGACTCCTCCTGAGCCAATGCGGTCGGGACGAAGAACAGCAATGCGGCGATCAGAGGAAGCATGGACCTGCGTACACAAGATGCCATGATGATGTACCTCATGAGTGAAATGGTGAAAGTTCGGCCTTGGGTAGATAAGCTACCACTGCTGCCCGTATGGGTCTGTGACGGATATCAAAGGGAGGGCATCCAAAGATACTCACGGTCCAGGCCAAAGTCAATGGTAAATGCACAAATTCAAGGGAAAAACCGTCCCTCTTCGTTGAAGACACTTGACAAAACGACATTTTTGTCGCATCTTCTTCTCCGGAGCCATGACCCCGGGCAGCATCCATATCGGCATGGGAGGATGGGATCTTCCTCCCTTCCACACCTTCTTCTATCCGAGGAAACAGGATCGTTCCTTCCGGCGACTTGAATTCTACAGCCGGTAGAGGCTATACAAAAAGTAGCCGATCAGTTTTGAAAAGAGTCTGAGTAGGGAGGAACTTTCTG
>CAYXMK010000045.1:0-13221 GCA_964465905.1 uncultured Ignavibacteriaceae bacterium | reverse complement strand
TGCCCCGAATCGCCCGCGCAACCGTTCCAGAATCTGTTCTGCAGTCACAGGAATCCTCACGGGATGAGAGACTTCTTGGTCAGACCCTGCTTCCGGACCTTCTCCTGTAACTTCATGATCCCTTCGAGCAGGGCTTCGGGACGAGGAGGACAGCCCGGCACATAGACATCGACGGGAATCACCCGATCCACGCCCTTGAGCACATGGTAGCCGTGCTCCCAGTAGGGTCCGCCGCAGTTGGAACAGCTCCCCATGGAGAGAACGTAGCGGGGCTCCGCCATCTGATCGTACAGACGCTTGATCCGCGAGGCCATCTTGATCGTCACCGTTCCCGCGACGATCATGACGTCGGCCTGGCGCGGCGTTGCCCGCGGAATCACGCCGAAGCGCATGATGTCAAAATTCGAGGCGGAGGTCGCCATCATCTCGATGGCGCAGCAGGCAAGCCCGAACTGCATCTGCCAGAGGGAGGAGAGGCGGGCCCAGTTCAGGAGATGTTCGAACGATGTGATGAGGATGTTGCCGTTCTCAAACCGATAGTCCAGTAACCCCATGCAGCGTCGGCTCCTTCGTTCAGAGAGTCGTCAGGATGAGGGAGCACCCACTGCAGTCTCCTGCCGGTGTGCGTGCTGATCAGGTGAGCGGCGGAGAGCGGGGCGCACCGGCCGCGGTTTATCCCAATCGAGATCCCCTTGAACCCAGACGTAGATCAATCCCACAATGAGAATCAGGAGGAAGACAGCCATTTCCAGGAACGCCACCAGTCCGAGCCCGCGGTACACGAGCGCCCAGGGGAACAGGAACACGATTTCCACCTCGAAGATGAGAAAGATGAGAGCGATGACGTAGAACCTCACGTTGAAACGGACCCAGGCGTTGCCCACCGGCTCTTCGCCGCATTCATAGGTGGCAACCTTCGCGGGGTAGGGACGACGCGGACGGAGAACCCAGGAGGCAAACATACCCGCGGCCACGAAGACCGCGCCAAGGATCATGAAGATGAGTACCGTACCGAAGTCAGTGAGCATCTCGTCGTGCTCGAAGGACGATGGTGGAGGGCGAAATTTGTGTGCGGAGAATATAGGGAGAGATTCGAGGATTGTCAAGAAAATGACTGAGCGGAAGAAGTCTTCTCAGAAACGGTAACAACAAATTCTGCGCTGAGAGACTGCTGTCAGTGTACTCCCCAACGTCGGGAGAGGCGAAGGGCGACCGAAGCCGGCGGAGCGCCTGATTCCCTTCCCCGACATCGTCCTGCGGCACAACCTCGGAGATCCAGGAATCGGAGACTGAAAGACGGAGCCATGAAGCTTCCATGGGCAAGGTACGCCCGCCAGCGATCCATCAGCCGTTGGAAGGAGGGGACCACTTGACCTCGGGAGTACCGGAGATGTGATTCACGAAGCGTGCGAGGACGAACAGCAGATCCGAAAGACGATTAAGGTAGGGAATCGCCTGGGGACCGATGTCCTCGACATGCGCCAGGGCCACGGCGTGGCGTTCCGCGCGTCGGCAGACCGTCCGGGCAACGTGGAGAGACGCCGCAAGGGGAGTACCGCCGGGGAGGATGAACGACGTCAGCGGCGCCAGTGTTTCCTCCATCGCATCGATGCGGGATTCGAGCTGGAGGATATCTTCTTCCCGCAGTCGCGGAACACTCGCTTTCGTCCCCTGCCGGGGCGTGGCGAGATCGGCCCCGAGCACGAACAGATGGTGCTGGAGGAGAGCAAGGAGTTCATCGACCTCCTTCTGCCCGTTTGCCGCCCGGGCCTGACCCAACAGTGCGTTCAGCTCATCAACCGTTCCGTAGGCCTCTATCCGCAGGTGATCCTTCGGCACGCGTCTGCCTCCGAACAGACCCGTTTCCCCGCCGTCCCCCGTCTTCGTGTAGATCTTCATCCCTTCGACACCCGTTCGGCTTCGAGGCGGCGTTCAAGCACTTCCACGCGCCGATAGAGCTCTCCCGTTGTCCGGTGGAGCGTTTCGTGGATCTCTCGAAGTTCCGAAGATCGCATCTCATCGAACTTCACATGGAGCTGCTGAAGCATCAGCTCGGATTTCAGATTGACCTGGTAGTCCAGCTCAGCTTTCAGCCGGTCTTTGCGCTGAGCCCTGTTCTGACTCATCATGATGACCGGGGCCTGAACGGCTGCGAGGCAGGAGAGGACGAGGTTCAGGAAGATGAACGGATACTCGTCAAACGGCTGGTACCAGAGCTGGACCGTATTCAGCGTCATCCACGCGGCGAGGAACAGGAAGAAGCCGCTGATGAAACCCCAGCTTCCGCCTGCCGAGGCAATCTTGTCCGCAAGCCGATCGCCGAAACTCAGCGACTCCTCGATTTCTTCGTTCACATTGCGGGAGGCAAGCGACTGGACAAGCTCATTGGTGGCGCGCAGGCGCTGAGCCATTTCCGACAGCATCGAGATGGCCACCGAGGGGCGCGTCGACAGAAAGCCGAGAAAGTCTTCCCTCATCATTTCCTGGACGCGGCACGGTCCGAGCGCGGTTGCCGTCGCCGTGCGCGGCAGGCCGTCGATCAGCGCAAGTTCCCCCACAAACTCCCCCTCGTGCAGTACGGAAATCTGCATCTCCTTCTTCTGGCTCTCGATCGGTACGGTGATCTCAATCCGTCCTTCCTCGATGATGACCATCGAGTTCCCCATCTCCCCCTTCCGGAAGAGCACCTCTCCGGCGCGAAGCTCATGCGGCTTCCAGAGACGACGCAGACTCTCCACATCGGCGGGAGCCAGCTTTTCAAAAATCGGAATCTTGGCGAGAAATTCTTCGGAAATCATTCCGTGATCGGGACTTGTGAGATGGTGCACTTCAAGGTACAAAGATGCCTTCTAAGAAGAAAGAGGACGGAGAAACAGAGAGGGACGGCACCCGGCAACGGCCGTCCCTCCCGATGACCTCCCTCGCTGAATCATCGCTTTCGTTTTCGTTTCCAGACGTTCGGCAGTTCGTGGTAGAAATGGATGGAAGTCCGGATGCCGCCGTAGAAGTTCTCCAGGCCCAGATGCTCGTCGGGAGCGTGCGCATTCTCGTCAGGAAGTCCGAACCCGAGCAGAACCGTGTCCAGCCCGAGCACCTTCTTGAACTGCACAACGATCGGAATGGATCCCCCCTCCCTCTGGTAGAGAGGTTTCTTGCCGAAGCCCTTCTCCAGCGCAACCACCGCGGCCTGCACACCCGGACTATCGATCGGCGTGATCGCGGGTTCGCCGCCATGGAGCGCTCTCACAGAGACTCTGACCGTGGGCGGAGCGATCTTCTTGAGATGCCGTTCAAACAGCCGAGCCGCCTTCGCCGACGACTGGTCCGGAACCAGGCGCATCGAGATCTTGGCGAATGCCTTGGCCGGGAGCACCGTTTTCGCTCCTTCGTCCGTGTACCCGCCCCAAATGCCGTTGCACTCCAGCGTCGGCCGCGCCCACAAACGCTCGAGCGTCGTGAACCCCTTCTCTCCGTACAACGCCCGGACCCCGAGATCTCTGGCGTACGATGTGTCGTTCCACGGAAGCTTGCGGTACGCCGCGCGCTCAGCCGTCGTGAGGGGCCGGACATCCCGATAGAAGCCGGGGATCGTGACCTTCCCGTTCTTATCGTGAAGGGAGGCGATCATCTCCGCCAGCGCCTGAATCGGGTTATGGACGGAGCCCCCGAAGGAGCCGGAATGGAGGTCGCGATTCGGACCCGTGACTTCCACTTCCATGTAGGCCAGCCCCCGAAGACCGTAGCAGACCGATGGAACGCCCTTGGCAAACATGGAGGAATCGGAGATCAGAACAAGGTCGGCGTCCAGCAGGTCCTTGTGCTCTCGTATGAACGCGTCCAGATTGGTGCTGCCCACCTCCTCTTCCCCCTCGATGATGAACTTCATGTTGATCGGGAGTGTCCCCTGTTCCTTCAGGCAGGCCTCCACCGCCTTGAAGTGGATGAAAACCTGTCCCTTGTCGTCTGCCGAGCCGCGCCCGTACAGATACTCGCCCCGGATGCTCGCCTCAAACGGGGGGGAGCTCCAGAGATTGACCGGATCCACGGGCTGGACATCGTAGTGTCCGTAGAGCAGCACGGTCGGCTTGCCCGGCGCCCCAAGCCACTCCCCGTAGACGACCGGATGCCCCGGCGTCTCAAAGATCTGGGTGTTCTGGAGGCCGATGCGCTTCATGTGATCGGATACCCACTGGGCACAGCGTCGCATGTCGCCGTCGTGTTCCTTCTGCGAACTGACGCTGGGGATCGCCAGGAACTCGCTCAGTTCCCCCAGATAGCGGTCTTTATTCCGCTCGACTGTTTCCATGAGCTTCTGCATTGCCTCACACCTTCCTTGTGTGGTTGTCTGAAGTTGATCGGACAGGAACCAGCACGGAATATATTCATCCCTTCCGGGAAACGCAACTGACCTGACCCCGGCGCTTTCCCGCCTGGCAGTCACATCCTCCGCCAGCAACGCTGTCGGCGAGGTAGCGCCGAAAACCTGCCCTTACAGCTCCACCCTGGACGAACCAGAGGAAAGCTACGCGGAATCCCCGCTGACGAGTGCCGCTTCCACAAAATCATCTTGTGTTTTGACCGGCGGTCGCTGCAAGCGGAAGCCGGCACTCCTGTCACATCTGAAAAGGTTGTGGATTGAGCACAAGGCCACGTTCCCGAAGTGCTGCGAGCTTTGTTGCTTCGCACCGGGGAAATGGCTACATTCCGGAAGTCGTGAAGGTTGAGAGGCGGGCCCGCACCGGTGTTGTCTCCGTGCCGGGATTCGCCTCGCCGCCCCAACGGTGCCTTCACCCTCTATCCTCCTTGTTCTGATCGATCTGTCGTACTGGCAGTCAGTACTCAGCCGGCAACGCAACGACACAGCCCCGCGCTGAGGATTCTCCGGTTGATGGTTCCTCCAGCGGGATCTTGACCGCGACGTTGCCAGTCCAGCAGACACGCGGATCCAGTTCAGGCATCATGCGTCAATCCCTCGAGCGCCCCCTGCACCGGCTCCAGGCAGAGCGAGCCGTGCCGCGGTTCAGTACCTCCACCCCTGCACACACCACACCATCGCTCGAATCCACCCCGCGCCTCTGCGTTCTGAGTCTCTCTGCGGTCGAAAGAACAGAAGAACCCGTGAGGATCCTCTTACAAGACACCACGCCGGTGGACTCCGATCCCACGGGAGAGCGCTTTCCCTTCGCGGAGTCGAACCATGGGACCTGAGAAATGCGACGTGGCAGTGATCGGAGCCGGGATATCGGGCCTCTGCACTGCCCATTGGCTGGCAGCACTCGGGATCGAAGTGCGGATTCTGGAGAAGGAGGCAGAAGTCGGGGGCACAATGAAGACTGTTCATGAGGACGGATTCCTCATCGAACAGGGGCCGGACAGCGGACAGGAGACGACACCGTTGATCCGGGAGCTCGTCCAGGGTCTCCGTCTCGAGTCGCAGTTCCTTCACGCGGACCCGTGGGGGCGCTCCCGATATGTTCTGTGGCATGGACGCCTCCACAAGCTTCCGATGAGTCCGGCCGCTTTTCTCGCCAGTCCCCTTCTTTCTCTGCGCGCCAAGTTCCACCTCCTGAGTGAGCCATTCGTCGGCAGGGTCAACACGGACGAGAGTGTCTCGGCATTCGTCCTCCGCCGACTCGGCCGCGAATTCCTGGACTCCATCATGGATCCGCTCGCAGCCGACGAGTATGCTTCATCTCCCGAGTTGCTCAGCGTGCGATGGGCGTACCCTGAGCTGGCCGAGCTGGAAGAACGGTACGGCGGGCTCCTCAGAGGCATGCTTCGCGAGCGGGGCGGACGGAAGAGACCTGCTGAGATGTTCTCGTTCCGCGACGGCATGCAGGTGTTGCCGCGTGCCGTTGCGGACGCGCTGAAGCGCCGCGTCGTCACGGGTGCCAAGGTGACAGCCCTCCGCGATCTCACGCGGGACATAGCCGCTGAAACCGGTGAACCGGATCTCCGGCGATACGAAGTCGAGTACCTGCAGTGGGGTGCTGCCCGCCAGGTCGAGGCAGACAGTATTGTGCTTGCGGTTCCGGCGTTCGCTGCCGCGCCGCTCATCGCACCGTACTCGAGCGCGCTCTCCCACACGCTGAACCAGATCAAGTACCCCCCTCTTGCCTCCGTCTTCCTCGGTTTCGCCTCGCATCAGATCCGGCGTCCGCTGGACGGCTCCGGATTTCTCATCCCCAGCTCTGAAAAGGCCCAAATTCTCAGCTGCCGTCTGCCCTGCCGTCTGTTTCCCGGCAGAGCACCGCATGGCCACACCGCAGTCACGGCCTTCGTCGGCGGTTCCCGTCAGCCTGAGCTGACCCAGAAGGATGACGCCGAACTGGTGTTGATGGTCACACAGGAACTGCGACCGGTTATGCAAATTGAAGGAAATCCAGTATATTCCAGAGTCACGCGCTGGCAGAGAGCCATCCCGCAGTTCGCTCCGGGCCACGACGGAACCCTGGATGCCCTTGCCGCATTCGAAGACGGCCATCCCGGTATCTGGTTCTGCAGCAGCTACCGCGAGGGCATCTCCATCGGCGATTGCATCAAGAGCGCGCGAGAAACCGCCAGAAGAGTGACGGCGGAGTTGATGTCCGTGCGCGGACAGTAGAGATCACCCCCACGATGAAGATCACCAATGCAGGGGAATCGACATGGGTAGAAGAAATAATCGGAAGTTCATTCTGCTGACCGCGGTGTTGTGCGGCGCACCTCTTCTGGCGCCGGCGCCTGCCGCAGGTCAGCAGCAGCCGGCCGTGCGCCCCGCTTCACAGGTCGAAGAGATGACGTCCGACTCGTTCACCGAGCTCCTCAAGCAGGTCTGGACTTTCCTTCAAACCGAGACTGAGTCGTACCGGACGAGTGTGGCACGCAAGGACGAATTCGAGACGACGGCGGAATACGAGCAGCGCATCGCTGACCGGCAACGGCAGTACCTGGCAAACATCGTGAAGTACAGCCGAGCCGAGAAACTTCATACTCGCAGTTTCTGGGTCCCCTTCAAAGCCGGGCTCCTCACCTACGATGCCGACCGGCAGGTCTACCAGGTGGCCAGCGTGGGAATCGTAGAAGCACCGTACAACATCCCCACAGTCCAGACGGTCGTCCGCCCCAATCCGTACCTTGCGCTTGCCGACTCCATTCGCCGCGGGTATCGGACGTCAACGCTCTACCTGAACTTCAAGCCCTCGTTCAGCTGGAACGTTTCGCCGGCAGAGGCACGGGCGGCAAAAGCCGAAGAGGAGTCGCTCGCCTTCCGCGTCCGGGTGATGATCGACATCGAATCGATGGAGAGCCGCGAGCAGGCCAGCCAGCGCGTCGTTCCGCTGGAGATCCAGTTTCTCAACACCAAGAGCAACAAGATCTACTGGCAGCAGCAGCTCTAGGAAAGAACATCCGGCAGGGGGCCGAAACCCTGCCGGATATCGTCGGGAGTGAAGGAGGCGAGCACTCCCTTGGGGTGGGACACAAGACTCTGTTCGGACCGGAAACGGTCGAAGCTCTTCTCTCCCGGCACCCTCCGTACACACTCCCGCAAGGAGATGTTGAACCCGCCGCCCCTCAGGCGGGAACCTTCGCTTTCGGCACCCCGGACCTCAGGCTCCTCACATAAGCTTCCAGATCTGCCCGGAAGGCCGGGTGGGCAATCGCTATGAGTGCATCAGCGCGCTGGCGGAGATTCTTGCCGTGCAGATCCGCAACACCGTACTCCGTCACCACGTAGTGGACATCGGCGCGCGTCGTGACCACACCCGCACCGGGGCGGAGCTGCGGCACAATCCGTGACACCGAACCGTTCCTGGCGGTTGCCGGAAGGGCAATGATCGGCTTTCCCCGCTTCGCATACGACGCTCCCCGAACGAAATCCACCTGTCCCCCGAAGCCGCTGTAGATCTTCGTCCCCATCGAATCCGAGCATACCTGTCCGGTGATGTCCACCTCGATCGCAGAGTTGATCGCGACCATCCCTTCATTCTGTGCAACGACAAAGGGGTTGTTCGTATAGTCGCACGGATGCACTTCGAACACCGGGTTGTTGTGGACGTATTCATAGAGATCCTGGGACCCGAGGAAGAACGTGGCAATGACTTTCCCGGGGTGCAGGGTCTTGCGCCGATTCGTGATGATCCCCTTTTCCATCGCCCTCACAATGCCGTCCGAGACCATCTCGGTATGGATACCGATATGCTGCTTCCCCTCCAGCTGCACGACCACGGCGTTCGGAATCCCTCCGATGCCGAGCTGCAGCGTGGAGCCATCTTCCACCAGACCCGCGATGTGTTTCGCGATCCTTGCCTCAACGTCGGTGGCCTGCTCCGGCTCCAGCGTCAGCAACGGCGTAGAGATTTCGACGATCTTGTGCACCCGCGAAACATGGATGAACACGTCCCCCAGCGTTCGCGGCATCTTCTCATTCACCAGAGCCACAACCGTTTTGGCGCTCTCTGCGGCCGACTTGGAGACGGCGCATTCGACGCCGTAGCTCATGAAGCCGTGCTCATCCGGCGGCGACACGTGAACAAAGGCGACATCGAGAGGGATGATCTGACGCGTGAACAGCGCGGGGATCTCTGAGAGGAAGACCGGCACGTACTCCGACCGTCCCGCGGCGATAGCCTCACGGTCAGCCGGACCGACGAACAGGGAATTGTGGTAGAAGTGGTTTTCCATTCCCGGCTCGGCGAAAGGGTCCCGTCCCAAGAGCAGGATGTGATTGATTTCCACTCTCTCCAGCTCGTCCTTGCGCTCTGCCAGGGCATCGAGCAGCTGTACCGGCGTGGCCGCGTTCCCGCTCACGAAGATGCGGTCGTGCGATTTCACCACGCCCGCGGCCTCGCGCATCGATGTGATCTTCGACTTGTATTCTGCGATCCAGTTCATCGCGCCTCCGACGATGGCGCAGCACCGTGTGAAGGGAGCATCTCCGTCAGATGCCGATGCTGCAGGTCAAAGACCTTCGCCACGGCAGGGTGTGTGCACCCGCCGCTGAAGGTGCAGACGCCTTTCGCCAGCCCGGCGTGTTCCCTCAGCGCCTGGTGCATGCCCCGCTCGCCGATGTACATAAGGTACGGAAGAACCGTGTTCGTCAGGGCAGCGCTTGCCGTGCGGGGGACGGCGGCGGTCATGTTGGGCACACAGTAGTGCACAACGCCGTGATGAACGAAGACCGGATCGTCAATCGTTGTGGGACGGCTGGTCTCGACGCACCCACCCTGATCGATGGATACGTCGATGATGACCGAACCCATCTTCATCTGATGTACCATCGCTTCCGTCACCAGGTGCGGGGCTCGCTCACCCTTGAGGAGAACCGCTCCGATCACGACATCTGCATACCGCACCGCCCGTGCCACATTGTAGCTGTTCGCCACCCATGTGTTGGCCCGGATCGTCGTGCCCATGCAGAGAGCCCGCAACCGCGAGAGATCGTTGTCAAGTACGGTCACATCCGCGCCAAAGCCGAGCGCCGCTCGGGCTGCCGTCGTTCCCACAGTACCCGCACCAAGGATCACCACCGAGGCCGGAGGCACTCCGGGGATGTTCCCCAGCAGAATTCCCCGGCCGCCTTGGCGCGACTGGAGGAAGTGAGCTGCAGTCTGAATCGCTTGCTGACCGGCAATTTCACTCATGACCTGCAGGATCGGCGTTCCGCCCATGCCGTCTTCCATCAGCTCATACGCAACCGCCGTCACCTCTCGTTCCAGCAGCACTTCTACAGTCCGCCGGTGGGAAACGGCAAGGTGGAGGAACGAGAAGACAACCTGGCCAGGCCGGAGAGCCCCAACCTCTTCTTCAGTCAGAGGAGCGATTTTCAGGATGACGTCGCTGCGTCCGGTGATCTCACCGGCACTGTACGCTATCGAAGCTCCGGCAGCGCGGTATTCCTCATCAGAAAACAGACTTTGCGCTCCGGCGCTGTGCTCGACGTACACGGTGTGTCCGGCCTTCGTCAGCGATTCAACCCCGGCCGGCAAAAGGGCTACGCGCCGTTCAGCCGGACGGACTTCTCGCGGGATGCCAAAGTTCATGATGGTGCCCCTTCGGTTGAGGCGTCGTCGTTTGTATCCAAGTACCTCCAGGCTTTGCTGGGGACGGCAAGAATCATGCCATTCTGCCCCCGCATCAAGCCGTCCATTGACGGCTCGGTCATCGAACCGATTCCTCGCTCTTCCCATCAGTGGGAAGCAATGCAGGCTCCTTCTCACGGATGATACCGCAACCAGCCGTTCTTCCCTGAGCGGACCCTGCGACCACAGTCACCGCCGATCCTGCGGAACCAACTACCCTCCCATCGAGCGGGTTAGAGAGTACTCCTTCAGCCGATTCGCGCCGGCATGGAGCAAACCCGCCAGCACACATGCCGCCCCGACCCAGACAAAGATCATGAACGGCTTGGCACTGACTTCGGCAATGAGGACCTCGCTGGAGTGCTGGTGAGCCCCGGAACTCTCTCCGTCGAACACCGTCAACTGGATCCTCGAGCTCCGCCCATCCATTCCGACATTCACGCCGGCGAGCTCGAACGCCATCAGCCCGTCCCCCAAGACCACCCTCGTGGGACGAGGTGCTGCACCCTGACGAAACATCGTCGTAGGCACCAGCCGGGTTGTGGTCTTCCCCTGGCGCACCTCCAGGACAGCACCGACCGACAGGCCCCCTTGCCCCGACATTCCTCCCTCCTGGTGCGGTGCCATCTCGAACCCGACGAACGTCACGGATACCCCCGCCACACGTTTTGTCTCACCCTTCTGAAGTTCCAGTACGGATCCGTGCGCTGCGGCATCCTCGGACACACCGCTTTCCAAACCCACCGGTTCCAGGTAGAAATCGCGGAGGAGTGAAATCCCGTAATCGGGTTCACGCATCAGGCTGTTGTTGTACGAACTGACGAACATCCGCGGGCGCAGGTTGATGACGCCGCCGTTCTTCTCTGCCGTAACGAGGAACGTGTGCTTTCCTCCTTCATCGACAGTCCGTTCCCGGAAGACGACGGTGTAGCCGTGCACGTCCTTGGGCTGACCCATGGTCAGACTCACCGTCGCCTTCGTGCCGTACGGTCCTGAGCCGATGATCGCGAGCAGCATCGTTGCCACACCGATGTGGGACACGGCCCCGCCGACGAGGAGTGGGCGCTCCCGGAGCATACGGAAGGCATGCCGACCGCTCACCATCAGGGCAAAGAGGGAGGCAAATGCCAGCGCGCCTAACTGTGCCTGGTCGAGACCAGCGAACACCATGATACCGACCCCCACCGCAGCCAGCAGGGCCGGTATGACCAGGCGCCGCAGAAGAACTTTGCCCGACTCCATCCTGTACTGGACGAGAAGGCTCAGTCCGATCAGCAGCGCGATGACGACCGCCACAGGGAGATTGGTGGAATTGTAGAAGCTCGGCTCGACCGTCGACGCCGACACGATGGGCAGACTGGTACCGACGAACGTGATGAGGGCACTCGCTCCCAGAGCCGCCGCCCCCATCGACAGCAGGGACTCTCTGGTCCAGAGGCCGACCCCGCCCTGTGTTTCGGTGCGCATCTCTTTCCAGCGGAGTGCAATGATCCAGACGGCGAAGACCAGCATGCCGAGAATCCAGAGCACGAGGAGGCCATAACTCAGACTGCCGGGGTCGGTGAAGGAATGGACGGAAGCTTCACCGAGAATGCCGCTGCGCGTGAGAAACGTGCTGTAGATGACGAGAAGATAACTCAGAAGCGCGAGGACGAAGTTCGTCCTCACCAGCTTGCCGGTCTTCCTCTGAACCACCAGCGTATGAATGAGGGCGATCGCGACAATCCACGGAATGAGCGAGCTGTTCTCCACCGGATCCCATCCCCACCATCCACCCCATCCCAGCACGCCGTAGGCCCAGTATCCTCCGAGGATGAGACCGGCACCGAGAGCGGCTGCCGCAAAGAGCAGCCACGGAAGCGCCAGGGAGATCCATTCGCTGAACGCCTTCTTCCAGAGTCCCGCCACAGCGAGCGAGAAGGGCGCCCCCATGGCTGCAAACCCCAGAAACATGACGGGCGGATGGATGATCATCCAGAAGTTCTGAAGGAGAGGATTCAGTCCCCTCCCGTCCGGAGGGACCATCCCGACCGACACCTCGTTCGGATATGCATGCCAGAGGTACTGAAAGGGGGATTTCGTCGTTAGCAACAACAGGAGGAAGGTCTGGAGGGTTACGTACACCGCCATCGCCTCCCGCTCGACGCCGTTCCTCATCGCCGATCGGAGCAGGAGCAGGCCGATCACCGCCGAAAAGAGACACCACAGCAGGAAACTCCCCTCCTGACCGGCCCAGAATGTGCTGATGAGCAGTCCGGTGGAAAGATCCTGCGAGCTGTAGCTCCAGATATAGGCGTACTCGAACTGATGGCGGAGAATGTAGAGAAGGAACAGAACTGCCGCCGCCGCCGTGCCAGATGCCATGAGGATAAATCCAAGTCGACCCCTGCGCATCGCCGCACGCCCGCCCCGGGAACCGAGCAGATAGGATATCGCGGAGAAGACTCCGGCCGCCAATGCCAGCCACACCATGATGTTTCCGATCATTCTTCCTCCCTTTGCTGTGTACAGCAACGCGGCGATCCTTCAGATCGCCGCGGGTAGATTTCGATGTTGTCCTGTGTACCCGACAACCGGGGTCACACCGCACAACCCTTCCCCGCGTGCCGGACCCTAGTAGTCGCGTTCCGTGTTGAAGACGTTCAGCTTGCCGTTGATGTGTTTCGTTTTGTCGACGAAATTCAGACTTGCATCCACAACGGTTCCGTGACAGGCGGAACAGCTCGTGCTCGTCGTGTGTGTTCCTCCCTCGGCCGGGGTTTTCGGGAGGGCGCGCTGGGCGAGCGTTGCCCTGGTCACATCTCCGTGACAGGTTCCGCAGGCCGCCTCACCCTGCCCAACGCTGGTCCAGAGCGGCGCATTCGTTCTTGAAGCTGCCGTGACAGTAGGTATTCTCGCACTTCAGGGTTGCAGAGCTGAATGAGGGCGCAGGAACCGTCAACGGCAGGGCGGCATCGTAGTCAGAAGTCCCCGGCTCATTCGTCACCGTCCAAGCGAGTGAGTCAACGAAGACCACCTCAGCCGGACTCCGCGTGTCGATGTGGCCCGTCTGGTAGAGTTGCGTCGGCACCTGATGGCAGGTGAGGCACGGCACACCGTCAGCCACGACGCCGGCAATCAGATGGCTCTGGTGCGAGCCCACCGTCCGCACGTTCGTGGC
>CAYXMK010000044.1:0-13224 GCA_964465905.1 uncultured Ignavibacteriaceae bacterium | reverse complement strand
AGCGGGTTCTTTCCCGGCGAGCGACGTGTACGTCGCAATGGCGTTCTTGAGGATGGGGGAATCGAGATTTGGCTTCCATCCGGGATAACCCTCCGTGTGCTGGGGTTTCGCTCCTCCGAGCTCGAAGATATTCCCTACTGTCTGGAGGATTTCCTCAATCTCCGAAGCCACGGAACTCCGCTGGCTGGTCGTCAGGACGATACGGTTGTTCTCCGTTCGGAGGATCGCCACGTTCGTGGACGTTTCCACGAGACCCGGGATCTCCGCGCTCATCTTGGCCACTCCGTGCGGGAGTGCAGAGATGGTCTTCACGATCTGTTCCTGGAGTCTCTTCTGCAGCACCTTCGGTTTCTTCACATCCTTGACGTCCTCCGTGGCGATGCTCAGATCCGGTTCCACGGTTGCGAGTTCGGCCCGGATCGTATCGTGGAAGGAAGCGACGATCTTCTTCGCCTTCCGCACGAGCGCCCTGCGAAGGAACAGCAGGGCTTCTGCCTCCCTCGGGATGGCATTGCTCTTGTTGCCTCCTTCGACGTGGGCAAGGCGGGCACCGAGGCCGGTCAACGCGAGCAGCACGCGGTTCAAAATCTTGATAGAGTTCCCCCGCCCTTTGTCAATCTCCAGCCCCGAGTGTCCGCCTTTCAGTCCGCGAACCGAAATCCGCACGGCTTGGTAGCCGCGCGGCACTGCTTCGAACACCGCCTTCCACACGCCGATCGTGTTCCGCCCTCCAGAGCATCCGACGTAGAGCGCTCCCTCTTCTTCGGAATCGAGATTCAACAGGGTCTTGCTCTTCACGAAGCCGGGTTTCAGGTGATTCGCACCCGTAAGACCTGTTTCTTCGTCGACGGTGAACAGGAATTCCAGCGGCCCGTGTTCCAGGGACCGATCTTCCATGATCGCCAGGCTGGCGGCAACGGCGATGCCGTTGTCTGCGCCGAGGGTCGTGCCGTTCGCCGTCAGGATATTGCCGTTGCGGACAAGCTCGATGGGATCTTTGGCAAAATCGTGCACCTTGTCCTTGTTCTTTTCGCACACCATATCAAGGTGACCCTGCAGACAGATCATGGGAGACTGTTCGCGGCCCGGCGAAGCGGGTTTTCGCACGACGACGTTGAGGTACTTATCCTGCTGCGCTTCGAGGCCCAGTTCGCGGGCCTTGTTCAGCACGTAGGACGAAATCTGCTTCTCGTTCTTGGAGCCGCGCGGGATCTTGCTGATCTCGGCGAAGTACCACCACAACCGTTCGGGTTTCAGACCTTCAATGGCCTTGGACATGGCAGGACTCCTTCTTGTTGCGGGTTCAGGAAATCAACAGGAATTTCTCTTTTTCGAGTTTCCGGATGAACGTGCCGATGCGATCGAACACCGGCTCGGCGCTGTCGCCGAACTCTCGCCGCATCTCTTCTCCGATCGCCTCGACACGCGTCGCACCGTCACACCGTTCCCAGACGAAGCTTCCCAACCGATCGAGCTTGACGCGGAAGTTCGGTTTTGTCAGCCGGGGCTGCAGCCAGCGCGCCAGCAGCGCGCCGCGGAACTTGGGGATGAGCAGCACCACGGTTCCTTCCTCTGTCTTCTCCCAGGCCGCATGGCGCACTGGTTTCAGGTCGAGAAGGTTCCGGGGACTTTCGGAAGAACGCGTCATGCCGGATTCCTGCGGCTCTGCGGAAACAGAGGGCGGAGCACATCTTTCGCAAGCATGCTCCGCCCCCTCAGCTCACGGGTTTCGGTGGACGCCGTCACGCCATGGCGCTTGGCGGCGCGGGTTCATCAGCCCGGCCCGCATTTCTCAGCGGGATCAGCGTCAGGATCAGACCAACGAGCAGGAAGACGAACAGACTCGTGATGAACGATGGGTCCTCGATCAGCCTGGGCACGGGAGTCTCATAGAACGCCAGTCCGGCGAACACGAGTCCGATGAGCGCTTCCCCGGCGATGAGGCCGGCCGCGAGCAGAACACCGTTGTTCTCCACACGGGTCTTCTGGGCGGCATTGTACTTTCTCCGTTCAGCTGCACGGTCGACGATGCCTTTGATCAATCCGCCGATGAAGATGGCGAACGTCGTCTCCAGCGGAAGGTACATCCCCACGCAGACCAGCATGGGGCTTTTGACCTGGACGAGGATGAACCCGACCGCCATCAGCATACCGACGACGATGAGGGGCCATGCCATCTGGCCGCCGACGATGCCCTGCGACACGAGCGCCATGAGACTCGCCTGCGGCGCGGGGAGGGCCTTGCCGCCAAGCCCCGTCCCTCCCGTGTTGATATCCCCCTGGTGGAGAATGAGGATGGGATAGAGCATCACAACGGCGGAGAACAGAACGCCGAAGATGTCGCCGAGCTGCATCCGCCACGGTGTGCCCCCAAGGATGTGGCCCACCTTCAGGTCCTGCAGCATTTCTCCCGCCACGGCCGCCGAGACGCAGATGACGCCGGCCACACCCAGCACTGCTGCGATCCCGGTCGTGCCCGTCTGGCCGAGGAAGACCATGAGAATGGCCGCCACGATGACCGTCGAGAGCGTCAGACCGCTGATGGGGTTATTGCTGGATCCGATGAGTCCGACAAGGTAGCCTGAAACGGCGGCAAAGAAGAAGCCGGCAATGATCATCACCACCGTCGCCGTCAGGGCGGCCACGGCGTCCTGTGCGAAGTAGTTGTAGAGGAAGAACGTTGCCACCGCCATCGCGCCGATGCCGAGCATGACCCACTTGATGTTGATGTCGTGCTCGATCCTGTTGATCACCCCTCCCCCCGCCGCGGCTTTCTTTACGTCGGAGATGGAGCGCGAAATGCCGCCGACGAGGTTCTTGCGCATTCTCCAGAGCGTGAACACCGCGCTGACGAGCATGCCTCCGATGGCGATCGGCCGAACGATGAACTTCCATACGCCGGACGCCTGCGCGAGCCAGTCACCCTCTTCCGTCCCGGGCATCGAAGTCTGCAGTTCCGGTCCGAGGAAATAGAGCAGCAGCGGCACGAAGAGTCCCCAGGCAAGGAGTCCACCCGCAAAGTTGAGAGAAGCCAGCCGGGGACCGATGATGTAGCCGACCCCGATATAGGCGGGACTGACACCGGGCGTGGAGAGCACGATACCGCCGCCGGCGGGAAGCGCGGTTCCCCCCTGACCCAGCGTGACGTTCCCCTTGGCGAACGGAACGAACTTCTCCCACGATGCGGCAAAGAGGCTCAGTTGCTTGAACGACTGAATCAGGGCCCCGACAAGGCCGGCGGCAAACAAGTAGATTGCTCCGGTTCCTCCCCGCTGGCCCGCTTTGTGGATCTCTGCAGCCGCCACCGATTCCGGATACGGCAGATCCACGTCCTCCACCATAACCCGCCGCAGGAGAGTGACGAAGAGCACACCGATGACGCCGCCCACCATCATGATGGCGGTGGCTTCGAGGTAACGATCCTCCAGATTATCCCACACGCCGGAGATCACGAAGGCCGGGATGGTGAAGATCGCGCCGGCAGCCACCGACTCGCCGATAGAACCGACGGTCCGCGCGATGTTCTCTTCGAGAATCGACCCCCGCATGAGGCGCAGGAGCGCCATGCTGATCACCGCGGCCGGGTACGTCGCCGCGATCGTCATGCCAGCTTTGAGTCCCAGATACGCGTTGGCGGCTCCGAGGATCACGGCCATGATGAGTCCCAGCAGCACCGCCTTCAACGTGAACTCTTTCAGATCGGTTTCCGCCGGAACGTACGGCTGGTACCGCACTCCGCCTCCCGAGCTTTTCGCTTCTGCCATAGTTCTTCCTCGCTTGTTGATCGTTGAGTGTTACCGGGTTCCTTTCATTCTGAACATCGCCCTGAGGATGTAGCCTGCCACCTGAGGATTCTCCTTCAGACGCCGCGTGGAGTAGGCGTACCATCGTTCCCCGAAGGGGACGTAGACGCGCAGACGGTGACCGTCGGCCACAATGCTGTCGCGCTTTGTTTCCCTCACGCCGAGCAGCATCTGGAACTCATAGCGATCCTTTGGGAGCTTCAGCCGCCCGATCAGTTCGTACGCCTTCTCGATCAGGTAATCGTCGTGGGTGGCAATCCCCACGTACGCTCCCTGCTCCATCATTGTCCGCATGAGCAGAACGAAATTGCGCTGCACTTCCTCCCGTTCCTGGAAGGCGATGTCCGGCGATTCGATGTAGATCCCCTTGCAGAGGCGGAAGTTCGCCCCGAGCTTGATGAGCGCGCGGACATCCTGATCGCTCCGGTGGAGGTAGGCCTGAATCACGACGCCGACGTTCTGAAATCCTTCTTCTCTCAAGCGTCGATACAGTGCCAGGGTCGCATCCGTCGTGGTGGAGTCTTCCATGTCGATGCGGACGAAGTTGCCGCAGGCGGCGGCCTTCGACACGATGGCCCGCACGTTCGCGTAGCAGAAGTCCGGATCGATCTTCAATCCGAGCTGACTCAGCTTCACCGAGATGTTCGAATCGAGTTTCGCTTCCTGGATCCCCTCGATGACGCGTCCCCATTCTCCGGTCAGCTGCGCGGCGGGCTCCTTCTCGAAGATGTCCTCACCCAGGATATCGAGCGTGGCCATCATCCCCTTCTGGTTGAGCAGGCGCACTTCCCGGACGGCGTCGTCGAACTTCGTGCCGGCGATGTAGCGCTTGGAAACCTGTCCGACAATGGCCTTGGGGATGAAGGGAAGGGACTTCGCAATCAGGTGATTGAGCAGATTCGTCATGTTTCCGTGCACCGCAGATGAAGTCGGAGGATTTGAGGAATGCCGCAAAAGATAGGCAGACAAGCCCCAAAATGCAACAGAAAACCCCCGGCGCAGGCCGGGGGTTTTGCTTTTCTGAGAAGACGGTCGACGAAACCGCTCTTCACGCTGAAGCGATCCTCAGCTCAGAAGTTGAAGACGAAGCCGACCTTCGGCTCGATGCGCTTCTGCGTCTTGTAGCCCACCACCTGGTTGTCGGCGTTCCGTTCCGGCGCGAACGTCCACTGGTAGAGGGTCGAAACAATCAGCCACGAGGTGGGCTTGTAACCGACCTGGAGGTAGAAGATGGAGTTCTCGTCCACTCTGAAGACACGGCCGACGTTGCTCTTGTCGTATCCTCCGCTCAGCAGGAGGATCGGGATCACGTTCCCCGCATCCAGCTCCAGGTGAATGACTCCCTGATTCTTCACGCCGACCGGGGAATAGTAGGCACCGAGCACATTGAAGGTCCCCATCACGCTCATGACCATTTCGCCGTAGTAGCCCTCCTCGGATTTCGTGATCCTCTTCAGCGACTGCGCCTTGCTCTCGAACTGAGTCCCCATCGGCGTGTAGCGTTGGCGCTCATACAGCGCGTCGAAGAAGACAGGGGCAAACTGGTCCCCGGTCCACCGCCGCTCATACTTTGCGCCGATCGTCACCAGTCCCATACCGGAGAAGTTCAGGTCGATTCCGGCCGCCGCACCGCTGCCGAAATCCACGATCTTGGCGTAGTCGAAGTAGAGCGTCGACTTCAGGATGGAAAGTGAGAGGAGGGGAAGTCCCAGATCAAATCCGACGATCGAGAGTGAGCCGCCGTCCTTCGCCGCCGCGGCAGTCCCGGTGGTATCACCCCACGTCTTGTTGGCATCCGGATGGAAGTCGGCTGCATAGGTGGCCCCGACTTCAAATCCGCCGATCACCGGAATGCTCGCAAGCTTCGTGAACTTCAGGGGTCGGACGTAGCCACGGAGACCGAAGATGCCGGCATGGCCGATGTCGCTGTACATGCTCTCGAAGCCGAATTTCTCGAAATCCAGATCGAACTCGACGCCGATCTTCCGGTCGTCGTAGCTGGCGGCGTTCCGGTAGTAGTACATGATGAAGCCGTGACCGAGCCGCGAATAGTCGAGGGATCCCAGCCGCACATAGATGGGATCGCTCTTCAGTCCGTACCGCACGTACCGGATGATCCGCAGGTAGTCGTACGTCTCATCGAAATCCTCCTTGCGGACCCTCACGACGCCGTCTTCCTTGCCGACGCGGAGATTGAGGTCGAACCCGATCCCGAATTTCCCGAAGGCAAGTTCCGGTGCGAGGTTCACGAGGTAGTACGGTTTGCCGTCGATCCACGTCATGCCCATGCCACCGCCGACAGTCTGCTGCTGCTTCGCCGCCGCGGCCTTGGCGGCTGTCTGGGCTTCGCTCCCCTGGACCGCGACAACCAGGCCAAGGAGCAGTATGAGTCCACACATCATCCACCGTTGCATGCGATGTCCTCCTGATTGGTGAAAGGTTCACATCCCAAAGAGAATGCGGGTGATCAGCACGGCTCCCAGCATGCCGAAGAGGTCGGCAATGAGTCCGACGGGGAGCGCGTGGCGGGTGTTCTTCACGCTCACAGATCCAAAGTAGACGGCCAGCACGTAGAACGTCGTCTCCGAACTGCCGTACATGGTCGATGCCATGACCCCGATGAAGGAATCGGGACCGTGGACCTTCATCAGTTCGGTCATGATCCCGAGCGAGCCGCTTCCCGAGAGCGGCCGCATGAGTGCCATCGGAAGCGTCTCCGCCGGCATACCGATCAGATTCGTCAGGGGCGACAGGAGGAAGACGAAAACATCCATCGCTCCGCTCGCCCGGAAGATGCCGATCGCCACCAGCATGGCGACGAGGTACGGTATGATTCTGATGGCAACATTGAAGCCGTCCTTGGCCCCCTCAACGAAGACCTCGTAGACTTTCACCCGGCGCGCGACACCCCACCCCAGAAACACGAAGAGCAGAAGCGGAATCGCCAGAACGGCCACAAGATTGACGGCGGTGCGGAAGAGCTCAGCCATGGCGCTCCTCCTTTCCCTCTACCGCCGCGTCGGGCAGCAGCTGTCTCCGGTAGTGCGGCAGCTTCTCCAGAAGCTTGGCGGCAAGGACGCCGGCGATGGTCGCGCAGGAAGCGCCGAAGATCGAAGTGCCGATGATGATGCCGGGATTGGCGGAACCTGCAGCCGCCCGGACAGCGATGGCCGTCGCAGGTACGAGAATGAGTCCGCCGGTGTTGATGGCCAGGAACGTGCACATCGCATTCGTGGCGGTCCCGGTCTTGGGACTCAACTTGTTCAGTTCCTCCATGGCCTTCAGCCCCAACGGCGTCGCCGCGTTGCTCAACCCCAGCATGTTCGCGGCGATGTTCATGATCATCGCTCCGACAGCGGGATGATCCTCCGGCACGTCCGGAAAGAGGCGGCGCGTCACCGGCGTGAGGATGCGCGTGACGACCTTCACCAACCCCGCTTCCTCGGCGACCTTCATGACGCCGAGCCAGAGAGCCATGATGCCGATGAGGCCGATGGCGATGTTGACGGCAATGCCGGCATAATCGAGCGCCGCGTGCGTCACGGCCTTGATCTTCACGTAGCGGATCGGCTCGAACACGACGCGAACGGATGCCGAAGAACCCCCATCGGCCCACGCAAGCTCCTCCACAGTGCCGGTCAGTGTTCCTTTGCGCGTCGCGTTGTCCGCCATCACCGTCCAGCGCCCGGGCGTCTGCTCATCCGGGACAAGACTCAGTGCCGGCGGCCCGGCCGAAGGAGCCGTGATGACAACGCTCTGGAGAATCTCCTCTGCCGTCTCTTCCACACCGTAGAACTCGTTGAAGGCAGCCGTCGGCATGACAAGGATTCCCTCCCACGAGGGGCGGAGTCCCGTCCTCGCCTTCTGCACAACGAACTGTGCACTCAGAGCCGTGCCGTTGCGGAACGTGTCGCCGACTTCGTCCGCAACATCATTCCCGACGGCGGTGAGAATGCCGATCGCGATGAGGGCAATCCACACGTAGTTCAGCATAGAATGGCTCCAACGTGATATTCTACAGCGGGAACCTCTGCCTCTGTGTGACTGGGGACACGCCGGACCAGCATCGCGCTCACAGTCACGGACAGCTGCGTCAGAACCACCGGAGGAGCGCCATGACAAACGCTCCCGTTCCCGCGCACAGCCAGTTCACAGCATCGTTCCCCATCCACCGGAGCCCGCGGACCAACTCCGGAGCCGCCGGCTGCAGTCCCTCGGAAGGACCGCGATGACAGTGTTCTCGTTTTTCCGTGACCTTGCCGCACACCGGACACCGGTAGGACGCCTGAAGCGTGGCCCCGAGCATACTGTCCGCTACTCCTCCGAGGAATCCGGCCGCCGCGACAACAGCAGCGAGTAACGGATCGGGGTGCCAGAACAATCCAACCAGTGCGATCAGAGCGGCGCCGAGGAAGGCGCCCAAGAGGCCGGCGAACGAAACGCCGCCGTTCACGCCTGGAGAAACCGGTCTCCAGGTCGTCACGAGATACGTCCTTCGTTTGCTGAGCACTCCCACTTCGGTACCCCACGTATCCGCCGTCACGGCGGCCACGCAGCCCAGGTAGAGAGGATAGAGATCGGTCCCCGGGAACGCCCACGCGGCCACCGCCAGGAGTCCGGCGATTCCTCCGTTGGCAAAGACCTGCAGATGATCGCGCGTGCTTCCCTTCTCGAACACATCCCGGAGCTGCTCCTTGCGCTCCTTCCCCATCTTCGAAAGAAGACTGGACGCGAGGAAGAAGACGAGAATCGGCGTTGTCCACTGCCACCCGCCAAGTCCATAGACGATGGACGCCAGAAGAAAGGTCGCCACCGATCCGCTGAGGGAAAGGAATCCAACCCGATACGATGCCGCACCGATGAGCAGACCGAGGATTGTTCCCACCGTGAACTGTTCCCCGGCGTGGGCGGAGTCGGCAAGGAGGTACACGGCGAGGACCAGCGCCGTCGAGAGCGGCACGGTGAGATTGTCCAGCCCGCGGGAGGAGAGGGCTTCCCAGGCGGTAGCGTTGAGCGCCGCGACGATCGAAACCACGACGATGAAGCCGAAACTGTGTTCTTGTGCGTACCCGAACCAGGTGAGACCGGTTACGAGGACCGTGACGGTCACCGCGAACATCGTGAACGAGCCTTCCACGGACTTCTTGTCGGAGGAGAGGTAGTAAATACTCGGAGAGCTGAGACTTTCTCCCACCACGGCTGCGGCAGCATCGCCCAGCGCCATGACGAGAATGGAGAGCGAGAGGATGGGATGGGCACGGTACCAGAAGAGGAGCACGAGGATCAGAAACGCGAGAGGATAGAAGACCGTCCCGTAGGTGGGACGCGACGTCCCGTGCATTCCCTTGAACACTCCCAGCCGGATCGCGAGGAAGTTGACGACGATGAACGTGACCGCCAGGATGAGCGCCGGCATCGCCGCGGTAAAGATTGCCGGAGCGAAGAAGATGAGGATGCCGACCGAGATGTGCACGAGTTTCCGGGTGAACTCGGGAGACCAGCGCAGCAGCACACGCACGCCCTCCCCCAGACCGATCGTGGTCACCAGTCCGCCGAACACGAGCAGGAAACGCCACCACTCCGCGGCAGTGGGAAGGGAGAGCAGATCCAGCGTCGGCGCCGCAGGCATGGGTCACACCTCTGAGAGTGTCATGGCGTGTGGGCCCTTGATGAGGGAATAGAGCAGAAGATCCATCACCGCCCGCGGGTCGGGAGAAGAGGTCTTCAGGGCCGTATCCGCCTCCAGCAGGGCCCGGAAGTTCGCCTCGACCTGTGCGAGGGTGAAGTTGGCGCCGTAGATCCGGTACTCCCCCACGAACCGCCCCGGAATCCCCAGCTCTGCGATGATCTCCGCGTCGGAGGCTCCGCGCGACCGCAATTCCGTCAGCTTCCAGAGCTGATTGTTGAACCGCGTCAGCATGGTGATCATCATCTGCTCGCTCTGTCCCTCCAGAAGCATGGCCTCCAGGATTCGAAGTGCCCGGCCGACATCCTTCCGGCCGATGGCATCCTGCAGTTGGAAGATCGTGTAGCCCCTCGACGCCCCCGCAACGGCCGCAACATCTTCCGACGTAATCTCCCTCCGCCCACCCAGGTAGGTGAACAGTTTTTCCAGCTCATTGTCGAGCACGCCGAGCGAGGATCCGGCATATTCATGCAGAAGCTGAACTGCTTCCGGTGACGCCGTTCCGCCCCGTTTCCTGATGCGGTCGGCGATCCAGCCCGGAACCTGGTTGTCCCAGAGCGGCCTGCACTCCACGAGCGCCGCATGCTGTTTGAGGAACCGGAAGGGGTTCGCGCGGAAGTCCGCCTTCTCCGTCACCAGAACCAGCGCGGTGGAGTCCAGAGGATGCTCCAGGTACGGGAGCAGAAGCTGGACGCGCCGTTCCCGTTCCTCCTGCCGCATGGGAAACAGCCGTTCGAACTGGCGAACGACGGTGACGCGTCTCGACCCCATCATGGGAAACGCCGAGGCATGGGCGATCACCTCCTGCACACTCGTGCTGCCGCCGTAGAGCGTATCCAGATTGAAGGCCCGCGTTCCCTCCTCCAGTGCTCCGTTCACGATGGCCCTGACGCTCTCCTCAAGGAGGAACGACTCCTCGCCGTACACGAGGTACACCGGGGCAATCTCCTCCCGGGCAAGACTCTGTTCGAGCTGATCAAGAGTCATGTCGTTGCTTCCTCCGCTCCTTTCGAAGCGCCGTCAGCAGCACGAGCACGAATCCGCCCCATACGACGCCGATCGTCAGTACCATGGTTGCTGCGGTTTCGAGAGTCATCTCACGCCCCCTTCTCCGCCGACCCGAAGATTCGGCGCACCATGACGCGGTTCAGGGCGACGAGAATCAGGATGACGACACCCCATTGCAGAAGGCAGGTGCCGACGGACGACGTGTGGAACGGATTCCACCATGCCTCCCGATCGTATTCCGTGATGGCCAGGGAGAACCACCAGGCAATGAGCACCACAACCTGCAGGGGAATCAGCCACGAAATAACAACATTGTACCACCGCCCGACGCGGACATCGGTGCCCTCGCCGTTCACCGCCTCCCGGCGAAACCGGTCCGCCCCCGTTCGGATGACGGCGAACGAAATGAATCCCCCGCTGATCATCAGCGCAATGCCCCAGACCCAGTCCTGGTTTTCCAGGAACGCCATGCTGAGCGCCGAGGGAATACCCATCAGCACCCCGAGCGCCACGACGAGGGACAACGCACGCACCCGCTGCAGGCCCATATCGACGAACGCCTTCACGGCAAGTTCAATCATCGAGATGAGCGAGGTCAGGGCTGCAAGCGACAATCCGAGGAAGAAGATGCTCGAGAAGAACAATTGCACAAGCGGACCGCCGGGCATGCTGCGAAACAGCTGGGGAAGGAAGATGAACGCCAGTCCGGTGTTCGTGCTTCCCTGGCCGGAAATAAGCTCCCGCACGCCGTCGCCGGGCGCAAGCGCAAAGACCGTGGCGAAAATGGTGATGCCGGCGAGAAGTGAAACCGAATTGTTCCCGAAAGCCGTGAGCGCGGCGTTGACGGTGATGTCTTCCCGGCGTCGCGCGTAGCACGCGTACGTCAAGATCAATCCCCACCCCGCACCGGTGTCCCACGCATTCTGCGTCAGGGCGGCAAGCCACACCTTGTGGTCGAGCAGTGTCGCGAGCTTTGGAGTGAAGAGGTAGATGATGCCTTCGAGAGCACCAGGCAGTGTCACAGCCCGGACCGCCAGGATCACAAGGATGGCCAGGAGAGACGGGATGAGGATGCGATTGCTCCGCTCAATGCCGCGGACCACCCCGCGGTAGATCACGTATCCGCCGAGCAGCATCGCAACGACGTGAAACGCCAGCGGTTCGAGACTCTGCGTGAATCCGTTCCACAACGCCAGGTGGTCGCGAACGTCCACGAGAGATCCGCTGAGCGCCTCCGTGAGGTACTTGAAGCACCAACCGGTAACCACGGAATAGTAGAACATGATCGCGGTGGAGACGAATCCAATGAACGCACCCATCCAGGCGAAGCGTTTCCCCGCCAGCACACCCACGGAGCCGATCGTTCCCAGTCGCGTCCACTTGCCAATGGCAAGCTCGGCGATGATGAGGGGGACAGACCAGAGGAGCAGGAACACCATCCAGGGAATGAGGAACGAACCGCCGTCATTCTGCGCCGCGATGCGCGAGAATCGCCAGATATTGCCTGTCCCCACGGCGATGCCGATGACCGAGAGGATCATCCCCCAGCGCGATGTGAAGAACTCCTGCTTGCCTGCCATGCTCGTTCGTACTGCTCCTTGACCGAGAGCACCGGTTCCCGTGAGCCGTTACCGCCGGGTGATGGTAACGCTCAGAATCTTCACGTCCTTGACGGGGCGGTCGAAGGGTTTCGTCGTCGGCACTTTGCCGATGGACTTCACGACCTCCATCCCCTTCACCACCCGCCCGAACACCGTGTGCTTTCCGTCCAGCCACGGCGTGGGAGCAAGTGTGATGAAGAACTGACTGTCATTCGTGTTGGGACCCCTGTTGGCCATCGACAGAATTCCCTCACCCACATGCCGCAGGGTGTCGACGATCTCATCCTCGAACGGACGGCCATAGATACTGCTCCCTCCCCTCCCCGTTCCCGTGGGATCTCCGGTCTGGATCATGAACCTGTCAATGACGCGGTGGAAGAGAACGCCGTTGTAGGAACCCTTTTCGGCAAGCCCAATGAAGTTCTTCACCGTCTTCGGTGTGGCGTGCTCGTACAGCTCGACCTCGATCGTCCCCATCGACGTCTCGAGAACCGCGTACGGCGTTAGGGGTTTCTCGTTCATATCCAGGCGTCCTTTCTTCTGGGCTTCCATGGGCACTGCAACAAGAAGAAGAACCATCATCAACGCGGGTACCTGAGCCTTCATCATCATCCTCAGACTCCTCTCTGCCATCAAATGAACAGAATACCGATCGTCCCGACAACGAGACAGTAGTACGCGAACATCCCGAATTTCCCTTTCCCGATGATGCCCAGGAGCATCTTGATCGCCAGGACGCCCGAGCCGAACGAGACAACGGTGCCGATGATCAGGGGGAGGAGTGCGCTCGCATCGATCCCCACACGAACCAGATCCACGGACTGCAGCAGCGTCGCCCCTGCGATGGCCGGAAGGGCGAGCAGGAACGAAAAGCGGGCCGCTTCTGTCGGCTGGATGCCGAGATACATGCCGGTGCTGATCGTAGAGCCGGATCGGGAAATCCCCGGGAGCATGGCTACCGCCTGTGCCGCGCCGATCACCAGCGCGCCGACAAGTCCGATCTGCTTTCCTTCCTTGGGTCTGGCCAAGCGCGTCAGGAACAGGATCAGACCCGTCAGAACCAGCATGACAGCGACGAGCTTCGGATCAGCAAATGCGTCCCTCACCGCATCCTCGAAGGTGAGCC
>CAYXMK010000043.1:0-13381 GCA_964465905.1 uncultured Ignavibacteriaceae bacterium | reverse complement strand
TTCCGGGTACCTTTGAGAAAGGGGGAAGTTGGTCCTTGATGTGATGCCGTCGAACTTCAAGGTATCGAGATTCCTTCATCTCATTCCGGCCATGTTCCGGAAAACGCGGGAAGCTTGCTCTCTTGAAATGTCCCCCTACGGCGAACGCCGACGTGAAGCAAATTCCTTCAAAACGTCATCGACCAGATCCGCGTGCATCTCAAGCCACAGGATCTGATCCTGGTAGTTCTCCTGCATCTTCCGGTCGGCTTTGTTGTGCTGCACGTAGACCACGAAGATGATCCACACCGAAAGAGCCGCGAGAATCAGCGGCTGCAGCTCCTGCAGCGGGGTCCCACTCCCCAGCTCCACCAGTGCCAGAGCAGAGGCAAGGGCAGCAAACCAGAAGGAACTCCTGCGGATCTGAGTCATGACGGAGTAGAGCATGCCGAAGAAAAAGATCTTCTCGTGGAAGGGGGGAGGAACGTACGTGTTAAGGATGTAGAAGTAGAGCCGTTGTGCATCGGCGTCATCCAGAAGCGGGAAGTCCTTCATCATTCTTGCCCGCGTGCTGAGGTGACGGCTCGGCTGGTTCTCCTGAAATGCCCGGCGACGCTTTGGACTCTCCAGAGCATAGAGTCCCATTCCGATCACAACGGTCAGAAGGAAGTACGAAACCAGCAGCGGCCCGGCTCCAACTAACGCATTGAGCACGTTTGCCAGATACGTCCAGTACAGCATGAGGACGAGGCCGGCGGCGTAGAGACCGGGTACAAGGATCCTCAAGCCCTCGTAGATGCCAAACAGACTGCGCCGGGCGTGGGGGAGGGAGTCGTGCTGCTTAATCTGGGGGTCTCTGGGCATAGATCACCTGCAGGAGGAGTGTGCCTACAGCATCCAGGCTCTCCGGACTGCATTTGTCCGGAGTGTCCTGGAGTGTGTGCCAGTAGGCGTTCGTGTGGTCGGGATAGCGGAAGTCAATCAGATTCACCGTCGGGATGTTCGCGCGGTTCAACGGAATGTGATCGTCGAAGACCGCCTCGCCGGGTTCGTTGAGGAACTGGTAGATTCCATGCTGGGAGGCCGTGGTGAAGATCATGTCCATGATGGAAGACGCATAGGTCTCGGAGTTCTGTTCGCGCCGAATCTGGAGGTTCTTGTCTCCAACCATGTCGATGTTGATGCCGAAGCGGTAGGATGCCGGAGGAGGAAGATTCCGGGCGAAATACTGAGAGCCGAGCGACCAGGAGTCGAGGACACCGCTGGAGCCAAGATCCTCGAGGTCGAACAGCACAATATCGATGCCGACCGGCGGCGGCACTTCGGCGAGGTGGCGGGCCAGCTGCAGCAGTACAGCGACTCCGCTGGCCCCGTCGTTCGCGCCGAGAATGGGTTTGGAGCGATTCGATGGTTCCGGATCTTCATCGGCAAAGGGACGTGTATCCCAGTGCGCGCTGAGGAGGATCTGCTCGGGGAGGGAAGTCTGGAATCGGGCGATCACGTTGCTCCCCTGCACGGTCCGGCCGTCCGGAAGCCGTTGGGGAAACTCCTGAAGAATCACCGTATCTGCCGAAGCGGAGAGCTCCCTCATGAGAAAGTTCAGGCATTCGGCGTGTCCCGGCGAGCCGGGGGACCGTGGTCCAAAATCTGTTTGCCGGAGCAGCAGCGCGAACGCACCCCTGCGATCGAAATCCGGCGCAGGCCGAATGCGGGCTGAACCGCCCTTCTGCGAATCATCGGATTCCTGGGAACGGCGCGAATTGCATTCGGGGAAGGCAAGCAGTGTTGCCGCCATCGTCAGTGCCACGATGTGCCGTTGTGTACGGGGTTGCCCGATGTTCATGATCGTGACTGAATGTGCTTATGGGAGAGCGGCGAACGAGCGCCGGCGGCTGAAGCCGGCCAGGAGTGCGCCGATCCTATCCTGGGCGTCGCGATACCTGTGCGCGCCGCTGATGTAGTTCTGCATAGTCATGGAGAAGACAAGCCATTCACCGTCGGCCGACCTGACGTAGCCCGAGAGAGAGCTGACGCCGCTCAACGTCCCCGTCTTTGCACGGAGGTTTCCCTGGGCAGGCGTGCCTTGCATCCTCCGATCGATCGTGCCGTCCACGCCCGCGATGGGGAGGGACCTGTAGAACAGGGGGAAGAGATCCGTGCGCCGGTACATGCCTTCGAGGAGTTGTACCAGCATCGAGGTGGTGAGCACGTTGTAGTATGAGAGTCCGGAACCGTCCACTTGCCGGTGGCCGGTGGTGTCGATGCCGAGACCGGATAGAAACTCGTTGACCTTCCGGATACCCTGCGACGCCGAGCCGGGGGCACCCGCCGTCTCAGCGGCGATGGTCTTGAGGAGGGCCTCCGCAGAGAGATTGTCGCTCGACTTGTTCAGATTCACGATCATGGTGTCGATCGGATGGCGGTGGACGGCGAGGACGCGGGAGTTCGCCGGCGCACTTCCGACACCGGTTGTTCCCCTGACGGGAATGCCGGCGCGTTCCAGCGACTCCCGGAACAGCTGAGCAGCATAGAGCTCCGGCCGCCAAATGGTCACGGCAGTCCTGAGCGTCTCCGGAGTCGCCAGCACTTCCCCCTCGGCGACAATCGTGTTGAGCCGCTGCATGAAGAGGCGCGTGACGTTCCAGGGCCTGAGAACAGTGTCGGAGACGGTCCTGACGTTGGCCTGGAGCGAGACGTACGACGTCGGCGGAGTGACGAAGACTGTGGCGGAATCGCCAGCCGACTGTCCGGGAATGATCGCGACCTCCACGCAGTTGTCATTCACGTTCAGGGGACTGATGAAGGCCTCGTAGGCATAGGGCTCATCATCCCACATCCATCCTTCGCCCCAGTAGAGTGAATCAAAGTAACTGATATCCGCACGAATGTCGCCGGCGACAGCGGTAATTCCGTTGTGGCGGAGCACGAGCGCCAGCGAGTCGAGGTCGGATGTCCGGAGATCCGGATTGCCGTAGCCCTTCAGGTAGAGATTCGGTACAACGACGCCGGTGCTGTCGACGCTGTCGGCTATCACCTCCGTCTTGAACTGGAACTCGGCGCCGAGGTAGTGCAGCCCGGCAGCCGTCGTGAGAAGCTTCATGTTGGATGCAGGCCGGAAGAGGCGGCGCGAGGAACGTTCGTAGAGAACCTCGCCTGTCGCAAGGGAGACGATCTTCACGCTTGCATCCGAGGGGATGAAGATGGAATCCATCAGCACCTGGTCGATGTCATAGCGGAGAGCTTCGAGCGGGTCGGTCGGACGCGTCACCGTCGAAAAGAAGCTGCATCCAGAGATGAAGAGAGCGGAGAGAACGATCAGCGAGAGGGTTTTCATCCTGCGGCGTGAGGAGTATGGAGAATGAGTCGAATGAGTGAGAGAATGTGTCGTGATTTGGTCAGAAATGCAACAGCACGGCGGGGACGTCGTTTGGTTGACTAGGCTTGGAAAAAGGAGTATATTTTGTATTCAAGAGCTGTTGAGCGACGGAGGAAGTGTCAATGCTGGATTTCCTGAAACGGCTGTTCGGTTCCAAGCACGAGCGAGACATCGCGCAGATTCGTCCGCTGGTCGATCTGATCAACGGTCACGTTGAGGCCATGAAGAGTCTCACCGATGACCAGTTGCGGGCGAAGACGGATGAGTTTCGCGCCCGGATTGCGGAGGCAGTGAAGCCCATTCAGGATCAAATCCAGGAGGCGCGGGCTTCCCTGAAGCAGCAGGATCTTTCGTTCGAACAACGGGAAGAGATCTACGAGCGCCTCGATCAACTGGAGAAGGAGTACGATCAGGGGATCGAAGCGGTCCTGACGGAACTCCTGCCCGAGGCGTTTGCCGCGGTCAAGGAGGCCTGCCGGCGGCTTGTGGGTCAGACGTGGGAGGTCGCGGGCAACAAGACACAGTGGGACATGGTTCCCTTCGATGTTCAGCTCCTGGGGGGTGTGGTACTCCATCAAGGCAAGATTGCGGAAATGGCCACAGGGGAAGGAAAAACCCTTGTTGCCACCCTCCCGGCATACCTGAATGCCCTCCCTGGCCGGGGTGTCCACATTGTGACGGTCAACGACTACCTGGCCCGGCGCGACAGCCAGTGGATGGGGAAGGTCTATGAATTCCTCGGCTTGAAGGTCGGGGTCATCCTCCAGCACATGGATCCGGCCCAGCGTCGGGTCCAGTATGCTGCTGACATCACCTACGGCACCAACAACGAGTTCGGGTTCGACTATCTCCGCGATAACATGGTGGTGAATCCCGAGGAGATGGTGCAGCGGGGTCATAACTACACGATTGTGGACGAAGTCGACTCCGTGTTGATCGACGAAGCCCGCACGCCGCTGATCATCAGCGGTCCGGTGGAGGTGGACGACCAGAAGTTCAACGAGATGAAACCTCACGTCGAACGGCTGGTCAACGCACAGAAGAACCTTGTCGCCAAGATCCTCGCTGAGGCGGAGACTCTGCTGGAACAGCAGAACAGCGCTCAGGCGGGAGTGCAGATCCTCCGAGCCAGCCGCGGGCTTCCCAAAAGCAAGAAACTGCTCAAGATTCTCTCCGAGCCGGCCAACAAGACCCTCATGCAGGCGACGGAGCGGGAGTACCTGCGAGATCAATCTGCCCGCATGCACGAGATCGATGACGAGCTGTACTTCAGCATTGATGAGAAGTCGCATGTCATCGATCTGACGGAAAAAGGGCGGGACTACCTGGCGCAGTCGTTTCCCGGCGGTGACAAGGACCTCTTCGTCATCCCCGATGTGGGTCTGGAGTATAGCAAGATTGAATCCGATACGTCCCTTTCGTGGGAGGAAAAGCAGCAGCGCAAAGACGCAGTCAACCGCCTCTTCGCCGAGCGGAGCGACCGCATCCACACGATCCATCAACTTCTGAAGGCGTACTGTCTGTACGAGAAGGACGACGAATACGTCGTGTCGGAAGACGGTAAGGTGATGATCGTGGACGAATTCACCGGACGGCTCCTGCCCGGACGCCGCTACTCGGAGGGATTGCACCAGGCCATCGAGGCGAAGGAAGGGGTGAAGGTCGAGCGGGACACGCAGACGCTCGCCACGATCACTCTGCAGAACTACTTCCGGATGTACAAGAAAGTGGCGGGCATGACGGGAACGGCGGAGACAGAAGCGCCCGAATTCTTCGATATCTACAAGCTCGATGTCGTGGTCGTCCCGACAAACAAGCCGATGATCCGCGAGGATCTGGACGACGTCATCTACCGGACGAAGCGGGAGAAGTACAATGCGGTGATGACAGAGATTCAGGAGATGCGCGAGAAGGGTCGGCCGGTGCTGGTGGGGACGACGAGCGTGGAGGTCTCCGAAACGATCAGCCGGATGCTGAAGCGCCAGGGGATACCCCACAACGTGCTGAACGCCAAGCAGCATCAGCGGGAGGCCGAGGTGATCGCTCATGCCGGCCTTCCGGGGAACGTGACGATCGCCACGAACATGGCCGGTCGCGGCACGGACATCAAGCTCGGTCCGGGCGTCGCTGAGGCCGGAGGGCTTCACATCATCGGCACTGAGCGGCACGAGGCGCGGCGCATCGATCGGCAGCTGCGCGGCCGTGCGGGGCGCCAGGGCGATCCGGGTTCGTCCAAGTTCTTCATCTCCATCGAAGACGATCTGATGCGGCTCTTCGGCAGCGAGCGGATTGCGCGTGTGATGGAGCGGTTCGGCATGCAGGAAGGGGAGGCCATCCAGCATCCGATGATCTCACGTTCCGTTGAGCGCGCCCAGAAGAAGGTCGAGGAGAACAACTTCGGGATCCGGAAGCGGCTGCTCGAGTATGACAACGTCATGAACCAGCAGAGGGAGGTCATCTACACGCGCCGGCGCCACGCCCTCCTGGGCGAGCGGCTGCGGGATGATTTCATGGACTTCCTGCGGGACGTGGCGGCCCGGATTGCGGCAAAGTACCACGAGGAAGGGGATGTGGAAGGCCTGCGGAATGAAGTCCGGTCGCGGCTCCTGGTGGACCTCAATCTCACCGCTGATCGGTTCCAGACGCTTGGCGAGCAGGGTCTGGCCGACGAAATTGTGACGCGGGCGGAGGAGTTCTACCGCCGCAAGGAGGAACAGCTCGGACCGGAGCTGATGCGGAACCTCGAGAAGATCGTCATGCTGCAGGTGATCGACTCGAAGTGGCGCGAGCATCTGCGGGAAATGGACGACCTGAAGGAAGGCATCCACCTGCGGGGCTACGGGCAGAAGGATCCTCTCGTGGAGTACAAGTCCGAAGCGTTCAAGATGTTCATGGAGTTGATGGAGCAGATCGCCGACGAAGCTCTCAGCATGGTGTTCAAACTGTTCCCCGAGCGTGTGGAGCAGATGCCGGCCCAGCGGCCGCGCCGGGCGTTCCGGAGGGAGGAAATGGTGCTGACGCACGAATCTGCACAGGGGGCGGGTTTACAGACGAATCGGGAGCCGGTGCCGGCTGGAGCGTCCGATCGCCGTGCGGCTGCCGGCGGAGGACCTCCGGGGCGGCCACAGCGCCCCATCCGGGTCGCCGAGAAGATCGGCCGTAATGATCCCTGTCCGTGCGGCAGTGGGAAGAAGTACAAGAACTGTCACGGAGCCTGACACCCACAGCAAACCGGAATGAACGCATGAAGAAGATCGAAGCAGTCATCCGACCGTTCAAGCTGGACGATGTGCGGGAAGCCCTGACGGAACTCGGTGTGCGCGGCATGACGCTGACGGAAGTGAAGGGATACGGGCGACAGAAAGGACATACGGAGCTCTATCGGGGAGCAGAGTACAAGATCGATTTTCTCCCCAAAATCAAGATCGAAATCATCGCGCGTGACGAGATGGCAGACCAGATTGTTGCGACCATCATCAAGGCCGCGAAGACGGGACAGGTGGGGGATGGGAAGATCTTCGTCTCTCCAGTGGAAGATGTGATCCGGGTTCGGACGGAAGAATCGGGGGAGGATGCTCTGTAAGTGCGTGCCGGCGCTGTGCGGTGATGAACCTCAGCTCGCGTTCCCTTGCAGCGAAAGCGGAACGCGTTTTTGTTCGATGGTCAGATGACAGACGAGCCCTCGGTCTATACCTCCGGCTATGCGGCCATCGTGGGAGCCCCGAATGTCGGGAAGTCCACGCTCCTGAATGCCCTCCTCGGCCAGAAGATCTCCATTGTGACGCGGAAGGCGCAGACCACGCGGCAGCGCGTTCTGGGGATCCTCACCAGCGGTTCAAGCCAGGTGATCTTCCTGGATACCCCCGGCTTGCTCGAACCGCGCTACCGGCTGCAGGAGAAGATGGTGCAGGCCGCCGCCTCCGCGCTGCAGGACGCCGACGTGATCCTGCTGATGACGGAAGTGTCGAACGGCTCGGAACTTCCACGCGAGGTCCGAACGCATGTTCTGGAAAAGCACGGTGCGAAACCGATTCTCCTCCTCATCAACAAAGTCGATACGATTGACCGGCGGGACGTGCTGCCGCTCATCAGCGCGTTTGCCGGGATGAACCGGTTTCGAGAGATCATCCCCCTCTCGGCCCTGAAGGGTGAGAACGTGGAGGAATGTCTCCGAAGCCTGCTGAAGTATCTTCCGGTTCATCCCCCCTTCTATCCGGCCGACATCGTCAGCGAACAGCCCGAACGGTTTTTCGTCGCCGAGCTGATCCGGGAGGCGATCTTCCGACAATTCCGTCAGGAAGTGCCGTATGCCACTGCCGTCGAGATCCGGGAATTCAAGGAACGGGAGCAGGGCAAGACGTACATCAGCGCCGACATCGTTGTGGAACGCGATTCGCAGAAGGGTATTCTGATCGGCAAGAAGGGGGAATCGCTGAAGCGGGTCGGAGCGGCTGCACGCACGGAAATCGAGCTCTTTCTGGAGCGGCCGGTGTTTCTCGATCTCCATGTCAGGGTGGGGGAGCGGTGGCGCGAATCAGAAACATGGTTGAAGCGGCTCGGGTACGCCGCTGAGTAGAGTCCGACAACCAGCACACGGAGGCGGTCTTCCATGCCGATGATTATTCCCTTTCGAGGCGTTCTCTACGATGAGCGTCGCGTCCCCCTGGCCTCCGTGGTCGCCCCTCCGTACGACGTCATCAGTCCGGAGCAGCAGTCTGCACTCTACGATCGCCATCCGAACAACGTGGTCCGACTGATTCTCGGACGGGAGGAGGATCGCTACCGTGCAGCCGCAGCGGCACTCGGCGACTGGTTGCAGCAGGGGATCCTGGTCCGAGACGCCCTGCCGGCATTCTACGTTCTGCACCAGCGCTTCCACGATCGGCTCGGGAGAGAGAGAGTCCGGAAGGGCTTTATCGGACTTTGCCGGATCGAAGAGTTCGAAAAGAAGATCGTCCTGCCGCACGAGAAAACTTTGGCGAAGCCGCGTGAGGACAGGTTTGAGCTGTTCAAGGCCACACACGCGAACTTCAGTCAGGTATTCGGCCTCTATGCGGATCCCGAGCACCGGCTGGATCCGCATCTGACAGCCGCAACCCGGCGTCCTCCGGCAGTGGAAGTGGAATTCGAGGGAGTGATGAACCGGATGTGGCGGCTCACCGGTCGGGAGTACCTGCATGCCATCCAGCTCGCGATGCGGGAGAAGCAGGTGCTCATTGCCGACGGGCATCACCGGTACGAAACGGCGCTGGCGTACCGGGAGTGGCGGCGTTCCCAAAACCCCGGTCACACCGGAAGCGAGCCCTACAACTACGTGATGATGTACCTGACCAACATGGACGATGAAGGGCTGGTGGTCGAGCCGACGCATCGCGTGGTGCATTCCCTTCCGGCCTTCGATGCTTCTGCGTTCCTTCCTGCACTCGACAGCTTGTTCGACGTTACCCGCTACGCTGCGGATGCTGAGCTGGAGCAGGCCTTGAGTTCTTCAGAGCATCCGGCGTTCGGACTCCGCCTGGCCGGAACCGAGGACGCGTTCCTGCTGACTCTGAAGGAGGGAATCAGAATCTCCGAGGCCATTCCTGACGATCTGCCGCCCGAGCTCAAGGAGCTGGACGTTGTACTGCTGCACAGCGTGATCCTCCGCGACATGCTGGGAATTACACCGGAAGCTCAGGAGCAGAAGCTGAACCTGCGCTATGTCCAGGGACTGACGGCTGCATTCGATCAGGTGAGGAACGGATCGGCGCAGCTTGCGTTCGCCCTGAGGGCGACGCCCATCGAGCAGGTGAAGGGAGCGGCCAGAGCCGGACAGACCCTGCCGCAGAAGTCGACCTTCTTCTACCCCAAACTTCTCTCCGGCCTCGTGTTGAATCTGATGAACGACTGAGCCGCAGTCTGAGCGGGATATGTCGATGCGCGCGCGCGTCATACTCGGTCTGGTCGTTATCTGCGTGATCTGGGGAACGACCTGGCTCGGCATCAAGATCGGCCTCAAGACGGTGCCCCCCGTGCTGGGTGCGGCACTGCGCTTCCTGCTGGCGGCCGCGATCCTCGGGACCATCATTCGCCTGCGCGGAATTGTCATCCCCCGCGAACGATCATTCTGGAACCTCGCCGTCCTGCTCGGTCTGACTTCCTTCAGCGTTCCTTACGCGCTCGTCTACTGGGGACAGCAGTACATCCCCAGCGCCCTGTCGTCGATTCTCTTCGCCACCTATCCGCTCTTCGTGGCCCTCCTGTCGCATCTCCTCCTTGCCGGCGAAGAAATGAACGCGCCGAAATGGATGGGGACGATCCTCGGCTTCGTCGGGATTGCGGTGATCTTCTGGAGTGATTTTCGTCTGGAGAGCCCTCATGTCCTCTGGGGCATGGCGGCCATCGTGGCGAGCTCCTTTCTGCAGGCGATCGCGCTGATCTCTGCCCGCCGGAGCGGAGAACGATTCTCATCGTTCAGTCTGAATTTCGCGGGCATGTCGGTGGGTTGCGCTGTCCTCCTGGTCCTCAGTTTCGCCTTCGATTCGTATGGTTCACTCGCGTTCGGATCGGCAGGTGTGGCCTCGATTCTCTACCTGTCGATCTTCGGATCCGTCATAGCGTTCGTCGTGTTCTTCTGGCTGGTGAAGCACGTGGAGGCGGTTCTCCTGGCGCTGACGGCGTTTGTTACTCCCATCCTTGCCGTCGTTGTCGGCGCTCTGGTTCTGCACGAGCGCCTCCCTGCCGATATCCTGGCCGGTTCGGCACTCGTCCTCACGGGCATCCTCCTCGCCAATCTGAAGGAGCTGCACCGCGTGGTGGAGAGGGGGCGGGCGTTCCTGTTCGACTGACTGCAGTCTTTGAAGGAGTGTCCTCATGGTTCGGTCCATTGCGCATATCGGCATTGCTGTGCAGAATCTCGACAATTCCGTGAAACTCTTTGAACGCCTCTTCGGCGTCGCACCAGGTCATCCGGAAGAAGTAGAGGACCAGGGGGTGCGAACGGTGTTGTTTGCCGTCGGGGGGTCGGGCGTGGAACTCCTTGAGCCGACGAGGAGCGATTCCCCGGTCGCCAAGTTCCTCGAGGCCCGGGGCGAGGGTGTCCATCACGTTTCGTTCATGGTCGATGATCTGCGGACGGAACTGGCGCGGCTCCAGCAGCAAGGATTCGAACTGGTGGATCACGCCCCCCGGAAGGGAGCGGGGGGAACGCTCGTTGCTTTTCTGCATCCGCGCTCGACGAACCGCGTTCTCGTCGAGCTGACGCAGGCCGACGCTTCGCCCCCGTCCAAGGGATAAACCATGCCACGCACGCTTCATCCGCCGGAATCACCGCTGGCCGCGAAGCTGGAGAGTCTCCCCGCGAAGCCGGGTGTCTATCAGTTTCGATCTGAAGACGGAACGACCCTCTACGTCGGCAAGTCTCAGAACCTCCGCGCGCGTGTGCGTCAGTACTTTCAGCCGTCACGCTCTCCCGATCCGCGTCTCGACGCGATGGTGGCGAAAGTCCGGGACCTCGAGGTGATTGTGACGGATTCCGACGTCGAGGCGCTGATCCTTGAATCGAATCTCATCAAACAGCTCAAACCCCGCTACAATGTCATTCTGAAGGATGACAAGAGCTATCCGTACATCGTGATCACGAATGAACCGTTTCCGAGAATTTTCGTGACGCGTCGGATCATCAAAGACGGTTCGCGCTACTTCGGGCCGTACACGGACGTGAAGGGGCTGCGGCTGGCGCTCAAGACCATCCGCGAGAGCTTTCGCATACGAAGCTGCAACTACGACTTGACGCCCGAGAACATCCGACGCAAGCGCTTCAAGCTCTGCCTCGACTATCACATCAAGAAGTGCGAGGGGCCGTGTGAGGGGCTGGAAACCGAGGAACACTATGCCCGCACCATCGAGCAGGTTGCAGCAATCCTGCGCGGGAAGACGTCCGTCGTGGCCGCTCAGCTCGAGGCCGAAATGCGGCAGCTTTCGGAGGCGCTTCGCTTCGAGGATGCGGCCGCGGTGCGGGACCGGCTCCAATCGCTCCGCGTCTACAGCGAGAAGCAGAAGATGGTGGACGCGCGGGAGGCAGACCGCGACATCATCGGTGTGGCACAGCTCGATGACGATTCCTGCGGCGTGATTCTGAAAGTGCGGGAAGGAAAGGTGCTGGGCGCGCGGCACTACTCCATGAGGAACACCGAGGGAATGCCCGTCCCTGAGATCCTGGAAGCGCTCGTTCAGCGCTTCTACCTGGACATCGACGATATTCCGCCGGAGATCGTGTTGCCTGAGCCGATCCCGTCCGATACGTTGGTCCGACAGTGGTTGAAGACGCGGCAGGGAACGGACGTGAAGTTCACGGTCGCAAAGGGTGGAGAACTGGGGAAGCTGGCAGCGATGGTTCGAGCGAACGCGCGCTTCCTCCTCGACGAACTGCGTCTCCAGCGGAAGAAGCGGGGAGAGGAGGTCCCATTTTCCCTGATGGCGCTTCAGAGGGACTTGAGGCTCCCGGCTCCTCCGCGGCGCATCGAATGTTTCGACGTGTCCAACATTCAGGGATCGGATACTGTGGCCTCCATGGTGGTGTTCGTGGACGGGAAACCGCGGAAACAGGAATACCGCAAATTTGCCATCCGCAGTGTCGTCGGACCTGATGATTTCGCCAGCATGCGGGAAGTAGTGGAACGGCGGTACCGGCGGTTGAGGGAGGAGGAAGGAACTCCCCCTGATCTGATTGTGATCGACGGCGGGAAAGGTCAGCTGTCGAGCGCACGGGAGGCGCTGGAGAGCGTTGGACTGCCGGAAGTGGCAACGATCGGACTGGCAAAGCGGCTGGAAGAGGTGTTCGTTCCCGGGGAGTCTGAGCCGCTGGCGATTCCGCGCACGTCGGCCGGCCTGAAACTGCTTCAGCAGATCCGCAATGAAGCGCATCGCTTCGCCGTCGCCTATCATCGGCAGAAGCGGAGCAAGCGCCTGCTCCGGACTGAACTGGATCTCATCAAGGGAGTGGGCAGGGCCCGCGCACGCGAACTGCTGGAAGCGTTCGGCTCCGTTCAGGGGGTACGGTTCGCGTCCGAGGAACAACTGTCGGAGATCGTCGGATCGAAGGTCGCGTCCGACATTAAGACGTTCTTCGAACATCCGTCCGATGACGAAGTTCAGGGCCAGGATGGCTGAAGAAATGTGCGAAGGACTTCCGCCGGGCGGGGGGGGCGGCAGATCCTTTCTGTGTGACGTCGGTCAAGCCCGGTTTGCTTTCGGGAGCGTAATTGACTATGTTAGCACACCTCCCTCGCACCACACCTGATGTTCAACACGTTCTACAGGAGCTTCTCCTTGAAAAGGTCATTGCCATCACATCGGTTCATGCGACCACTCGCACCGCTCATCGTCCTGATGCTCGCCGTTGTCGGTCTCCAGTGCATTGAGCGGCCGCTGAGTCCCGTCGCTCCGACGTACGACGTTCAACTCAGCATTCCGCTGGCCAATGAGACCCGGACGCTCGGAGACTTCATTGCCAAGGATTCCACCCGCCTGAAGACGATGCCCGACGGCGCGTTCGTGTTCAGCTCGACGCAATCCCTTGAGCCGGTGGCGATCCCTGTGATCTCCGTTCAGCCCGAGGCCTCGCGGCAGGAAGTTGCGCTTGGCGTCTTCACGGTGACTTCCCCGACGGTCGCTCCGGTGTTCATCAACTACCAGACGATCAGCGGCTCGCCGCTGCCCGGAGTCCCGATTCCCTTCCCGGCAGCGTCGTACACTCTCCCCTCCAGTTCCTTCGGCCCCCTCCCGACGTTTGAATACCTTGTGTTCGAGTCGGGAAGCGTAACGCTCGTAGTCACCAACACTCTTCCGGTCGATATCGTGTTCGTCGATGACCTGGCGCTCAAGAACAACAAGACGAATGCACCGGTGGATACGAATCAGGTGGCGGTGTTTCCGCTTGCGGGCGTGACCATTTCCCCCGGCGGGAGTGCCTCACGGACGGCTGATCTGGCCAATGTGACGATGCAGACGACGCTGCGCGTGCCGCCCGCCCGGATCAGCACGCCG
>CAYXMK010000042.1:0-13599 GCA_964465905.1 uncultured Ignavibacteriaceae bacterium | reverse complement strand
CAGGTCGGGCATCAATATACACAGCGAGAGAGAGAAATGGAACTGCGGGAGGAGCGCGCGGACCGTCTGGCCGTCGGGGGGAAGACCTGCGCCGGGGACCGCTTCCACAGCGGCAGACCCGCGCGTCGGCCTGATGTTGAACCCGCCAGTCAGTGCCCGGATCCAGCGGCGCCCTTGTGCGTTGCACTTCGCCGCGTCTCTTGGTACATTAGCGGCGACCGTTCCTCTCTCTGCAGATACCTGAAGCCTCATGATCGGTACGGCGTCCCTGCTCCGATTCCTGGTCCCCCCCCTCCTGATCCTGCAGGCGCAGACCGTGTACCCGCAGAGGATGGTGACACTCCGCCTCTCCGATTGGGCGGATACGTATGAGATCAGGCTGACGGAACGGTGCCTCGAACAATTCCGGCTGCGGCATCCGTCCATCCGCGTGCAGTATGAACCCAATCCGGGACGCGTCTACGAAGAGAAGATCCTCACGGCGCTGGCTGCCGGCGACCCGCCGGACGTGTTCCTCCTCGATTCCAAACTCATTCCCACCTTCACCAACAAGAACATCCTCCTCGATCTGTGCCCGTTCGTCGACGGGTCGTCAATCGACACGACGCAATGGTTCCCGGGTGTGACGGCGATTGCCCGACGCGGCGGGCAACTGTTTGCCTTCCCCAAAGGATTCACCCCGCTCGTCGTCTACTACAACCGGGAGCTGTTTCGGCAGGTGGGCCTCGCAGCGCCGTCGGACGCGTGGACCTGGAACGACTACCTTCGGTATGCACAGCTCCTGACCGTCGACAGGGACAGCGACGGCACGCCGGACCAGTACGGCGCGGGATTCTCCAATCGCTACTACTACTGGATTCCCTGGGTGTGGTCTGCCGGCGGTGATGTCGTGGATCCGCAGGGTGAACGGGCGTCGGGATACCTGAATTCGCCAGCAACCGAATCAGCCCTTCAGTTTCTCATCGACCTTGTGATCCGCCACCGTGTTTCGCCGGTGCTGGGCACGTGGGTTCAGGGAGAGAAGACGGGGGTCACGACGGCGTTGTTCTCGACGGGAAAGCTCGCGATGCTGGTTGACGGACACTGGCGTATGCCGACGTACCGGAAGTACATCGAGCAGGGGCAACTGGACATCGGCGTGGCACCTCTGCCGCGCCATCCCTCGGGACGCAAAGTCAATGTTCTCTATGAGTCGGGGTGGTGTGTTCCGCGCAGCACGCGACATCCTCGGGAGGCAGTTCTGCTGGCTTCCTTCATGGCGGGTGAAGAGGCCTGCCGCATCCGTGCGGAAGGACACCTGGAGCTTCCTGCCGTCGCGGCCGTTGCTGAGGAACTGGCGAAAGCAGATACGAGCGGCAACACCGGCGTGTTCGTCGCCGAAGTTCCTCACAGCCGTCAGCCCTGGGGATCCGTCATCGAGCGGTTCAGTCAGGTCGAATGGACGCTGCAGGATGCAGTTGACGAAGTGCTGGTGAACGGCGCGCCCATGCACGAGACCATGACACGCTCTGCCGCCCGCATCGACAAGGAACTTGCCGACATCGGGCAGCACCGGACATCGGAGTTTCATTCGATCCGCGAGCACTCGGAAATCCCCCTTTTCCTGCTTGGCGTGGCGGTCCTGACGGCCTTGTTCGGTGCTGTGCTCTACGGCCGAACGGCGCCTCGCGGCCGAAAGACCGCGCGCTCAGCGCTCGGATTCCTTTCCCCCTCGCTGCTGCATCTTGCGGTCTTCGTGTTCACGCCGATCGTCTTTTCCGCGTACCTGAGCCTTCATCGGTGGGACCTGGTGGTGGCTGAAAAGCCCTTTGTGGGACTGGGCAATTTTGCTGCCATGGCACAGGACCCGTACTTCTGGAATGCCCTTGGCAATACGTTGACCTACACGCTGAATGTGCCGGTGGGCATGACGATAGCCCTCTTGCTGGCGCTTCTGCTGAACCGCCGGCTGAGCGGCGTTGCTGTTCTCCGGGCAATCTACTTTCTCCCCAGCATGACATCCGTCGTTGCGGCGGCTCTCGTGTGGATGTGGATCTACCATCCGAGCTTCGGCATGGCAAATTTCGTCCTGTCCGTAATCGGATTTCCCCCTCTGCAGTGGCTGAACAGCGAACAGACGGCGCTCATGTCTGTCATGATCTTCACGGTGTGGCTCGGACTCGGCTACCAGATGGTAATCTTTCTTGCCGGACTGCAGGCCATCCCGTCCGAGCTGTATGCCGCGGCCCGCGTCGACGGCGCCGGCCCGTGGCGTCTGTTCTGGAACGTGACGCTTCCGCTCCTCAAGCCGACGACGTTCTTCGTCCTCGTCACATCGTTCATCGCGTCGTTTCAGGTCTTCACCTCTGTCTACGTCATGACCGCCGGTGGTCCCGTCCGGAGCACCGATGTTTTCGTTTATCATATCTATCAGGTGGCGTGGGAACAGCTCCAGATGGGCTATGCATCCGCGATGTCGTGGGTGCTCTTTGTGATCATCATGGCGGCGACCTGGGTTCAGTTCCGGTTCATGGGACGAGGGTTGGAGTCTGGATAGGGAGAAAGAGAAAGAGAAAATGAAAGCTGGAGGGATGGCAGATGAAGGGCGAAGGAGAGGGAACGGAAAATGAGAAATGGAGGATGGGGAAAGCACGGCAGACGAGAGATGCCGGAGGAGTGATGCGATGATGAGACGACAGCATGGCGTGGGTTGGTGCCTCCTTGTTTGGGGGGCCGTGGTGGCACTGACAGGAATATCGTGCCAGAAGGATTCCTCACGATCGTCGAAACTCATCGGCGTGACACTCCTGACGAGGGCGCACCTGTTCTACCGCGACCTTGAGGATGGATTGAGGAGCGAGGCGCAGCAGCATGGATACGAGCTGATCATCACGGCGGCGGAGTTTGACGTCGGCAAGCAGGTGGGTCAGATGGAAGACTTCATCGCCCGGCGAGTGGACGCGATCGTCGTCTGTCCGGCCGACTCCCGGGGCATCGGATCCGGGATCAGAAAAGCCAACGAGGCCGGTATCCCGGTGTTCACGGCGGACATCGCGGCGGAGGGAGAAGACGTCGTTGCACACATCGCCTCGGACAATCTCGCCGGGGGCCGACTCGCCGGCGAGTACCTTGCGAAGACGCTAAATGGAAGAGGAAAGGTCGCCATCATCAATCAGCCGACCGTTACGTCTGTTCTGGATCGCGTGGAAGGCTTCCGGCAGGCGCTGAAGGAATACCCGGGGATTACCGTTGTTGCCGATGTCAACGGCCAGGGAGTGCGCGACAAAGCCGTCCAGGCCGCTGCCGATATCCTGCAGGGACATCCAGATCTCAACGGCATCTTCGGCATCAACGACGACTCAGCTCTCGGAGCGCTGGATGCGGTCACCCAGTTCCGTCGCACCGGGATCACCATCGTTGGTTATGATGCAACACCGCCGGCGGCCGATGCCATCCGCCGCGGTTCGGCGCTGAAGGCGGATGTCATGCAGTATCCCGACCTGATCGGCAGAACGACCGTGAAGTGTATCGCTGACCACTTTGCCGGCCGTGCCGTGACGCGGGTTGTGCCCGTGCGCGTGGGCATTGTCGATCGTGCGGCTCTGGAAAGAGCTGAAGGGGCAGAGCCACAGTGATGCCTCCCCTCGTTCACATGCAGGGGATGACAAAAGACTTCCCCGGTGTCCGCGCCCTCCGGGACGTTGATCTGCGGGTGGAAGCCGGTGAGGTCCATTGCCTCGTCGGCCAGAACGGCGCCGGGAAATCGACTCTCATCCGCATCCTCGCCGGTGCTCTCCGGCCCGATGCGGGCCGCATCACCGTGGACGGCAGACCCGTCGTCATTCGCTCGCCGGCGGATGCCCTGGCGCTCGGCATCAGCGTCATTCACCAGGAACTGATGCTTGTGCCTCACCTGTCCGTGGCAGAGAACATCTTGCTGGGCGCGGAACCGAGAATTCCGCATACTCCCTTGCTCGACACCGCTTCTCTGCATCGATCAGCACGGGAGGTGCTCGGGCTCCTCGAAGAATCCCTCGATACCACCGCCGCAGTCGGAGACCTGAGCCCCGGTCATCAGCAGATCGTGGAAATCGCCAAGGCCCTCAGTCGCCGTGTCCGCGTTCTGGTGCTGGATGAACCCTCGGCCGCTCTCACGGGACACGAGGTTGCGGCGCTGTTCCGCGTCATTCGGCGGTTGAAGGAGCAGGGAGTCGGTATTCTCTATATCTCCCATCGTCTGGAAGAAGTGTTTCAGATTGGCGACCGTGTGACGGTGCTGCGGGATGGCGTCGTCGTGCAGTCGGCTGAAACGGCGAAGGTTGATCCACGACAGCTCATCTCCTGGATGGTGGGACGGCAGGCCGCCGAGGCGTCGCCGCGGAGGCCCGGATCCTTCAGCGGAGAAGCACTTCGGGTCGAGGGATTGAGCGGAGGAAGAATCCGGGATGTCAGTTTCACAGTCCGCCGGGGCGAGGTGTTCGGATTGGCTGGATTGGTCGGCTCGGGGAGGAGCGAGGTGGCCCGATTGATCTTCGGGGCTGACCGCAGAGACAAGGGAAGTATCCTCGTTGATGGCAAGGAAGTGCATGCCCGTTCTCCGCGCGAGGCGATCGATGAAGGAATCGGGTTGCTGACGGAAGACCGGAACCGGTTCGGCCTGTTCCTTCAGATGAACGTGCGCGAAAACATCTCGCTTGCCACGCTCCAGACGCTGGTGAGGGGATTCCTGATCAACCGGACGAAAGAGACGGACCTCGCCGAGGGCTTCGTCCGTTGGCTCGACATCAGGCCGCCCGCTGTGGACAGCGGTGTCGATACGCTCAGCGGCGGCAACCGCCAGAAGGTGATTCTGGCGCGCTGGCTTTCAACACAATCCCGACTCTTCATCTTCGACGAGCCGACAGCGGGCGTTGATGTCGGCGCGAAGGTGGAAATTCAGCAGCTGATCCTGCGACTGGCCGACGAGGGAAAAGGAATTGTTGTGATCTCCTCCGACCTGCCGGAACTCCTTGCGCTGTGCGATCGCATTGGCGTGATGCGCGAAGGCCGGTTGTCAGGCATTCTGGACCGCACAGAGGCAACCGAGGAGAGGATCCTCCTCATGGCAACATCAACCGCGGGGGTCGCCTGTGTCGACTGATGCCCTCTCGAGACGGACCGCGCGGCTCCTGCGCGACTTCGGCATCGGCATTGCACTGCTTGCCGAGCTTGTTCTCTTCTCCATGCTGTCGCCTCACTTTCTGACGACCGACAATCTCATCAATGTCTGGCTGCAGACTTCCATCACGGCTGTCATTGCGGCGGGAATGACCTTCGTGATCCTGACCGGCGGCATCGATCTCTCGGTGGGTTCCCTCGTGGCGATCGTCGGCGTGGTGACGACGGCGATGCTCAAGTTCGATCTGCCGCTGGCTCTGGGTCTCCCGCTGGCCCTGGCCGGCGGTCTGACGGTTGGCGCCGTCTCAGGAGCCGCGGCCGGCATGCTGGTCACACGCTTCCGCATTACGCCGTTCATCGTGACCTTGGCACTGATGACGATCTGGCGCGGTGCCGCATTCATTCTTACCGGCGGCCGCCCGGTATGGGAATTGCCGGCAGAATTTGCCACGCTGGCGAACGACAGGGTCGCAGGGCTTCCGATTCCGGTCTGGATCATGTTCGCGGTCTTTGCCGTCTCGTACATTGTCCTCTCCCGCACACGGTTCGGACGACACGTCTATGCCGTTGGCGGCAATCCGGAAGCCGCACGTCTTGCCGGCATCCGCACGCACAGGGTTCTGGTGACCGTGTATGTGATCTCCGGCGCGCTCTCGGCCATCAGCGGTATCTTGCTGGCCTCAAGGATCAACTCGGGTCAGCCGAATGCCGGCATCATGTACGAACTGGACGTCATCGCTGCCGTCGTGGTGGGCGGAACGAGCCTCTTCGGCGGTCGCGGAGGCGTGATGGGTACACTCATCGGAGCACTGCTCATCGGTGTGCTCCGCAATGGCCTGAACCTCCTGAATGTGGAATCGTACGTCCAGCAGGTGGTTGTCGGCGTTGTGATTCTCCTCGCAGTGATGCTGGATCAGTTGCGTAAGGGATAAATGGAAGGAAGAAAGAGATGGATCAGAAGAAGCTGGGTCGGTCGAATGTCACGACTCCGCTCCTCGGCATCGGGACGTGGGCCTGGGGCGACACGATGGTCTGGGGATATGACAAGAGGAGGAGCGACGACGACCTGCGCCGGGCATTTCAGGCGTGTCTCGATGCCGGACTGACATTCTTTGATACGGCGGAGGTCTACGGCCGGGGGCGGTCCGAACAGCTGTTGGGAATTTTTCGGAAAGAAGCGGCAACGAATCTCGTCCTGGCTACGAAGTTCATGCCCTATCCGTGGCGGCTGAATCGGAACGATCTCCTGACAGCCCTGCGCCGGAGCCTTGATCGCCTGGGCGTCCCCACCGTCGATCTGTACCAAATCCACTGGCCGATCCACATCGTACCCATGACGAAATGGCTGGACGCGATGGCCGAGGCGGTCGGGAGCGGCTTGATCCGGGCCGTCGGCGTCTCCAACTACAGTGCTGTCCAGATGGAGCGCGCCCACGCGTGGCTGGCCAGGCATCGGATCTCCCTGGCCTCCAATCAGGTTGAGTACAGTCTCGTTGTCCGCAAGCCGGAGAGGAACGGCGTCCTGCAAACCTGCCGGGATCTGGACGTGACGCTGATTGCCTACAGTCCGCTGGCGATGGGTGTGCTCACGGGTAAGTACTCAGCCTCTGCCCGTCTGCCCGGTATCCGCGGTCGCCGATTCCCGGCGCGCCTCCTTGCATGGGTCCAGCCTCTCCTCGACCGGCTTCGCGACATCGGCGCTCAACACGGGGGAAAGACCGTTTCGCAGGTTGCGCTCAACTGGCTCATCTGCCGGGGTGTGCTGCCGATTCCCGGCGCGAAGAATCCGCACCAGGCAACCGAGAATGCCGGCGCTCTCGGCTGGAGCTTGACGGACAGGGAAGTGGACGAACTGGATGAACTGAGCAGTCGCGTGTAGAAGTGACTGTTCCGAGACCAGAATCACGAAGGACGACGCGTATGCTGCGAATTACACTGCTCTTCACACTGGTTCCCGTCACCCTCTGGTGCCAGACGAATGTCGATCGGCTGGTGCAGGAGCTGGATTTCCTCGGGAAGGGGACGGTCAATTCCTGGAAGTACAGCACCGATTTCTCCAGGGATCCGACGGGAGTCGATTTCAACGATGCGGGGTGGAAGCCGCTCCAGCTGAATGAATCGCTCTTCATCGATTCGTGCTGGATCCGGCGGGACGTCGTGCTGCCGGAACGGATCATGGGAGAACCCATCCGCGGACGCATCCGCTTCGTCCTGTCGGTGGACGACTTCGGATACCTGTGGATCAATGGACAGCCGAAGGGGCGGTTTCCGTGGGACGGTGATTTTGAACTGACAACCGCGCCGAAGGCGGGTCAGCGGTACACCATGGTCATCAAGGCGGTCAACACCGGCGGGCCTCTGCGGCTGATCCATGCGGCCATCAAGGCCGACGAGCTGCAGGCACGGTCAGCCGTGCTGGAAGACCTGGCCCTGAGTTTCCGCGTTGGACAGAAGCTGCTGAGTTTCGACACATACCAGACCAGCGCAGCACGGAGGTTCGATCCGGGAATTGATCGCTCCTCCATCGACCGGAACGAACGGCTCCGCCTTTCGCAACTCCTACAGAATCTGGCGCTCCGCGTCGACGTCGAAGCCCTCAAGCAAGGACGGATCGCGGATTTCGAGACGTCCGTGAGCGCGGTGCGGAATGCTCTCAAGCCCATCGGCGATGTCGCGCGCCGCTTCACGCTGGTCTTCAATTCCAACGCGCACATTGACGCGGCGTGGCTGTGGAGAGAACGGGAAACCATCGAGGTGTGCAAGAACACCTTTACGTCCGTCCTGGACATGATGGACGCGCGCCCTGACTTCACCTATACGCAAAGCTCCGCGGCCTTCTACCGATGGATGCAGGATCTCTATCCCGATGTCTTTGAGCGTCTTCGAACTCGCGTCCGGGACGGACGCTGGGAGGTTGTGGGAGGAATGTGGATCGAACCCGACTGCAATCTGCCTTCCGGCGAATCGTGGATGCGGCATCTCCTCTACGCGAAGCGCTACTTCCGCAGGGAGCTGGGTGTCGATGTGAAGCTCGGCTGGAATCCCGATTCGTTCGGCTACAACTGGAACATGCCGCAGTTGTACCGTGCGGCAGGGATCGACGCCTTCATCACGCAGAAGATCGGCTGGAACGACACGAATGTGTTCCCCCACCGTGTCTTCTGGTGGGAGGGGCCCGATGGCTCGCGGGTACTCAGCTATTTTCCGTTCGACTACGTGAACGAAATCACGGATCCCTATCGCCTCGCGGACTGGATGAGGCAGTTCGAGGCGAATACAGGGCTTCAGAGCATGCTCGTGCTCTTCGGCGTCGGTGACCATGGGGGCGGACCTTCCGATGAAATGCTCGATCGGATCGAACGGCTCAAGCGGCTGGATGTCTATCCCACCGTCAGGTATGCGACGGCGGGATCGTATATAGACTGGCTGAAGCAGCAGGATCTCTCGACTCTGCCCGTCTGGAAGGACGAATTGTATCTTGAGTATCATCGGGGTACATTGACGACGCAGGCGCAGACGAAAGCGTCCAACAGGAAGGGAGAAGCGCTCCTGACGTCGGCGGAACGGTTTGCTGCCCTGGCGATGTCGTCCGGACAACCGTATCCGGCGCAGGAGCTGGAAGACGCCTGGCGCATCCTGCTCTTCAATCAATTCCATGACATCCTCCCCGGCTCCAGCATCCGGGAGGTCTACGTCGATGCGGCGGAATCGTACCGGGAGATGATGGAAATCGGAGAGACAGTCCGCAGTCGTTCCCTGAAAACGTTGGCGAGAGCCATCAACACGACGGAGATTGGTGAGGGAACCCCCGTCGTCGTGTTCAATCCGCTCGCCTGGCAGCGGAAGGATGTGGTTCGGGTTCCGCTTCCCGACATGGAGCAGGAGTACGTGATTGCCGATGTCAGGGGGCGAGTGCTTCCGTCGCAGATCGTCCGGACGGGGAGGTACACGCGGGAGCTGGAGTTCATTGCCTCTGACGTGCCGTCCCTCGGCTACGCCACGTACGTGCTGAAGCGCGGGAGGCGCCCTGCCAAACCGGTTCCTCAAGACGTGCGAGTCGATCGGGCGGGCCTGGAGAACCAGTTCTTCAGCGTCAGGATCGACACCGCAACGGGGTGGCTGGAAAGCATCATCGACAAGCGGGACTCGCGAGAAATCCTGTCCGGACCCGGCAACCGTCTGCAGCTGCTCGAGGATCTCCCGAAGGCATGGGACGCGTGGAACATCGGGTGGACGGGCACGGAGTTCCCAACGACATTCCGGGGCGCGGAGATTGTCGAGCAGGGACCGGTGCGCGTGACGATGCGGATCACGCACGATTTCCGGAAGCCGGGCACCAGCGCTGCCTATCCGACAAAGGACTTCCCGACGTCGTTCTTTGTGCAGGATGTGACCCTCTGGAACGGTATCGACCGGATGGATTTCCGGACGAACGTCGACTGGTGGGAAGACGGGACGATGCTGAAAGTGGCGTTTCCTCTGACGGTCAGCGACACCAGCGCGACCTATGAGATCCCGTACGGCCATATTCAGCGCACGACGCTCCGGCGCAACAGCATCGACAGCGCGAAGTTCGAGGTCGCAGCTCATCGCTGGGCGGATCTCTCGGACAGCTCGTACGGAGTCTCTCTGCTGAACACCTCCAAATACGGCTATGACGTCAAGGGGTCGGTGATGCGGCTCTCGCTGCTCCGTTCGCCCCGTTGGCCCGATCCGACAGCGGACCGCGGAAAGCACACGATCGAATACGCCCTCTATCCCCATGCAGGACGATGGGATGCGGCGCACACGGTTCGCCGGGGTTACGAACTGAACAACCCACTGATCTGCGTACTGACGGACGTGCACCGAGGGTCGATCCCGCTGGAGCATTCCTTCGTTCAGCTGGAGCCGGATCACCTGGTGCTGACGACGATCAAGAAAGCTGAAGATTCCAGGGCCTGGATCGTGCAGTGGTACAATGTCCGGGGGAAGACTGCCCCGGCCACCCTGACGGTGCCACAGAAGATCACTCGGGCTGTCCTCTCCAATGCACTTGAGGAAGACGGAGAAGTGCTGACGACCGACGGACCCCGCGTGACGGTGCCGGTCCGGCCCCACGCGATAGTGACGCTCAAACTTTCTTTCTAACTCGTTGACAAAACTGAAACGGGAGGAAGCTGGCATGGCAAACCGCATCAGGCGTATCGCCATCAACACCGGAGGCGGCGACGCACCCGGACTGAACGCCGTGATCCGCGCCGTCGTGCTGTCGGCGCTGAACCGCGGCTGGGAGTGCTACGGCATCAGGGATGGCTACAACGGGATCTTCTTTCCCGAGCGGTACCCGGAGGGGGGTATCTTTCGGCTGACCGAGACGTCGGTGCGCGGCATCACCCACCTCGGCGGGACCATCCTCGGAACAACCAACCGGGGGAATCCGCTCAAGTTCCCCATGAAGATGAAGGATGGTACGATTCAGGAAGTCGACCGGACCGACGAGCTCGTCGATGCGCTCAACAAGAAAGAAATTGATGCCCTCGTGGCAGTCGGAGGAGACGGCTCACTCTCCATCGCGCATGCCATCGCCAAGAAGGGCGTCCGCGTGGTTGGCGTTCCAAAGACCATCGACAATGATCTCGACAAGACCGTGATCACCTTTGGCTTCGATACCGCCGTGTCGTTTGCGACCATGTGTATTGATCGCTTGCATTCGACGGCGGAGTCGCACCAGCGGGTCATGGTCGTGGAAGTCATGGGCCGCTACGCTGGCTGGATTGCCGTGGAGACCGGCATCTCCAGCACCGCCGACATTATTCTGATCCCCGAGATTCCGTACGATATCAAGAAGGTGGCGGAGAAGATCTATGAACGTGAGAAGAAGGGACGGAACTTTTCGATCGTCGTCGTGGCCGAGGGGGCGAAGCCCAAGGGAGGAACGGTCAGCGTGAGGGAAAAGGAAGCCGGGAAGCTGGAACGACTGGGAGGTGTGGGGGAACGAGTCGCGTCGGAAATCCAGGAGGAGACAGGCAAAGAAACCCGCTGCGTCGTCCTTGGACACCTCCTGCGGGGCGGAACGCCCACGACCTTCGACCGACTCCTCTCGCTGCGCTTCGGCGCCGCGGCGGTGCGGGCGCTTGCCGAGGGGCAGAACGACATCATGGTGGCGCTGGATCCTCCCACCGTCCGCTATGTGCCGCTGGAACAGGCCACGAACCGGATGAAGCTCGTGCCGCTCGATGCCGATATGATGCTCACGGCGCGGGAGCTGGGGGTGTCGTTTGGTGACTGACGGCTTCGAGGACGAATGGTGGAACATGAACAGAGGTGATCTCATGCACCTTCGCAGCTGCTGCCGGATCGCAGAACGGCTCTGCGTGCTCGTCGTGGCCGCCGGTTGTCTCACGTCGGCTGCCTACGGCCAGAGGTTCGAAACCTTGTTCTACATGGTCGATCGGGAGGACTGTGTCCGCAGTTTCGAGGCCAACGCCGACCAGATCGACATCATCGGCCCGCAGACCTACTGGCTGGATGAAAACGGCATTCTGTGGGGATCCGTGGACCGTCGCGTGATGGAACTGGCACAGAAGCACACGATCAAGGTCATGCCGCTCGTGATGAATCCGGATTTTGACCGGACGATGTTCCATGCCTTCCTCCAGGACTCCGCGGCCCGCGCCCGCGCCGTTTACTCTATGGTCGCGGCCTGCACGACGCACGGGTACGCCGGGTTCCAATTCGACTTCGAGAACATCCATATCACGGATCGCGATGCCTTTACCGCCTTCTACCGGGAGACGGCCGAAGCCTTCCGCCGCCACAAGCTTGCACTCAGCATTGCGGTGGTACCACGCATCAGTGATGAGGTTGGCCCAACCTCCTACCACAAATGGATCTACGAGTACTGGCGGGGGGCCTATGACTACAAAGCGCTGGCGGAGATCGGTGATTTCATCTCGCTCATGACGTACGACCAGCACACGCACCGCACGCCTCCGGGACCGGTCGCGGGTCTGACGTGGATGGAGAAGGTTATTCAGTTTGTCCTGAAAGAGGTTCCTCCGGAGAAGATCTCCCTTGGTCTCCCGTTCTACTCGTACTACTGGCATCCGTTCTACGAGGACGGCAAGGCGCACGCATGGGGGAGGGGGCTGGATCACGCAGAGGCAATCGGACTGGCCGAGCGCTACGGTGCCGACTGGATGTGGAACGAGAAAGAGCAGGTTTACTCAACGTTCTATGAGAACGAAGGGCTCTACGAGCATCTCTACCTGGAAGACGCCCGATCGTTCGAGGCGAAACTCCGCCTCCTGAAGAAATACCCCTTCCGGGGAATCTCCGTGTGGCGGCTCGGTCACGAAGATCCAAAGGTCTGGGACGTTCTGCGGAGAGCACGCCGGTAGAAGAAGATGCGCACGTCGTCTTTCAGGCGAATCGGGCTTGTCGTGCTGACCGTGGCGCTCCTTGGGGCGGCAGGCACCATGCTCCTGCCGTTCCTCTGGATGGTCAGCACGTCGGTCATGGGGGACCTCGAGGTATACCAATTCCCCCCGAAGTTCCTCCCCTCCGACGTCCGCTGGGAAAACTACGTTGAAGCGCTCCGGCTTCAGCCGTTCGGCCGGTTTTTCCTAAATTCCCTCATTGTCGCCGGGGCTTCCGTCCTCGGGCAGCTGCTCTTCTGCTCGATGGCGGCGTACGCCTTCGCCCGCCTGCAGTTCCGGTGGCGCGATCGGCTGTTTGCGGTCTACCTCGGCACGATGATGATTCCGGCCATTGTCACGGTGATCCCGACGTTCCTGATCATCAGCCTGTTCGGATGGATGAACACGTACTGGGCGCTCTTCACGCCGACCCTCTCGTCCGTGTGGGGCATCTTTCTGCTCCGTCAATTCTTCCTCACCATTCCGCGGGATCTCGAGGACGCCGCCCGGGTGGATGGAGCGACGGATCTTACCATCTACTGGAAAGTGATTCTGCCGCTGTCGAAGCCCGCCCTGGCGACGCTGGCAATCTTTGCCTTCATGGGAAGCTGGAAGGATTTCCTCTGGCCGTTGCTGGTGACCAACCGGACGGACATGCGCACGGTGGAGATCGGGATCGCCAACTTCAGCTCACTCTACGCCACCGACTGGCCGCACCAGATGGCCGCCGCAGTCGTGGTGATGATCCCGATTGTGATCGTCTTTCTCCTGGCACAGAAGTACTTCGTCCGGGGAATTACCATGACGGGATTGAAGGGGTGAGGGGATACCAATGGTAGGTCAGACCCCTCTTTGGTCTGAGGAACGACCTCCGAGGGGCAGGCATTTGCCGAAGGTCCGAAGGACTCCTGCGGAGCGTCCCTTCGGGACTTGTTTGACCGCCGGGATGGACAGTCAGGAATGACTGTCCTACCCAGCACCCTCGTTGGTAGGTCAGACATTCTTGTTTGACCGCCGGGATGGACAGTCAGGAATGACTGTCCTACCTACGTACCCTTGTTGG